>DPYP01000517.1:2349-10656 GCA_003545375.1 Lentisphaeria bacterium
TTACGCTGACCGCCTCATTGCCGGAAATGACGACCTCGCCAAAGGCGAAGGTGGTCCAGTCGCTTGAGTAGAACTCCCACGCCCCGTCGTACATCCTGACTCCGGTCTCGCCACCCCAAGTGGCAGGATAGCTGCCGCCACCCGGTTCGTAGTAGTAGACCGCCGCCAGCCCGGGTTGCTGCTTGATCAGGACGTCGTCGCCGGCACAGGAGATCGTGGTGTCATCCACTTTGTGCCAGCCGGGGTAGCTGTGCCACTCAACGCTGGTGACAACACCGCCCTCTACCGTGACGTCCGCGCCGTGGTACCAAACCCAGTTGGGCGTGTAGGTCACGGTCCAAACACCATCCGGCATGTCGAGCGTGGCCGGGCCGGGACCCCAATTGTAGCCGGTAAGGAAAGTTGCGTCTGACGAGATGTAATCGCCTGCCTTGGCCTCGACGGTGACGACGACTGCCTCGGCCTGGCGCACTGTACAAGTCATCAGCGCGACGACGGCGATTGTGAACAAGATTTTAGTCATCTGAGCGCGATTCATGATATCCTTCTCCACTTGGTGATTTAATTTTTCAGTCTCAGCGAGAAAAGCGTTTTTGCGCGTCTGCTCCCGCACGGCTGCTTATAGATGTAAAGAAATTTTGAACCAATTGCAAGTCTTTTCTTGTGTATAGCGATATGAATATTGCATCCGCACCCATATTTACCGCTGCCGCAAGACAACCAATGAGAGGAACATTTGTCTTGATTCGTGTCGAATTAAGCACTACACTGGCTTCCCCTATGATTTCGCTTTTTTTGGGGGGACGGAGCACATGATGGAACAGAAAAATGTGCGTAGAGCCACTCTCATCGTTCATGTGGACTCATTGTTCGAGTTGCTGGCGTGCCCGGTGAAGCCATGGCGCAGACGAAGTATGATGCGGTTTACCCTCATCGAGTTGCTGGTCGTCATTGCGATTATCGCTATTCTCGCCTCGATGCTTCTGCCGGCGCTGAACCAAGCCAGGGAGATGGGCAGAAGTGCGGTGTGTCTGAGCAATTTGAAGCAGGCCGGATTCGCCATAGCTATGTACGCCGACGACAGCGACGGTTTCTTGCCGCACGGGGTTTCATGGGCGGCTGGCGGCTATCCACAGGCCTGGCAACCGGCGACAGCCCCTTATCTGGGAATAAGCCCGGGCGCCCCGGATTGGAACGCAAAAAGGTGGTGGGACAGAAAAGTCAACAGCCACTTGTTCTGCCCTTCAACCGACTGGCCACCAAATGAACCCACCTATGGCGCCAATGTCCCCTACGTGATGACCATGTGGGACTTTACCCCGAACGAAAGAAAGAGCCTGGCCAAGACTGATCCAGACGTTTTTCTTGTCGGCGATGCCAACTATAACGGCATCATGTCACCCTACTATTGGCCGTTAAACCGGGACTATGACGGTGACGGGATAATGGATTCATATCATGAAGTTTTTCCAACCTATCCATTCAATTATGGAACGCCGAAACGCCACCGCAACTCGGGGAACTATCTTTTTCCGGACGGTCATACTGCCAGGCTGCCTTTTGCGGACTGGCTGAATAATCAAAACGGTATGTGGGGGCCTGATTCTTAGGGTTGGGTGAGTTCATTAATTCAAAAGAAAATCAACACGGCTTCACGCTGATCGAGTTACTCGTCGTGATCGCCATCATCGCGATCCTGGCGTCCATGCTGTTACCGGCACTTGGGAAAGCAAAAGACCAGGCCAAACGGATTGCCTGCGTCAACCATTTCAAGAACCTCGGCATTGCCTGGAATATGTACATGGGAGATCACCAGACGATTCCGCCTTACCCGAGTACGTGTACCCCACCGGGGTGCCTTGACGCAGACGCCAGACATCTTCGCTTTCGAGGCGTCGAGGAGGGGGCCGGCCCGCTCTACTTCGCCGGATATATGACTGATGGGCGTATCTTTTACTGTCCCAAGACCAAATACACCAATTACGAAGACCATTTTCCCGATGCCAACAACAATTACTGGATGAGCTACTGGATGCGGGCCGCCCAAACGGCAGGGTCCATGTGGAAGATCAGTGATCCGGGGGCAACCTGTATCATGTTCGACGCCGGCCTGTTTTACGCTGCTCTCTATCCAACCTACGGTGACCACGAGACCGGTTTCGGCACACTGTTCCTGGACGGACACGCGGTCTTCGTCAACCTGTCCAGTGCCGCCGGCATATTCCACGATTGGGGCAGCGTGTCCTGGCCCGATGCCTGGGAACGGCTGGATGGAGAGTTTTGACGGGACGGCGGTTCCCGCCGTCTCCTGACGAGGTGACTGGCTGACCTTGGCTAAACCACAGACGAAAGGGAGATCGAAAAAGTGATGACTGATCATGCCGTGAACACGACCGGAGCGATGAATCTTGTCAACTCTATCCCGGGCGCCTTGGCGCTGCTGCTGGCCTGTTCGCTGCTGCTGCCGACCGGCGCAGGCGCAGCGAACAAAGGCGGTATCGATCCGCGTCCCATCACCTTTGAGCCGGAACCGTTGACGAAACTGCACCCGAAGCTGGCCTGGATTAAGCGGGATAAGATTCGTGCCGCGTGGGTGTCTGCCGACCTGCACAAACCCTACGGCGACACCGACAAAACGCAGGCCCGAGTTCTTGCAGACGGTGGATTCAACACGGTGATTTTTGGCATGCGTGCCGACAACAAGAACCGGTCGCACATGCCGGATTTCACGGACGTCATACCGGCAAACATCGAGGCAGCGCATGCGGTTGGCCTGGCGGTGTGGGTCTTAATGAGCTACGGCACGATCCACCAGGACCCTTACCACCGCTATCGGGACCCGGCCGGCAAGCTGGCCACCAAGACCTGCTGTCCGCTGGACCTTCCCTATCTCGAACGCCACTTCGGCCGCTGGGCGGTGAAATTCGCCGAGGCCGGCGCCGATGGTTTTATCCTGGACACCGAGATGTACGAGTCCGACCTTTCCGATTATGAAGGCCCGTGTGTTTGCAGCTACTGTTTTCGCGCCTACCTGGACGTCTTCGCGGACAACGGCGATACGATCTACGACAGCATACCGGCGGCGCAGCGCGGCATCTGGCTGCGTGAGATCGGTGTCTACGGCCACTACAGCCGATTTGCGGTCAAGAGAACGGAAGATTTTCTGGACAGCATACGGGCGCGTTGCCAGGCACACAACGACGCGTTCATACTCGGCTACGCGTCGACCATGGAACACCTCCCCGGCAATACCCGCGGGTTCGGCACCTCGACGGTGCCCTGCGTCATACTCGATGAGTCCGAGTACACGAGCGGTCCGACCTTCACGATGCGGCGCAACCTGCAGTACATCGAGCAGAGTGGCTTGCCCGCCCTGTACATCGGCGGGCTGTGGATCAATCAAAACCGCCCGGAACAGCTCGCCGAGCGAGGACTGCTCGCGGCGCTGTACGCCGACGGCTGGTGGGCCTGGTACTCGTGGGCACTGGTGACCAATCCCGATGCCACTACCGGCCCGCAAACGACAAATCCCTACGGCCGCTGGAAAGGCACCCCGGCGAGCGCCTACTGGGACGTGCTCAAGCCGATGCATGCGAGGCTGGAGAAACTGCTGGCCGGCGACCGCGCGGCATGGCCGGCCTTCCCACTTCTCGACGCTGTGGCGCCGGTGCCCAATGGCAGGGTGCCGTTGCGTCAGGGACAGATCACGCTCGACGGCAGCCTGGATGACCCGGGGTGGCAGGAGGCGTCACAGTTCGAGATGGCGATCGACCGGTTTGGCAAAAAGGACGGTCCGGAAAACACTTTCATGCTCTGCCACGATGACACGGCATTCTACTTCGCGGCCCGATGCCCGATCCCGGAGGGCACAGTGCTTCCCGAACAGCTTCGCGGCCGTGATCATCCGCGGGCGTGGGCGAATTATGGCCTGGAACTGTTTGTCGATCCGTCCGGTGACGGTCGGCGGTACGCTCAACTCATTCTTTCATCCGACGGCGACACTTATGAATCAGTCATGGACTATGGTCCGGGGGCGTTCCAGTTCGGGGATCTGGATTGGAATCCGGAGATTGAAGTCGGCGTCCAACGGACCGAAGCGGAATTCATCCTCGAGATCCGAATCCTGTTCGAGGATGCGGTATTGACCAAGCCGAAGCACGGGGAAACCTGGGGCTTCAATGTCTGCCGCTCATCGTCGGCCGTGCAATCATGGAGTCCGACCTACGGCCCGTTCCACTTGCCCGGGCGATTCGGACGTATCCAGTTCGTCAAGGACCGCTGAATTCATGGTGGAACAGTCGTGCCCGGCCGTTGAATGCGGGCTGTGCAGTACCGATTCCGGAGCACCGGTCATGCTTGACTGCCAAACGGACTGGGGTTGGCACTTACGCTTGCACCGGAAATATTTTTTCGATGCCCGTATCGTAAGCGGATCTACTCAATCGGTACGAGCAATGCTTCGGGGTCTTCGGCCAGGTAGGGCGGCAATTGCGGGTCCCACTTGAGATTGGCCGAATAAGTCGGCAGCATGTGGAAAGACCACACCTTGCCGCGTTGCTCCGGGGTGGGATTCAGTTCCGCGACTGCCGGCAGCAGCTCGAAGGTCTCCGCGCTGGCTGCCTCTTTGCCACCCGGATCCCACACCAACAGCTTCGCCTGTTCCGCTACGTAGGGTGTTCCCACTTCGATGCGGAACTGCTCGACGTCCGGCGGGACGTAGAAATACATCCGATTGACTTGCTGGATGACTCGGACTGCCTCAGCGGCCACGACAGCGTGGGGCATATCGAGGCTGGCGGAGAAGAAGTGAGCCTGGGTTCCCAGCACCAGCTTGTACAGCCCTGTCTCGGGTGCCGTCGCCTTCAGCGGCACCGGTTCATTCAGCGGCAGGACCCCCTCGGCCACGACCGTACCGCTGGGGGCGATCACGGCGTACACCGGCACGTTCTCCTGGTGTCCGCCCGGGCGGCTCCTCAGAATCCCGGTTATTTCCTTGCCGGCAGCGACGGGGAAGTAGCAGACAGCGCTGCCGCTGTAAAGAGTTGGCTTGTCGGGCAACGGGCGCGATCGGCCTTGCGGATTGAGCGTTCGCAGCTTCACCTGGGCCGGGCTCAGAAGGCCTGCTGCCGCGATGCTCTCCCGCGGGGCGCCCTGGATGTGGACGAGTTTCAGCTTCGCTGCGAAGCGCTCACCTTCCTGTGCCTGGCGATCCAGCTCCGCAGCGGCCAGGCTGAAGGCGTCCAGGTAGCTGCTGTGCGGCGGCGGCAGCGAATAGTCGTTGGTCGGGACCGGCTCGGGCTCCATCCACAGGCCGAGGGTCGTGAAGACCCAGTAGCCGGCCGACTCCTGGGCCATATAAAACAGGTGACCGGCAATGTTCTCCACCGGGAATTGCCGTAACCACATCCCCGGTGCCAGGACCACATGCGCCCCGAGCTGCTTCAAGCGCTCGCGGGTCCAGCCCAGATACCGTGTTGCGCCGGTGGAATAGGTGTTTTCCGACATGGCCAATGCCGGCATCCCGGCAGTACCGAAGCCACGGGCCCAGGCATTGTAATACCAGTTGTTGCCATCGAGCATAAAGACGCCGATTACGAGGTCCGGGTTGATCTGGTGGATGGCCTGCTCGGTCGCGCGTGCCAGAGCCTCGGCCCGCCGCGCTTTCCATTCGTTGAAGCCTGCCTGCAGGCCCTGCTGCTGAAGCCAGGCGGCCCGATCGGCCGCAGCCGGTATTGCGGCGTTCAGTTCGCGGTGCTCGAAAAATTCGTCAAAGCAATGCGTGCACAGGCAGTACCCGGGGAAGTTGGAGGCGTCCGCTCCGTACATTTCCGGGTCGAGGAGGAATCCGTCGATCTGGTGGGTGAGCGATTGCCTGGCCACCATTTGTCCACGCCTGGTGACGACGGTATCCCAGAACACCGGGTCGACCGGGCAGGGGGTCTTGGTAAGCGTGGTGCCGGTACCATCCACATAGGCGCGGCCGCCGGGAACCAGGTGACGCAGTTCCAGCGGCCCGCCGCACAGCCGTGTGCTCGGGAAGAAATGCAGCCCGAGCTCGGCGCACCAGTCGGCCTGCTTGTTCATCTGTGCGATCGCCTCCGGCTTGTCGACATCGACGCTGGCGCAACTGACCAGGACCGTGTTGAAGCCGTTGGCGGCCAGTGTCGCGAGGTGGTCCCGATTGTCCGTGTGGATGAAGTCAAAGGCGCCGCGGATCTTGTCGCTGTCGATCCAGGCCGGCCATTTGCCGGTTCCTGCCGGCGTTTGTTGGTCACCGCTCACGTCTGCTGCGGAGAGCCCGCCGAAGATGACCAGCAACGCCCAGGCCACATGTGCATACCGATTGGAATACGTCATTACTGCATTACTCCATCATTGAATCATCGCAGGTTGTCGGGGGGCGGTGGTGCTTCGCTTGCCGGCAGCATGGGCAGCAGTTGGTCGGGGCCGTACACGACGCCGGACTGGATTACTGTTTTGACGTTTTTCAGCGTCTGGATATTCGCCAGCGGGTGGCCGTCAACCAACATCATGTCGGCGCGCTTGCCCGCCTCGATGGTGCCGATTTCGTCGAGCCGCTCGACCAGCTCGGCGTTGGTGCGGGTTGCGGCGCAGAGCACCGTCATCGGATCGAGACCGGCCTCGATCAGGTGATCCATCTCGTCGGCCATCGGGACGATCGCGTCCGTACCGATCGTCCATTTCAAACCGGCTTCGCGGGCGTGAACGAAGCTTGCTTTGTGGGCTTCGACAATGATCTCGCAGAAGGCACCTTTGGCGTTGCCGCGCAGCCAGTGTGGATCGCAGTTGGCGCGGTAAATCCCGAGTGTCGGCGTGTAGTAGACGCCCTGTTCCTTCATCCGCTGTGCCAGGTCGCGGTTGAGATAGACCCCGTGCTCGATGGAATCGATTCCGGCATCGAGGCAACGCTCGATCGCCTTGCTGCCGCAGACATGGGCGCTGATTTTGACCCCGGCCTCGTGCGCTTCGTCGGCGGCGGCGCGCAGTTCGTCAAAAGTAAACTGCGGGACAGTCTGTTCCTCCCGGTCCGGCATTGGCTGCTCGTTCGACGCCATGACCTTGACGAAGTCGGCGCCGTTCTTGAGCTGGCGCCTGGCTTCGTGCCGGACTGCGTCCACCCCGTCTACCTCGACACAAATTTCGTATGCATGCCCGCCGGTGATCGACAGTGCCAAGCCGCAGGTGACAATGTCCGGGCCGACGATCGTGCCGGCCGCCTGCGCCCGTTTCATCGACAGGTTGGTCCCGCCGGGGGCACCCATTTCGCGGATGGTCGTGACGCCGTGGCGCATGGCATCACACCCCGCCACCATCGACAGCATGATCAGTTCATCGCGCGGCAGACGCCACTGCATCGGCAATGGACCAAAGGTGTTGTGATAGGTCTGATGGTCGTGACAGTCGATCAGGCCGGGCAACAGCGTTGCGCCGTCGGCATCGATCGTCCGGTCAGCGGCCGGCAGCGGATCGTCCGTTGTATGCATGGCGCTGATGCGATCGCCATCGATCAGGACATGGCCGGGCCATGGTTCGTTGCCGGTGCAATCGATAATCGTGGCATTGGCGATAAGCGTTTTCATATTGTTCTATCCGATAGGGGCGGCTTGCCCAAACGTAAGGGCGGCACGCAGTTTGCACAACAGCAATTTCTTCGCATCTTTTCGCGGATACTTGAACGTCCGTTTGTGCTGGCCGATTGGCGCGTCGATCAATGGTTCAGTATGGCATGATTCACGGAACTGGTTTCAGGACAATTCATCGTCGCCGACCCGACGGACCCACTCCTGATAGCAGTCGACCGATTCCCAACCGAGATCCATCATGCAGGTGCCGCACATCATCAAGCCGGTCACTCGCTGCTCACGGATCAGTGGTTCTACGATATCGAGCTGCTGCTGCATCTCGTTGCGCTCGAGCATCCGGTGGTTGCCGAAATCGTAGAAATACAGGCAAACGAGCATCGGTTTGTTGCCGGTGAGCTCGGCGCAGCGTTCGATCCGTGCCGGCATGGTGTCGCACTCGGGGAAATGCCACAACGGCACGAGCAGAAGATCAGCATATCGCATCATGTCAGCGAGGCCGTCACGCTCGAGGGTCATGCTGTAGATGGTCTCGTACAGCGGCAGGTGCGGCCACGTTGTCGTGTTGATGTATTGCAGCCGCGCCATATGCTCCGGTGATGCGCCCGCGTCCATCGAGCCGGTACTGAAGTCGTCGAGCAGGAATCCCTCGACTCGCGGGTCGCTTGCCGCCAGCTGCTTGGCTGCCAGCAGGCGTGCCTCCGCC
>DPYP01000337.1:0-10067 GCA_003545375.1 Lentisphaeria bacterium
CATGGCAATGTCGGAGATTACCAGATCAATATTATCGGTATCCAGAATTTTAAGGGCTTCATTGCCGTCGTCGGTATCGATGACATCGTAGCTGTTCTTCGTCAGCAGCCGTGACACCAACCTGCGAATACTGGCTTCGTCGTCGACGACGAGGACGCGTTTGTTTTCGAGCCCTTCATTTGTCATCAGGAATATCCTGGGCCGGTTACAGGGATTGATGGCGGAAGGAAAAGGAGGCTGCCATGTCCGGACAGCCCACTCGCTGCAAACCTACAGCGTTTCAGCAGGTATGTGAACTGATTCCGAAGCATCTTGTGGCAATTACAAGCATTCTATCAGTGCTGTGGTATGGTGGGCGAACCCTACAATTCTGGCTTGCACATATTTTTACTGCGGCTCCCGCTCTTATATTACAAGGCCTGAGGTTCGCAAATCATGGTTCTGGGATGACTGGGCAATATGGCAACCATTCCGAAAAATGAAATTCAAGGACGCATCGCCGCGTTGCAATCGCGCATGACGAACTGCGAGACACCGCTGGATGGTGTCATCATCGTGCAATATACAGACCTGTACTACTTCGCCGGTACTGTGCAGACCGCGCATTTGCTGGTCCCGACGAGCGGCGAGCCGCGGCTGCTGGTTCGAAAAGTACTCGAACGCGCACAGGCCGACTCGCCGCTGGCGGATATCCAAGGTCTGAGCAGCATGCGCCAGCTACAGGAGCATGTCGAAGAATTGTGCGGACCGGCGCCGTGGCGTCTCGGAATGGAGCTCGATGTGCTGCCGGCCGCCTCGCTGACGTTTTACGAGAAGCTGCTGGAATCCGCAAGTTTCACAGACGCATCGCCGGCAATTATGGATTTGCGGTCGGTGAAGAGCGATTGGGAGCTCGATCAGATTCGCGACGCCGCGGTGCTGAATGACGCGGTCTACAAGGAGCTGCCGCAGGTTCTGAAGCCGGGCATGTCAACCATCGATCTGCAGGCCACTCTGGACGCGTTCATGTACCGCGCCGGCGGCCTGGGCCTGACACGCTTCCGCGGACTCAATCTGGAATGCAGTCCCGGCGTCATTGTCTCCGGCCCAAACGGCGCGATCCCGGGACATTCTCAGTTTCCGATTGGCGGCAAAGGACCGCACCCGGCTTATCCACAGGGCGGTGACCGCGATCCAATCGTCGCAGACACACCGATCATTTGCGATTACCTGAGCAACACGACAGGGTATTTCTGTGATCAGACTCGCATGGCCGTGCTCGGGGAGATGCCGCAAGAGGCATTGCGCATACTCGACGGTACCGGGCAGGTGCTGCGTCACATTGAGTCGCTGCTGAAGCCCGGGGCCGTACCGGAGGCGGTTTATGAGTCGGCCGTCGCGGCGGCGGCCGATGCCGGTATCGCCGAAGGGTTCATGGGGCCGCCCGGCTACGACGTCGGCTTCGTCGGTCACGGCGTCGGGCTGGAGGTGAATGAGTATCCGATTCTGGCGCCGCGCATGCGCCAGCCCCTGGTAGCCGGTAATGTCCTTGCGGTCGAGCCCAAAGTGACGCATCCGCAATACGGCGTCGTCGGGCTGGAGAACACCTACGTCGTCACCGACTCGGGACCGCAGCGGCTTTCGGCAGCGCCGGAAGATATCATCGCGGTCGCGGCGTAGGCCGGTCCAGGTTACTCCTTGAGGCCCGGCATCGGGGTGGGCGGGGACTCGAAGTCGAGCGGTTCCGCCAAGTCGGTAAAGCCCCAGCGTCGGGTGAATGGCCAGTACACGAAGTCCGCGCGGCCGACGATGTTGCGTCGCGGCACGGGTCCCCAGAACCTGCTGTCGAGACTATTCTCGCTATTGTCACCCATCAGCCAGTACTCGTCGGCATCCAGCGTGACTTCATTCGATTCTGACGACAGGGATCCGGCGTAGGAGTAGCCGCGGTAGTCACCTTTGAATGAGTAGATGCGGTCGAAGGCAGGATCAAAGCTGCTATCGGCGACAACCTCCTTGTCGCTGCCGGCTTCGGTGACGTACAGTCGGCGGTCGCGAATGCGCAGGGTGTCGCCGGGTACACCGACCAGTCGTTTGATGTAGAAGCGTCCGCGCAACGCTCTCCCTTCATACGAGAGGTCGTCGGTGGTAAAAACCGTGATGTCACCACGTTTCGGCTCGGTGAAATTGTAGACGGTGCGGTTGACGAACAGGTGATCTCCGAGCTCGAGATAGCCACGGGCCAGGGTCTCGCCCGATTTGAAATTCAAATAGTCCTCCGGGTAATGCTCGATGCGGTAGGTAGCCAGGTATTTGCCGACAATGTCGCGAGTGCCCGGCAGCGTATAGTTTGTATTGGAATGACGCCACACGGTGTACGGGAAGAAAATCAGCATGTTCTTCTGGATAGCGCGGTCATTCACCATGCCTCTTTTGGGATCGTGCCAGACGCGCGCCGACTCTGAGACGGTCGCGTCGACATAGCGGCGGGAGCCGTTGGTGTAGTGCAGAATCTTTTCCCACCATGACACGCCGACCTCATCGAGCGCCGCAAAATGGATGCCGCTGAGAGTCGGCTGCATACTACCGGTCGGAATCTTGAACGGTTGCAGGAACAGCGCCCGAATACCCATGACAACCCCGATGACAACGACCAGCAATTCAAGAATTTCCTTGCTGCGCCGGTACTTGTGCTTCGGGACCGTCTGTTTGATGCGTTTCACCGCGGTTTCCAGAAACGCGTTTGATTTCTTCACATCCAACGGTTTGTCGAGATGCTGCCGGGCTTCTTCGTTGAGCGCTGTGAGGGTCTCCTGTTGTTTCGCAGTCAAGCGGTCCCGGTCCCAACGGATTCTGTAGAGGGTCTGCGAAACGACCATCTTGAGGCTGCGGCGCTGCCGGTGCCGGCGGCTCGACAGAAATTCCTGGTAGATATAGTGTCCCGGCCAGACGACGAAAAGCAGGATATCGAATATGATGGCCGGCAATGAATACATCAGTCGGTATTGGTTTTTAGAATTTTGATGAAGGCGTCCTGGGGAATGTTGACCTTACCGACTTGCTTCATGCGCTTCTTACCTTCTTTCTGTTTCTCCAACAACTTGCGTTTGCGCGTGATATCCCCGCCGTAGCATTTTGCCGTGACGTCTTTGCGCAGGGCACGCACCGTCTCACGTGCCACAACTTTGCTGCCGACAACAGCCTGGATCGCTATCTGGAACAGGTGCCGCGGAACGACTTCCTTCAGTCGTTCCGCCATCTGCCGGCCACGGCTCTCGGCGCGGTCGCGGTGCACGATGGTGGCGAACGCATCGACCGGCTCCTTGTTGACCAGCATTTCAAGCTTGACCATCGGACCAGTGCGGTATATGCCAGACTCATAATCCATACTGCCATAGCCGCGGGTAATCGACTTCAACCTGTCGTGGAAATCGATGACGATCTCGTGCAACGGCAGTTCCGCCTGCAGCATGACGTGTTGCTGGTCGACGGTGGTAGTGTTCAGGCAGCGACCGCGCCGCTCGAGTATAAGATTCATGATGACCCCGATGTAGTCCGATGGGGATATGATGCTGGCGTTCACCATCGGCTCCTCGATACGCTCGATTTCGTTCGGGTCCGGCAGAAAAACCGGGTTATCGACGGGCTTCATTTCGCCGTTCTTCAAGTGGACATGATAGATGACACTGGGGTACGTGGCAATAATATCCATGTCATACTCACGCCGCAGCCGTTCCTGGACGATCTCCATATGCAGGAGCCCGAGGAAGCCGCAGCGGAAACCGAAACCCAGGGCTGCAGAAGTTTCCGCCTGATAGACGAAGGCGGAGTCGTTTAGTCGCAGTTTCGACAGGCTGTACTTGAGGTTCTCGTAGTCCGCCGTCTCGATCGGGTAAATGCCACTGTACACCATGGGCTGCATTTCCTGAAAACCCGGCAGTGGTTCCTCGCAAGCGTTGACCTGCGACGTGATGGTGTCGCCAATCTTCGAGTCGTCCGGTGTCTTGATGTTGGCGATGACGTAGCCGACGGCGCCGGCGAACAGTTCGTCGGTTGCCTTCATTTTCGGTGTGAAAACCCCGACTTCCTTGATGTCGGACATCTGACCGGTAGCAAAGAACTGGATACGGGCACCGCGTTTCAGGCTGCCGGAGACGACGCGCACGAGATTCACGACGCCGCGAAAGGCGTCGTAAGCGGAATCAAAAATCAGGGCGCGCACGATGTCGTCAACGATCTCAGGCGGCGGTATACGCTGGATGATTGCTTCGAGGACCTCCTCGATGCCTCTGCCGTCCTTGGCGCTGGCCAGGATCGCTTCCTCGTGGGGGATCGTCAGGATTTCCTCGAGCTGCTCATAGCACATCTCGATATCAGCGGCAGGCAGGTCGATCTTGTTGATGATCGGGACGATCGTCAGGTTCTGCCGCATCGCCAGGTTGACGTTGGCAACGGTTTGTGCCTGTACGCCCTGGGTTGCGTCCAGGAGCATCAGCGCGCCTTCGCAGGCGGCAAGACTGCGGCTTACTTCGTAGCTGAAGTCGACGTGCCCGGGAGTATCGATCAGGTTCAACGTGTACGTATGGCCGTCGAGGGCTTCGTATTTGATGATTACCGGATGGGATTTGATCGTGATACCGCGTTCGCGCTCGAGTTCCATGTCGTCGAGCAATTGATCCTGGAAATTGCGTTCGTCGATGGTGTTGGTATGCACCATCAACCGGTCCGCCAGCGTCGACTTGCCATGGTCGATGTGGGCGATAATGGAAAAGTTTCGGATGTATTTGGGATCGCTCATGGGCTGGACGCAGCCCCCGGGGGGGGATGCCTGCCGGTATATGGCATGCGGTGTGGGAAGCGTGAGACGGGCGCGTCTATTTCTAGCAGATGTAATCTACGCCGGTTTCAAATTCCGGCAACCAGCCGTGCGGCACTGGGTTTTCTCGAAATCCGCATCATACTTAACGTATACAGCGACCTTCTTCAGACTGCAGAAAGGAGCCAATCGAGCAGATGCCCCACATCGTTACAGAACCATGTATAGACTGTAAATACACCGACTGTGTTGAAGTCTGTCCGGTCGATTGTTTCCACGAAGACGAAAAGATCCTGGTCATCGATCCATACGAATGTATCGACTGTGCGCTGTGCATCCCCGAGTGCCCGGTCGACGCCATCTTCGATGCGGACAACGTACCGGAGAAGTGGCAGAGCTATATCCAGTACAACGCCGACCGGGCGCCGGAAACACCGGTGATTTCAGAGGCCCGGCCGCGCCAGAAGTAAGCCTGCATGACACTTCCTGGCCGGACAGTGAATGCCCCTAACACAACCGATGTCTGCGTTCGTTCTCGCGCACCCTTCAGTACAAATGCCGTTTCGGCAACGGCACATGCAGGGACGTGGAGATCTGTTGTACCAAACGCGGAATTCGCTTCGTCGCGTGGCTAATGCCAGACAGCGACTTCGAAAAGAACTTTGTTATTCGACCTTGAGCACCAGGATGATCTTGCCTTCCCGGGTCGGGAAGCCGCCGAGGATCAGCGGTTTGCCGCGTCTGAGCGTTGCTGTTGTTTTCAGCAGCGCCCGACCGTTGTGGTTCATTTCGATGGCGAGGTCGTCCTGGGTACCGTTGCAGGTCAGGGTGTAACCCTGCGCCATCTTGATCCTGGCGTCTTCGGCCGGCAACTGGACCGTATCAGAGCCAAGCAGTGAAAAGCTCTCGAACCGGAGACTGCTCAAAATAGCGGCGATGTCGGACAGTCCGGGATCTATGCCGACTTCGGCGTCGGTCGCATGCACCAGACGGACTGACATGATGCCGGCGTTCGCCAAGCTGGCGCCGAACACCAGTGCCAGCGCCATCAGTTTGATTGTGCGTCGCATTATTTCAATTCCATCCCGTGAATCCACAAGATCGTGCTGTTGGTGGATTCGTCGTTCATGATTGTGACGGCGCTGTGATCGGCAGCGACATCAAACGCTTTGATTTGGTTTGGTCCGGCATCCTCCAGCTCCAATCCGTGGACCCACACGATGGTGCCCTCGGCCGATTCATCTGTTGTGATTTCGCCGTGGGCAGCGGCAACCTCGATCGCCGTGATCTCACTGAGTTCAGCATCGACAATACTATTATTCGATGGAGTAGGGATAAGCAAGGCAGCGCCCGTCACAATTACCGCGAAGCACGCGGCAGCCTTGAGCCAGGCGGGGAAGCGGACAACGGGTGCCGGCGACGGCTCGTTACGCGTCTCGCCTTCGGCGCGGGCCTTGAAGGCCTCCCAGAAAGCGTCGCTGTCGCGCACGGGCACATCGTCGCTGCCGGCTTCCCGGAGCGTCTCTTCGATTTTCCGCCAGGGCATGTTTTTCATTGTTTCTGCTCCCGCATGATGCGCTGCAGTTTTCGCTTTGCGTTGAACAAGCGCGACATAACTGTACCAATGGAGACGTCCATCGCCGCGGCGATGTCAGCATAGCTCAAGTCGTCCATGAATCTCAGTTCGAGCACAAGTCTATGCATCTCGTCCATCTCTGCCAGGGCACCGCGCACCGCCGTCACCATCTCGGCTTTTTCGATGGACGCCGATGGCAACGACGCCTTTTGGTCCTCGAGTTCGCCGATGTCGCGGTCGTCCACCTCGTCTTGCGGCATGGTCCGTTCCAAACGCCGGCCCCGGGCCCGCAGGTAATCCATCGCGCAATTGTGCGCGATTCGGTACAGCCAGGTTTTGAGCGACGAGCGCTCGTTAAACCGCGGCAAGGCTTTCCAGGCTTTAAGATAAGTGTCCATCACCACATCGTCCGCATCGTTCGGGCCAACCAGCCGATAAGCCACCGCGGTGGTTGCTGGACGCAACACCTCGAACAACTCGGCAAAGGCGTCTACATCGCCGGACTTGGCCGCTCGAATACGTGTCTGAAACTCGCCTGTTTCCATTCGACGTAAGCAATCGCTTTTTTATTCAACCCACCCGGCGTCGGCGTTGAACTGATCGAGAATGCGCCTGCGGCTTGAAGTGTTTGTCAACGTAACTGATACAACGACGCGGTCAAGCGGCGTTGCAGAACCGGCAACGGGTGCTCAATTAACGGTTTGCACCAGTTGCAGACCGGGGACAACGATCCGGCGCGCTGGCCGGAATCGGGCGGTCACGGAAGGCTTTGAACTGCGACATGTATCAAAGCCTTAGACGCCGCAGTAACACGCACTGTTCAAATGATCCTGACTTATGGGTAATCTGGCGGAACGTATTTGGTATGGCACCTCGCATCAGGTGCACCGCGAACCACTGGCCTGGCGCCGGCCGGTGCTGATCGTCGGTGCCGCCGTCGGACTGCTGGCAGTGCGGCTGCACCTGCCGTTCACCAGCTCAGAATCGATGGCCGTGTACGAGAACATTTGCATCGCGCTGGTGGACCAGCAGAACTGGGCCAAACAGGCGCTCGTCGGGGTCCTCGATTATCCGCCGCTGCCGGCGTTGCTGCTGCTGCTGTTGCGGGGCGTCCTGCCAGGGGGATGCGACCCGCAGGCCTGGTTGGTAGCAATCTGCCAGGTTTGGGTTTTTTTCTACCTGTGCCGGCTGGTGCATTTCACCGGGCGCAGCAAGCTGCTCTTTATTTTCGTCCCTGTCCTTTTCGCGGTGCCGGCGCTGCGCAACTACCTGTGGGAGCAAAATCCGTTCTGGATTTTCCTTTTGGTAATGACCAGCACCCTTTACCATGTCAGCCGCTGGCAACGTGAGCCGGTGTTGCGGGAACTCATCGTCGTGGCCATCAACTGCGCCATCCTGGTGCTGGGCGGCGGTGTCGGCATCGCTTTCGCCATCGCAACGCTGATCCTGATGCAGGTCTACGGCAGAAAACAGGTCGAACAGCACCAGGGATTGACGACTCTGCTGTTTGTGCCGCTCATATATATCGCGCTGCTGTATCCGCTGTGCAACTGGCTGATCATGCACGACCCATGGTTCTGTATCCGTCGGCTGCTGCCCTTTTTCGAGAACTCCTCCCTGTGCACGGCGTTTGCCGAGGAACCGCGGCTGGCAGTCGCCGGCATCGCTGTCGCCGTACTGTTGCTGGTGACGCATTTCATCAAGTCGATGCCACTCGATCTGCGGCTGGGGTTCTGGCTGACAGCGGCGCTGGTAGTAGTGCTGGCTGGTGGTCGTGCCTCGCAACTTTATTTCGGCGGCGAATTTCTGATGGCCGGGTTCTGTTGGGTACCCATGCTCTATAGTTGGCTGTACCGCCCTAACTTCACCGAGAGCCGCACTGGCGCCCGGTTTTCCATGGTCCTCACCAGCGGCCTGCTGATGGCTGTGCTGGTTGTGCTGTGGCCGTTGCGGCTGGAAGGCAAAGAGCGTGACCAGTTTATCGGCACGCCTCCGACCGGCGCAGAAATCGCGGCGATTGTCGATGACGACTGGAAGGATTCGCGGATCCTGTTGTTTGATCTGCGGTCAGCCGCGATCTATTGCAACCAGCTCGACAACCGATTTCTGGCGAGGCTCGACTACTACACGGACGAAGTGCACGCCCAACGGCAAGACGAGCAGGTACACCTGCTGATACCCCCGAACAACGGCAGGTTCTACGCGCCTGCAGACCCGGTCTTTGTCGAGCTGCACGAGCACGGGGCACGCTGGCTGATGCTCGAATACGCCTGGTCGTCGGGCTGGCAGCTATGGCGTTGCGTACGCGACCGTCCAGAGAAGTTCCCCGTCGGCCAGCAGGCCGTTGCCGATCCAGGGGCTGGGCACGACGCGAGCGCCGGGCAGAATGATTCAGGGGCCGACCGGCAGAGGGCAGCCGGTGCTGAGGACGTGCCAGTCGGAAGGTGAGGAATCGTGCTCGTCGGTGTGCGCCAGAAAGGCGAAAACGTTGAACTTACCGGGTGCCAGACGTTTGACGATGCGTTCATCGAGCCGCGTGAAATCGTCGCGGATGACGGCACGGCCATGACCGTCCTGGATCTTAAATTCCCGAAGCGGCACCACATATTTGCTCCCCTTGTGGCCGCCACGGCCATAAATCAAAATGCCGAACTGCCCGCCCTCCTGCGGCAGGCGATTGAAAACAACGCGGAAGGTCAGCTCCGCATCGCGCCCGCGGCGCACCCTCGGCGGCATGGTCTCGCCGATCAAGAACGCCTGCTTGTCGATCTGCAGTGATGCCGGGGCAGCCTGCGAATAGAACGGCGCCACCTGTTTGATCAGTTTGTGGTCGTCGCGATGCAACGGAAAGCCATTGTTTTTGAAGCCGTACTCCGGCAGGCTTCGATCTGCCTCAGCCACCAGGTCCGCCAGTTTTTCATCGATTGCGGTTGTTGCTTTGCCGCTGTTGATCACATAGGTGCGAAGATCGGTGAGCAGCCCGCGGCATTGCAGGTATATCTCAATCGTCATGTCGCCCCGGCGCGCCGCCTTGATCGTCTGCATGGTTCCTTTGATCGCCTGTTTCTTTGCGGTAGTGCGCAGTGTCCGGGCCTCCTGTGCCGTTGCTTCCGGCGGCTTTGTCAACAGCAGCTCGTCCGCCAGCGGTTTTAGCTGTCGGTAAGTGTCAATCGACGCACTCCCCTGTGCCGCGAGTTTTCGCAATTTCGCAAGACCGACGGTGTGGTAGCCGGTTTTCACCTTGGCGATGGCCGCCTGGGTCTGATCGGTGAAACGCCCCTGAACGTCCTTGTAGTCGATCATGCCGAGGTCGGTCATTGCGGCGTTGTAGGCCGCATAATCTCTGGAACCGGCGTTGAAGGTGTCGAGCGCTTCCTGAACCGCGGCCCCGGCAGTTTCATCTGTGCCCGTTTTCAACACCTGCCATTCGTCATGCAGCGGCCGCAACTGTTTCTTCAGGTGCGGGTGGCTACCCGACAGACCGTCGATCAACGTGATGACCCGCTCGATGAACTCCGGCCTGTAACGCTTGCCGCGGACGACGCCGGGCACAACTTTGGCGCCTTTGACGGGGATGCTCGCCTCGGTACCGCTGGTGGTCGTATAGATCAGCGTGTCCCCGTCTTTTCTGACCTCCGCCGCCCAGATCGATGTGCCGGCGGCAGAGATTATCAGAGATTTGGCCGGGGCTTGGCA
>DPYP01000337.1:10452-11251 GCA_003545375.1 Lentisphaeria bacterium
CGGTGTTCCGCAATGAGCCGGGCAAAGCGCGGATACAACACGAGCTCGACAAAGCTGCCCGGCTCCATGACGTCTTCGGCCGGTGGCGGGCCATACGGATTCGCCATTATTTCCTTTCTGGTGTTGCTGGTTGGCCTATGGATTATTGTAAATTATCTAAGCTTTCCCACTGCCGGGCAAATTCATGGACCGGCATCGATGACAGGCGTTCCGCATCGAGACAGAGATCCAGCAACGCACGGACACGGTCGGCCGGAAAAATTCGGCCGGCGTTCGCGATGAATTTTTCTTCCAACAGCGGCATCGCTTCCGCGCGGCGACGACGGTGGCCGACAGGGTACTCGACTTCGACGACTTCGGTACTGGTGCCGTCAGTGAAATGAACCTGCAGGGCATTGGCGATCGAGCGCTTCCCCGGATCGAGATAATCCGCTGTGTACTGCGGCGACTCGGTGATCCTCATTTTGTCCCGCAGCACGTCGATTGCGGAGTTCGCAGCGTGGAAATCGTCTTCGTAATGCTCCGCCTCAAGTTTGCCCAGGAGCAACGGTACAGCGATCATGTATTGCAGGCAGTGGTCACGGTCGGCAGGGTTTGCCAGCGGCCCGACCTTCGAAATGATGCGAATGGCCGACTCGTGTGTTGTGACATCGATTCGCTCGATCTCGTCCAGGAGATCCTTGACCCGCGGGTGCAGCGTGACCGCCGCTTCAACTGCAGTCTGAGCGTGAAACTCGGCCGGGAAGGAAACCTTGAAGAGTATGTTCTCCATAACGTAACTGCCGAAACCGCGGCTGAA
>DPYP01000581.1:0-1238 GCA_003545375.1 Lentisphaeria bacterium
GATTTCGCCGACACATACGGGTACGATCTGCTGCCGCGACTTTGGCAACTCTTCAGCAAACGCAACGACCCTGACAGCATGAAGACTCGGCTGGACTACCGCGATTGGTGCGGTCGCCGCTTCCGCGAGTCCTGGCTCGAGCCCGTATCGGCATGGTGTCGCGAACATGGTATCGCTCTCACCGGACACATCAGCCCGGAAGACGACCCCGTGGATCAGGCCGTCAGTGTCACGAACCTGTTTTCCTGTTTCCCGTACTTTACGATCCCCGGGATCGACCTGATCATTCCGGCGGTCGGTGATCACCGTCACGCGATCCTGAACATCGGGGTGGTCAGCGCCACCTCGGCGGCACAACAGAAGAACCGCCCCGGCGTGATGAGCGAGACGCTTGCCTGCAGCGGGCTGGAGAGCAACCCGGAGATCGCGGGCTTTATCCTCCGTTGGCAACTGGTCATGGGTGTCACCACCCACGTGGTGCATGCCGCCTTCAGCAGCGTCGAGGGCAACCGCCTCTACGACGCCCCGCCGGATTGGGGGCCGGCCGGCGATTTCTGGCCGGCGATGGTGGAATTGGGTAAGGAATTCGCCGAACTGCAGACGGTTATTCGTGAGGCGACCCAGGTGGCGCCAGTGGCGATCCTGTGGCCGATTCGCAGTTTCGCGGCGCAGCGCTCGGAGTCTCACGAGCAACCGTTGCGGGACGCTCTGGTCGAGTTGTTGAGCCAGTGTCTTGATCATCAGGTAGGCGTCCATTTTCTGGATGAAACGGATCTCGTCGATGCCGCCATCAGTACCGGCGTGATGACGCTCGGACGCGCCGCGTACAGTCATGTTCTCGTCCCTGACTGCACGGTGCTGGCGGCGGACACGATCCGTGTGTTACGCGAGGCTGCGGCCGCCGACATCCAGGTTGTCGGGACCGGCAGTGGCCCGGAATGGGTGCAGACAGATTCCGCGGTGGAGCCCGCCGGTCCGAGGGCGTGGGAATCGGCATCCGTGTTTGATGTCGTGCCGACGCTGCCGCGTCTGATATCGATTGCTCCGGATGGTATAGCCCGGGACCTTCGCTGTACGGCGTGGGAACGGGACGGTATCCGTACGCGCCTGTTGATGAATATTGGCGATGAAGACAAGAATATGACTGTCGATGGCACGCCCATGCGCCTTCGCCGCGGCGAAGTAATGACGCTGCCGCAGGGATGAACGGGACAACGGGCCGCGCTTTTTTGGTGCGG
>DPYP01000581.1:1561-5742 GCA_003545375.1 Lentisphaeria bacterium
CCCCAGCCGGGTCGCACTGATCGGTCATTCGGCAGGCGGATACCTTGCACTGATGGGCGGTGGCGAGCTGGTACCGAGAGTCAACGGCGTGGTTTCCCTGTATGGCTATGGAGATATCATCGGCGATTGGTATAGTACGCCAAACACCTTCTACCGCCAGGAACCAATTGTGTCTCGTGAGAATGCCTACAGCCTGATAAGTGATGTGCCATTGTCGGCAAGTAAAATTACGAGGCGCCCGTTCTACCTTTATTGCCGGCAACACGGGGTGTGGCCCGACGAGGTGATGGCACTTCCTCGACAAGCATCTTAGTGAATGAAACTTCACGGCGCGTGTGATGGCATGATTCATCGCTGTTCGAAATCAAACGACTTTTTGCAAAGCCCTTCCGGCATGATGCACAGACCCATGGACGACCACAACCGCACCACCCTGCCCTGCGAAGGCAAGGGCGCCCTGAAGAACAAGACGGCTGATAGGCTGTCTGTACGGATATCCCGGTGGGTGGACAAGAAAGGTGTGAGTTGTCGTGTGAACAAAAAGAGGTCCCACCGGTCTGTCCACCTGTCAGAGGGAATACTGCAGACAAACTCAAGCCCCCCATGCAAAAGGGGCCACGTTATGTTTCACCAGCAATCATTGAATGCTGAGGGAACATGTCGAACAAACGGATACACAAATCGGTAGCTTAAAGATGGATCTAACGAAAATCGGCAACGAGCTCTGGGATTTCGTCGACACAACAGGCAGCGAGACGCGCCTGCCGGAAGTCGAGGCATCGGCGGTGATTTTCCCCACCCGCTGGCGTCTGTTCGGACCACTTGAAGCGCATCTGCACACCACCGGTGAAAGAGTGGCGGGCGCACCGAACGCAACCGCCGTCGTGCAGAGCCAGAAAACGGTACCCGACACTCTGGAAATCGGCCACGAAACGATCGAGGCGCAAGACATCGACTTCGATGGGGACACCCTGGACCTGGGCAAGGATTTCGGCCGCTTCGAGACCGTTTTTTTTCAGGATCTGGCGGGTCGTGTGGGCCAGCAGGTCTATGCCTTCGCCGAGCTGGAGGTGAGCGAGGAGGTTGAGGTCACCCTGGGCGCCGGCTCAGACTACTGGATGCAGTGGTGGATCGACGGTGAATCGGTCTGCGATACGGTGGAGAACGGCAACGGGGCACACCCGCCGAGCAGCACCGATCATACCTTCACTCGTCGTCTTTCAGCAGGTAAACATTTGCTGGGTGTCTGGCTGATCAGCGGGCAGGCGAGCTGGATTCTGAAAGCCGGCGTGATGACGGCCACAGACTCACTGCTCGCATCCATCACCTTCTCCGATCGCTGGCAGTTCCTGCCGGACCTCGGCGAAATCCGCCCGCCGCGCCGGGATGCGGTGTCCACCGGCGGCACTTCCCTGGACTGGGGTCACACGATGGCCATCGCCGCCGACCGGTGCCTGAGCGACGAAACGATCGAATGCAATTTTCAGATGGGGCCCGAAGGCAACTTCGGAGTCATCCTCGGCGCCCAGGACAACGGGCACTACTACGCCGTGCAGATCCCGCGTTGGGGGCAACTGTGGCGCGGCCGGGGGTTCTGGGCCTGCATCTGCAAGGCCGACGGCAGCGGGTACCTGCGTATTTTGAAAATGCAGTTGATGCCCAACGTCGTGTGTCACTGGAATGCCTGGCTCAGACTCAAGGTCGAGCGCCGCGGCAACCGGATCCAGGTGTGGGTCGACGGCGTCAAGGGACCGAGCGTCGCGGACGACACCTACGGTCCGGGCTGCGCGGGGCTCACGGGTTTTGCCAAGTACATCGTGCGCGACCTGAAGATCGACGGTACGCCGGTGGCCGGGCCGGACTGGCAGACAGGAGACCACCGCGGCAAGCCGTGGTTCCTGCCCGTGCCCGACACCGACCAGGGCGATCTGCAGGATCCGCAGGGCGGCAAGATGCTCAAGCTGTCCGACGACGAAATCCTCCTGGCATTACCGATCTGCAAGAAAGGGAGCGATGCGCCCTACGGCACACCAGTTGCCGAGTTGGAGAACCGGTCGCTCTGCCTGTTCCTGTCACCCGACGGCGGCCGGACGTGGTCGCCACACGGGACTGTCAAGGACGAGATTCCAGGCAGGTGGGTCGCCGTCGGGCCGGGGCAGATTCGCGCGCTGCACGTCGACCCGATTGATTTCGAATTGTCCTACAGCGACTCCACCGACAAGGGCCAGACCTGGTCGAAACCGGTCGCCTGCAAACTGTTGGGCGACTGGCATGAGCATATCCTGAAGGACCGGACCTGGAATGGGACCTACGGTCATACCACACTCAATGACGGCACCTTGCTGATGGTGATTCTCCACGGGTACCTGGACCTGGCGAAGACCATCCCCAATCAGGGATCGGGAACCTGGGGCGCGGAGGTTGCCCAGCCCTATTGCACACTCTCCACCGATCAGGGCCTGTCATGGTCCGAGCCGGTCCCGATGGACAACGCCGCGCTGAACGACGGCGACCGGCCCGACGCCCCGTGCGGCGGCTTTGCCGGAACATCGGTGGCCCAGCTTCCCGGAGGACGAATCGTCGCCCTGGCCCGGCCCTTCCATTCACCTTTCATGTGGCAAACCCACAGTGACGACGGCGGCAAGACCTGGCGGATGGCCTGCTATGCACCCTTCTCCGGTGCCGGCAGCCCTCAGATGGTGGCGACCCGCTCGGGCTATCTCGTGAGCCTCAAGCGCGGGCCGGCGGTGTGTGTGCACATCAGTACCGATGGTGGCCTAAACTGGGACGAGGGTACAATTATCGATTACCCCGCTTCCTTCAACGGGTCGATGGTCGAGGTGGAGCCGGATGTCGTCCTGGTCCTGTACCCGGAGTCGATGGGCGAGTTCCGACCGTCCTTTGTACGGTGCCAGCTCATCCGGATCACCCCGGAAGGGCCCGTGCCAGTTGAACGCTGAGTTACCCCGAGCCGGAAAACCGATTTTTTTAACCGAAACATGACAGATTGATGGTTGGATAAGATGGATGGAATTGAAATAGACGGTTTAGACTTCTCCCGGATCCACCGGATCATGAAGGATGAGCAAATAGACGCGCTGGTAGCCATGGAGCCGCATACAACCGCTCTTCTCCTGAATGACTGGAACAAGATATTTGTCGACATCGGATTCCGCGAGGCCCCTGCCGGCGTGGTTTTTCTCGCCTCCGGAAAGACCCTGGCAGTGTCGCCGAGGCTGAATCAAAGAATGGAGAACGACGATCAGGAAGTGCTCTTCGATCTGATCGTCACCTGCCAGGCGTATGTTTCCGACTGGAAGCGGTCGTTCTACCTCGGCACACCGCCAAAAGAGATTGTCGACCTGTACGAGTTCGAGTGGCGTATTGTGCAGACACTGGTGCAGGAGTTGAAGCCGGGAATGACAACCATCGAGGCCTACACCGCCTGCGACGAGCGGTTGAAAAAGGATGGGCTTGTCAACTGGTGGTGCATCCACAGCGTCGGCCTGGAGATCCACGAGGAACCACTTATCGGCGGCAGCCCGATGGTGTCGGAAAACGGCGACGTCGACATGACGGCAACCGCACGTTTCCCCGGCCTGCTCAGGGACGGGAGCGAAAAGATAACCTTCAGAACCGAATCAGGTGGTCATGGTTGAAACGAAAAAGGTCGAAGACCCCTACCTCATTACAAGCGAGGGGCTACAGCGGCTCAATACGCTCCCGCAGAAACTCTTTGTTGTGTAACGCTGATCGATCATTCACTGCTTTCCCGGCAACATTCAAAAACAGCTTACAGGAATTCCCATGAAAATCCATCGCATCGTTATCGGTTCGAAACCACGCCGGCTCGTGCGTCATGCAGCGCAGGAGTTGGCGCAATACACAAAGCAACTTTTCAAACATCGACCGCGGATCGTCGCGACCCGGCGAAAGGCGACGGGCATCACCGTTGTGCTGGACCTCAAAGCAGATGGCCTGTCCGATCAGGGGTACGCCTTTCGATGGATCGACCGCAACACGTTTGCCATTGAAGGCGGGGCGCCCATTGCCGTACTGTGGGGCGTTTATGACCTGGTCGAGCGCTGGGGGGTCCGTTACCAACTGCATGGCGACATCCTGCCTGATCGGCCGGCGGCACTCTCTTTCCCCAAAAAAACGACTCGCTGCGAACCGGATCT
>DPYP01000584.1:0-8497 GCA_003545375.1 Lentisphaeria bacterium
GCCGACGCCGTTGACAGCCCGGTTATTATTCAGGCCTCCCGCGGCGCCAGAAGTTACGCCGGCGAGGCATTTCTGAGGCACCTCATCCTCGGCGCTGTCGAATCTTATCCGCACATTCCCATCGCCATGCATCTCGATCACGGCAATGAACCAGCTACCTGCTACACCGCCATGCGTAACGGTTTCAGCAGCGTTATGATGGATGGTTCCCTGGAATCCGACGCCAAGAGCCCTGCCAGCTTCGAATACAATTGCACAGTCACCCGTGAGGTCGTGGCGGTGGCCCATTCCATGGGGGTCAGTGTCGAGGGCGAGCTCGGTTGCCTCGGTTCGCTCGAGACCAGCCAGGGCGACAAGGATAACGACCATGGGGGCGAGGGCATTTTTAGTCACGACATGCTGCTGACCGATCCGGATCAGGCCGAAGAATTCGTCGACAAGACCGGAGTCGACGCCCTGGCAGTGGCCATTGGCACCAGCCACGGCGCCTATAAGTTCACCAAGAAGCCGGAAGGCGAAATCCTGCGGATGGATCTCATCATTGAGTTGCACAGACGCCTGCCCAACACCCATATCGTCATGCACGGTTCGTCGTCGGTGCCCGCGGAACTTGTGAACCTGGTCAACGACAACGGCGGCGAGATTGTCAATGCCTACGGTGTTCCGGTCGAGGAAATCCAGCTCGGCATCAAGCACGGTGTGCGCAAGGTCAATGTCGATACGGACAATCGTCTGGCCATCACCGGGGCGATCCGCGCGGCGTTGAACGACGACAAGGGCAATTTTGACCCGCGCCACTACCTCAAGCCCGCAATCGCCGAAATGCGCCGGGTCTGTGAGGCCCGTTACGAAGCGTTCGGCTGCGCCGGGCAGGGTGGTAAGGTCAAACAGGTCAGCACCACCGTGTTTGCCGCAACGTACTGAGCGCGATAATTCAGCGCGCCTGCCGCTTGCTCTCGGTATCATTGCATCCCGCCACAACTTCGGATACCTTAGGGACTTACCTGAGTTTCGAACCCTCTCACACACAACATCCGGGACAACGACAGGCCGGATCGGGATCATGGTGCGTTGATGGCGTCTGTGAAGACAGCACTGGTTACCGGTGGCGCCCGCGGTATCGGCTTTGGCATCGCCAAAGCTCTGGTGGCGGAAGGGTACAGAATCGCTGTGTGTGGCATGCGCGACGCGGCTGAGGTCGCGGATGTCATCGATGAACTTGCGGCGGCGGGGCCTGGAGCCAGTTATTTTCAGGCGGACGTCGGTTCGGTGACGGACCGGTGCCGGCTGGTGGACGAGGTTGAGGCGATCTTTGGCGGGCTGAACCTGCTGGTCAACAACGCTGGTATCGCCCCGCGCCTGCGCGCCGACATTCTGGACGCCGGTGAGGACAGTTTTGAAGATCTCATGCGCATCAACCTGCAGGGGCCGTATTTCCTGACCCAGGCCGTTGCCCGGATGATGATCGAACAGCGGCAGACCAAGCTCGACAGCGCCGCCTGCATCGTCAATGTCACGTCGATTTCTGCAGTCGTCGCATCAGTCAATCGCGGCGACTACTGCATTTCCAAAGCCGGTTTGAGCATGGCCTCCAAATTGTGGGCCGTGCGGCTGGCGGAGCATGGTATTCCCGTGTACGAAATTCAACCTGGCATCATCGCAACCGACATGACTGCCGGTGTCCGGGAAAAATATGACCGTCTGATTTCCGATGGCCTGCTGCTGGAGCCGCGCTGGGGCACGCCCGAGGATATCGGCAACATTGTCGCAGCCCTGGCGCGCGGTGATATCCCGTACGCGACCGGGCAGGTGATCGTACCCGATGGTGGTTTGACAACCCTGCGATTATGAGGCCGCCTGCGCCGGCAGTGACCGGTGCATATCGCAGTTTATGACCGTCAATTAACTATCGAGACTTTCGGAGAAACAATCCCATGCCAGACATCAAATATGCTTCAATGCCGGTGATCTCGCTGGACGACCGTCAATGGCCCAGTGCCACGATCACAACCTCGCCGACATGGTGCGCCGTCGACCTGCGCGACGGCAACCAGGCTTTGCCCAACCCGATGACGCCGCAGCAGAAGCAGCGGTATTTCGATCTGCTCATCGACATCGGCTTCAAGGAGATCGAGGTCGGCTTCCCATCGGCTTCCCAGGACGACTTTGATTTCGTCCGGAACCTGATCGAAAACGGTCACATTCCGGACGATGTCACCATCTCGGTCCTGACCCAGTGCCGCCCGCACCTGATCGAGAGAACATTTGAGGCGATTGTCGGCGTCAAGAACTGTATCTTCCATATCTATATCGCCACCAGCGAGCTGCATCGCTGGTTTGTATTCGGGCTCGACGACCAGCAGGTCATTGACACGGCGGTCACGTCCATGCGTCAGATCCGCGAAGGCGTCCGCGCCATGAAAGACAGCAAGGTCATGCTGGAATTCTCGCCGGAGGAATTTACCGACACGACGCTCGAGTA
This sequence comes from Lentisphaeria bacterium, assembly GCA_003545375.1. Lineage (GTDB taxonomy): Bacteria > Verrucomicrobiota > Lentisphaeria > JABSQK01 > CAJWLW01 > CAJWLW01. The sequence goes on from DPYP01000584.1 coordinate 2,483, forward strand.
TTCCCTGGAGGTTTGCGACGCGGTCGTTGACGAGTGGGACCCGGACCCCGGTGAAAAGGTCATCCTCAATCTGCCGCAGACCGTCGAGCGCCGCCTGCCCAATCAGTATGCCGACATGATCGAGGCATTTTCACGGCGTTGCAAGTACCCGGAGCAATCGATCATTTCGCTGCATGTCCACAATGACATGGGCATGGCTGTAGCGTCTACGACTCAGGCGCTGATGGCGGGGGCGCATCGTGTCGAAGGCACGCTGTTCGGGCACGGTGAGCGCACCGGCAACGTCGACCTGATCACGGTCGCGCTCAACCTCGAATACCTGGGCATCGACACCGGTCTCGACTTCAGCCGCCTGCCGGAGATCGGCCAGTTGGTGACCGAAGTCACGCAGATTGAGCCGCACCCGCGCACGCCGTACTCGGGTGAATTGGTATTCACCGCTTTTTCCGGTTCGCATCAGGACGCCATCCACAAGGGGCTCAGCCGCAAGGACGAGCTGACAACGCATTTCGACGGTTGGAAAGTGCCGTACCTGCACGTGAACCCATCGGCAATCGGCCGTGAGTACGAGCGTTTCATCCGTATCAACAGCCAGTCCGGCAAAGGCGGTATCGCACACGTACTCGAGCGCGATTTTAATGTGCAGTTGCCGCGCTGGGTGCAAATCGACTTTGCCAGGCACATCCAATCCCGCGCCGACGACACAGCCCGTGAGCTGTCTCGCGACGAGATCTGGGACGAGTTCACGAAGACCTATGTCCAGAGCGATAAGCCGATCAAGCTCATCAACTATTGGCCGCGTCCGTCGGACGAGGATCCTTCGATCATCGACGGCGAGGTGCATCTGACGCACAACGGCGAACGGCAGGTGCTCAGGGACAGCGGTAACGGGCCCATTTCCGCCTTCGTCCATGCCTTGAAGCAGATCGACAGCATGCCCGAATTTGTCCTCGACGATTACGAGGAAGAAACAATGGGTCGTACTGCCGATGCCGAGGCTGTCTGTTTCGTTATTCTCTCCAACTGCGAGACCGGACAGCAGTTTATCGGGGTCGGATTCGGGGGCAATATCGACCAGGCTGCCGTGCGTGCTGTGATGTCCGGCGTCAACCGCATGCTTGGCGCTTGAAGCTACTTCAGCCGGTGCGGCGATGTCCCCGCACCGGCTGCATACCCCAGGGTTTGCAGATGAACAGTATGACCGGCTTCGGCCATGGAACTTGCAGCCGACCGCCGCACACGGTCGATGTGCAGATCAGCTCGTACAACCGCAAACAGCTCGACACCCGCGTCAAGATGTCGCGCGGTTTCGAGTCTATCGAGAAGGATGTCCGGGCGCTCGTCGACGGTGCCATCGCGAGAGGCGCCGTGTTCGTCAACGTCGCCCTTGCTACCGACGGTACCGGCGCCGCGAAGGTAGAGGTCGATAGCGAGCTGGCCCGTCGTGTACACGCAGCTGCCGCCGGCGTTGCTGCTGAACTGGGGCTGCCCGGTCAATTGACCATCCACGACCTGCTTCAGGTGCCCGACCTTTTCGTTGTACGGCCACCCGAACTCGACGAGGCCACCGCCCGTGCCATGGTGAGCGAGGCTGTGCAACCGGCGTTGAAGGAACTGGCCGAAATGCGTGCCACCGAAGGCGCCGCCATGCTCACCGACCTGAGAGCCCGCTGCGCCGGCCTGCAGGAAATGATGCAGACCATCCGCACTATCGGTCCGGCAACCGTCGAACGTTATCGTGCCAAACTGCTCGAGCGCGTTGGCGAGTTGATCAGCGGCATTGAACATGACGACGAGCGGTTGCATCGCGAAGTGGTTGTGTTCGCCGATCGCTGCGATATCACTGAGGAGCTCACCCGGCTCGACAGCCATCTCGAACAGATGCAGACGCTGTTCGCGGCCACCGGACCGGTCGGGCGCAAGCTCGACTTTATGATCCAGGAAATGGTGCGCGAGATCAATACCATTGGCTCAAAATCGCAGGACGTGGAGATCGCCCGGATCGTCGTCGATTTCAAAACCGAGCTGGATCGAATCCGTGAACAGATTCAGAACGTCGAATAGTTTACGCGGCCACCATGCCATCTCAACGCCAGGCAACCGTCGTTATTTCACCAGCCGAAGCCGGCCGGCGTCTCGATGCGTGGCTTGCCCACCGCTTTACTTACCGCTCTCGCCGGCAATGGCAGAAGAGCGTGCGTGCTGGTGAGATTCAACTTAACGGGCACCCGGCGAAGGTGGCCACGCTCGTGCAGCCGGGAGATGCGGTCGAATATCGCATGCCGGACGCAGCGGAACCGCCTGTCGATGTTGCCATGCAGACCCTCTACGAGGACGACACGGTTTTGGTCATAGCGAAATCCGGTGACCTGCCGTGCCACCCGGGCGGCCGCTACTTTGACAACACGTTATGGTCCGTGTTGCGGCAGCAGTTTGACAATGTCCACCTGGTCAACCGCCTGGATCGTGAAACCTCAGGTATCGTGCTGATAGCCAAAGACGCAGCGACCGCCGGCGCCCTGATGTCGCAGTTCGCCGACCACACAGTGACCAAGGCGTACCTGGCGCTGGTATACGGCTCCTTCCCGTCGCAGCTCGATACGGAGGGTGTGCTTGTCGCAGATGCCGCCAGCGAGGTGCGCAAGAAGCGGGCGTTCGTGCCCGATCCTGCCGCTGCTGGTGAATCCGCCCGGACAATCTTTACCTGCCTGGCCTCAAGCGCCGGGCTTTCGTTGATTCGTGCCGTGCCGACGACCGGCCGGTTGCATCAGATCCGTGCCACGCTGTGCAGTCTGGGCTTCCCGCTGGTCGGCGACAAACTTTACGGGCCGGACGACCGGATGTACCTGCGCTGCATCGCCGACGAACTTACCGACGCCGATCGCACTGCGTTGCGCATGGGCCGTCAGGCGCTGCATGCGTATCGTCTCGTCTTCAGCCATCCCGTCGATGGTCGGCAGATCCAGGTAACCGCGCCGTTGCCGGCGGATCTGCAGCAGATAATGGCCAGAGCAGGCTTGCAACCCGGTGCGGAGTTACAGTGTTAGACCAGGTCCAGATCGAACTCCTGTATCGGCACGGCCACTACGCCGCCTTTGTATTAGGCGCTTGCTTCGGCAGTTTCCTGAACGTCTGCATCTGGCGCATCCCGAACAATATGTCGATCATCACGCCTGGTTCGCACTGTCCAAAGTGCAGCCATCCGCTGGCCTGGTATGAGAACATTCCCATTCTGGCATGGCTGGTTTTAGGGGCCAGGTGCCGGTGGTGCAAGAGCCGGATTTCGGTACGTTACCCGCTGGTCGAAGCGCTGGTGGCCATCCTTTTCGTCGCTGTCTGGCAGCGGGCTGCAGACTTCGGCTGGCCGCTTCCGTCCCTGTTCGTCGGCTGGTTCCTCGTTTGCATTCTGGTGGCCGTCAGTTTCGTTGACAGCGATCACCAGATCATCCCGAACAAGTTCACGTACACCGGTCTTGTTATCGCTGTAGCCGCTGCTCTGATCTGGCCGCAAACCCACGCCCTCGATCGGATCACTGCGGAGTTCGCACAAACGGTTGCCCGGTTCTGGGACGGGATTTACGGTACGCGCCAGATTGTCGTTCTTGACCTGGTACTCGGCGTCATCCTGGGCGGTGGCGTGTTTTGGCTTTTTTCGACCGTTGGCCACGTCATCCTGGGGCGTGACCGGCAACAGCTTGATCCACCGGCAACTATCGTGTTAACCCCTGACAATCTTCAGATCGCTGCTGCGGAACCGACAGCCTGGAAAGACGTTCTGTATACCGACGCGGATCGGGTCAAGGTCATCGGGAAAGTCGTTGCTGCCGACCTCAAGGATACCGAACCCGACCCGTGCCTGGGCCCTGGCGAGGACGAAGTAAAGATTGTCGCCGACGATATGAGCATCACTGCCCGCGGCGTGACGGTGCCGATGACGGCAGTCGAGCGTGTCGTTGTGGAAGCCCGGCAGATCGTGCTGCCACGGCTGGCGATCGGGCTTGGTGACGTCAAGCTTTTCGCCGTCCTGGGTGCCTTCTTCGGTCCCGCTGGTGCGGTAATCGTTCTGGTCCTGTCGTGCAGTATCGGGTTTGTCGCCGGTCTTGGCTTCGGTATCGTGCGACTGCTGCAGGGCCGTGGCTGGGACGGGAGCATTTGTTTCGGTCCGTTTATCTCAGTTGCCGCACTGATATATCTGTTGCGCAGCGAGGAGATTCTGTCGTTTGTGATGTGGCGTTGGCTGCTGTTGGGTTAGCCGTAAAGGGATGTGTTGCCGGATTACGATGCTTTGCCACTATTATGTCGGAACACGTTGACACTGCGGCGGTGCTGGGTATTGTAACTTGCTTCAAAGACTGAACATAAGTAGAGCCGCAGTGTTCCGCGCACGACACCACGTGCCGGGGCCGTACATTTCGTCGATGGAGGACCTGAATGGCAATTCTCAACAAAATCTTGAATATCCTAACCCTGTTGCTTGCCGGTGTCGCGCTGTTTTTCGGTTACAGCCTGTTCGAGCGACGTGTCGAGCTGCGCAGCCACAGTGAAATGGTGGCTAAATCGATGACCGAAGTCGTCAAGCGGTTGGATGTCGCCAGCAACACGGACGTGGCGGCGGCAGTTGGTGACCTGGGGTGGAAGGCATTCCACGATACGCGTAGCGATGCCGGCACTTACGAGACCTTCAGGAATACCAAGCTTTCGAAGATTGAAGGGCAAGTGAAAACGATCATGAAACAGCGTGACGATCTCGCTCACGCTTTGGCCGAAATCGCCCTTAACGTCGATCGCGGCTCACTCAAGCCGGAGATCTTTCAGAATGTCCAGGACTACGAAGCCGGCGTCACCGACTTGATCGAGAGAATCGTCGAGGTGAAAGACCGGGACAAGCTGATTTTTACGCGGATTCATGATATCGCCTTCAACCTCACCATGCCGTTGCCCGAAGGTTCCCTGAAGGACCCGACACAGTGCAAGGCAGCTCTCGATACGTTTGGAAACAACCTCAATAATCTGAACAAACGCAGCGTTGCCTATGTCAAGACGATCGTCGTCGCCGTCGATACAATCGGCCAGCATGACTGGCAGGTCAACAAGGACCGCTTGAGGAGCCCGACCGATTACGAGGGAGAACTCGCCGCCATCGAGAATGATTGCGCCGAGATCAACGATGATCTGATAGCGTACGGCAAGATCGGTGCCGATCTTGAAAAGGTCAAGTCGGAACTGGACGACAAGAAGAACGAGTTGAACGACGTGAACAAGAATCTTCTGGCGCGCGAAATCGACCTAGACAACTGCAAGACTGAACTGGCGCGCTGCAAAAGGGGACCCGGTTCCATAATGATGGACCCGCAGGACCCAAGTAAACCCCTGAACCCGGGCGATTCCGTTGTCACGAACGTCGAAGGCAAAATTATCGAAGTAAACTACGATTGGAACTATGTGATCATCGATCTCGGACGCAGGGACCTTATTCCGAAGAATATGGGTTTTCGGGTTGCCCGCGGCAGCGAGTATATCTGCAAGGTCAAAGTCACGCGCGTACTGGATCAGTACTGTGTGGCCGACATTCTGCCGCACCTCAAACAAGGTGTGGTGATGGAGGGCGATCGTGTTATCCAGTAAACTCGTTTTCGTCATTAACCTGCTCGCTTTCCTGGTCTTCGGCGCGGTTGTCGCCCTCGAAATTCTGGAGGCACAGGAATACAGTATGTCCATCATGGATCTCATGATGATGGGCGACAAGTGACCGCAATGCGCTGTCTACTCCTCCTATTACTTATCGGCCTCGTTGGTGGCTGCACCGTCATCGATGAAAGCCGTGTCCACAATGGCCAGGATGACTCCCTGCCGTGGACCGGTCGCGCCGATTGGGAAGGCCAGAGCGTCGGCATTCCCGTTCAGTAGCGGATCCCCCCCCCGAATTCTGTGTCCGAAACCTGGTACACCTGGCACGACGACTCTCGCGCGGCCGCCGAAAACATGGCCGTCGATGACGCCCTCCTGCGTACTGCC
>DPYP01000291.1:0-315 GCA_003545375.1 Lentisphaeria bacterium
GCTCTACAATACACCCGGGCGGGAGCTCGCCCAGCGTCACGCTGCCGGGAGCGGGCAAATCAAGCGTGATGCAGCAATCAGCGCTTTGCCGGCATGCTGCGTTCCGCGACTTCATCACTCCTGCCGGATCTCTGTGAACCTGATTCAAATCAACTCGTCCGCATAACCGAGACAACGTGTCAGCAGCAAAATCGCCACGATGACGCCGTTGAAGACAGCATGGGTCATGATTGGCAGCCACAGGCTGCCGCTGTCGCGCAACTGCCGCTGCAATATCAGCCCCAGCACAAACAGTGCCGGCACATTCTCCACGAT
>DPYP01000291.1:698-7969 GCA_003545375.1 Lentisphaeria bacterium
GCGCTGAAAGGGCGCCATGCAGGACGGCGCGAAACAGCAGTTCTTCGCAGACCGGCGCAATGACGACCGCGCCGAAAATCAACATTGCAACCGTGCCCAGACCACCGGCAGCGAGCATCTCCAACATCGGATTGGGCGTAGGTTCCCAGCCCGACAACCCCAGCACGAGCAGCATCACGACATTGATTGCCAGCACCAGCGGCGTGACAACAAACACGACCCGCAGACCGCTGCCACCCAAACCGGATGGGCGCTGATCGAGATGCACGGCTGCACAGCGCTCGCCAGCCCCTACCTGACTGCGCATCATCAGCACGGCAGCAACAGCGGGACCGATCTGCATACTGAAAAACCCGAGGGCCAACACGGCTACGCATGGCGCGCCGGGTAGCATCTGCTGCGACACCAGGATCAGCACCAACCCACTGATTACCGCAAGGAACAGCGCCGGCAAGTGCCAGCGGACAGGCGCCCCCCGGCCGGGTGCCGGCGACGCCGCATATACGTTGTCCGGTTCAGTCGCCATATGAAATGGATGCCTGCCGAAGAATCATGAACTGCCTCGTACCGTTGTCTCCCGGCAGCTGAAACACCGGACTGACCGTGGACGTCAGTTTATGCTTGGCTGCCTCGCGCGCTGTTGTCTGCGATTCCGCCGCTATGGCATCGGGCGTCCGGTAATTCACCAGGACCCCACCCGGTCGCAACAGTCGCCGGCACTCGCCGATCAGTACCGCGCTGTCGCTGACGGCTCGGGCCAGCACGCAGCCATACGCCGCAGCATGCGCGGGTTGCCGTCCGAGTTCACGGGCACGACCGCAAACAACACGGCAATTGTCGAGGCCGATGGCGGCAATAGTGTCATTCACAAACGACGTTTTCTTGGCAACCGAATCAATTGCAACAAAGTCACACTCGGGAAAGACCAGGGCGAGTGCCAGCGCAGGAAATCCGGCGCCGCAGCCGACATCGGCGACGGTCGTTTGCGGCGTCCGCAAATCGGGGATGGCAGCGGCGACGAGCAGACTGTCTGCCACGTGCTTGACCAGGAACTCGTCGTAGCCGGTGATCCGGGTCAGGTTGTACTCGCGGTTGGTTGCTGTCATCCGCTCGAAGATTTCGTCGAGCTGCGACCACGCGGTTGCAGACACATCGATACCGGCGCCGCACAGAAACTCGTCGACAGCCGCTTTCATCCGCTGCCGCCGGTCTGGACGACGTGGACGACGGTGACCACCATGAGGATGACGCCTCCGAGTGCCAACGCCATGGCCGATGCCAGGCGCCATTGTCGATTGACGGTGACCTTTTCCAGCCAGTCACGAAATCGATACGGCGAGCCGATCATAAACATACCCGCGACCGCCACGACGTAGCAGACCAGGGCATACATCCAGCGGGACGGAGCAAAGACGCCGAATGCCTGATGCAGCAGCAGGCTGCTGATCAGCAGCAGCAGGCCGCCGAGGGCACGGGTGAACAGGTAGTCCAGCAGAAAGTACGAGAGCAGCGTCGTAACGATGACGATCGGCACGAGCAACGGCCGCAGCTTGGCCAGAGAGCCTTCAAGCATCAGATTCACTTCGAACGCGGACCACACCATTGCAATCAGTGCCAGCAGAATGCCAACCTTGCGTTCACGCGGCAGACTGCGCCAAATGTCCTGATGCGCCGGCAGGACCCGCATTGTGAAAACGGCAGCCACCACCAGGAACAGGCCGAACAAGAAACTAGGAATGATAAAGGTCATGAATTCCCCTCGCAGGAAGCCATTACTTTCCTAAGCCCTGTTGCTTTTGCAAGAAGACAATCTAAAATTAATCTGGTGCCGGCAAGCAGTGCAGGCGTGTGTCCTCACAAGTTCTGTGTCAATGAATGGGACAACATATTTCAAAGCGGGAGGGCTCGATGGATATTGACTGGGAATCGCTGGGGTTCACGTACATGGACACCAGTTCTCACATCCGTTACACCTGCTGCAACGGCACCTGGGGCGACGGCGGACTGCACGACGAACCCTACGTCAACCTGCACATTGGTGCCACCGCACTGCACTACGGGCAGTCCGCCTTTGAAGGGCTCAAGGCGTTTTCCTGCCAGGACGGTACGGTCCGCATCTTCCGGCCGCAAGAGAACGCTCGACGAATGAAAAATACCGCCAACCGGATCATGATAGAGCCGGTCCCCGAAGCAATGTTCCTCGACGCCATCGAACGCGTCGTCCGCGCCAATATCGAATACGTCCCGCCCTACGGTACCGGCGGCTCGCTATACATCCGCCCGCTGCTCTTCGGTTCCAGCCCGCGGATCGGGGTGTGTCCCGCTGCCGAATTCACCTTCGTTGTTTTTGTCGTACCCGTGGGGGATTATTACAAAGGCGACCTGGCACCGGTCAGCGCCATCGTGATGGACGAGTTCGACCGCTCGGCGCCGCTCGGCGTCGGTCACGTCAAAGTCGGCGGCAACTATTCGCCCGGGCTCCGGCCCAGTAGGATCGCCAGTGAGCAGGGGTTTCCAATCATCCTTTACCTCGACGCTGCCGAACACAAGTATGTCGACGAGTTCGGCACGTCGAATTTCATCGCGATCACCCGGGACGGCACATATGTAACACCGTCATCGCAATCGATCCTTCCAAGCGTCACCAACAAGACGTTGATGGAACTGGCCGAGGGCGAGGGTATATCGGTCGAACGCCGGCCTGTGGTCTTCGAGGAGATTGCGGAGTTCGCAGAAGTCGCCGCCTGCGGCACGGCCGTGGTGATCACACCTGTCAACCGCATTGTCCGCGGTGACACCACGATCGAGGTTGGCCCGCGCGAAGGCTGCGGCCCGGTGCTCGAGCGGCTGTACAACAAAGTGCGCGGCATCCAGATCGGTGAACTGCCGGATACTTACGGCTGGACGCACGCTGTCTGACTCCGTGGGACGATCATCCCCGGCCGTTTCACAGGGAACACAGGCGCTACTGCAAGTTTCGCAACCGGTTCCGGAACGGTGACCAGTCGGTCTGCGATTCTATCACTGCAAGTCGGTCGACCAGCTTGAGCGCTGCTGCGTAGTGCTTGCGATCAAAAGCCAACGTCAGCAGGGCACGCAGTGCCTCGGCGGCGGCCTCGGGCGTTGCCGCCGCCGTCCACAACAGCCGTTCACCTTCGTCGACGGCCCCGTCTTCAATCAGCCAGCGGGCCAGGTACAGAGCAGATGCGCCGTCGCCTGGCTGCCGCTGCAATGCTGTTCGCGCCAGGGCGATCGCCTGCGACCTCTGTCCGGCCTGATAATGGGCGCGGGCGGCGAGCAGCAGCGCCGGGGCCGATGCCGGTGCGGCAGTGACGGTATCCTTGGCAAACGCCAGTGCCTCGGGGGCTTCTTCCTCAACCATCGCTGCCAGAACTTGCCGGCTGCGTTCGGGGTCGGGAGCCGCGGCGGCGGCCTGCCGGTACGCCATCGCGGCCTGGTGGCGAAAGCCGGCAAGCTGATAGACGTCCGCCAGCAACCACAGCATCTGCCCGTCGTCCGGGTGAATCACTGCTGCCGCCTCGAGCGCGTCGATGGCAGCAGCGTAATTCTTTTCGGCAATTGCGGCACTCGCCAGGAGTTGCCACAGCGCCGGAGCCGGCCGGTCCTCGAGTCTGACTGCCTGGTTCGCTGCGGCACGCGCCTCGGCGAACCGTTGCTGAGCCATCAGCGATTGGGCCAGGGCGGCGTGAATGGCGGAGGCTCGCGGCCGGATAACCAGGCATTGGCGCAGTGCGGACTCCGCAGCGACATCGTTGTCGAGCTTCAGATAGACGTGGCCCAGCGCCAGCAGGACGTCGGCGTCCCATCCATCCTGTGCGGCCTTTTGCAGACTGGCGGCGGCCGCTTCATAGTCACCTGTCTGCGACTGCAGGATGCCGAGATTCCGGTAAGCCCCAGGAAAGGCCGGCGCCAGCTCGAGGGCCTGTTGCAGCCGTTCGATCGCCTGCGGCCGCGTCGCCTCGGACGCCGCCTGCCACAAAGCGAGCTGGAACAACAGAGGTGCGCTCCGGCTGGTGGCGGCCTGTGCCTGCAGAAAAGCGGCGGCCGTTTCGACCTCCCGGGTTTGCGCCAGATCCTTCGCCTGCCCGAGGATTTTCTTTTCCTGCGGCGACACTTCCAGCGCGTCACGGGCCGCTGCTGCCAGTGGCACTGTGAGAATCAAAACGTAGAGTATGGCCAGTCGGAGGTTATGCATGTCAAAGCAGGTAGACTGTTCAATCGTGATCCTGTGTCACAACGGCGGGCAATATACCGAGTACTGCCTGCAAAGCCTAATCGCTGCGGTGTCTCGGCCGCGCGAACTGATCCTTATCGATAACGGTTCGACCGACGACACGCCGCAGCGCCTGGCGCGCCTGATCCCGCAACTCGAGGCGGCCGGCATCGAAATCGTCACCTGGCGCAACCCGGAAAACCTCGGCTGCTCAGAGGCCCGGAACATGGGCTGGGAAAAGGCACGGGGCCGATACGTCGTATTCATGGACAACGACACAGCGGTCTGCACCAGCAACTGGCTGGAAATTCTCGCCGCCGCCATGGACGCCAATGAGCAGCTTGCGATTCTCGGCGTCAAGCTCATCTATCCGTACAAGCCGCACCCGATCCAGTGCGCCGGCGTCGACGTCAATCGCACCGGCCGCATCCGCTTCCGCGGCCGCGGCGCCCGCCGCGACGACCCCGCTTTTGCGGCGTTCGCAGAAGTGCCGGTTTTGATCAGTGCCTGCTGGATCAAGCGCAACGCGCTGCTGCAGGAGATCGGCGGCCTCGATCCGCTGTTCCACCCGGTGCAGTATGAGGACCTCGACCTGTGCATGCGTGCCACGCAGGCAGGACACATCTGCGCCTACACCCCGGAGGTGGAAGTGTATCATTTCGAAGGCACGACGACGGCGGCGGTCGGGCGCGACACGTACCTGCAGACAATCGCCCGTAATTCCATGAAGTTCCGCCGGAAATGGCAGGACGCCCTGAAAGCGTTCCCCGACGACAAAGACTACGACTGGCTGCCGCTGGAAGAGATGGGCATGACAGATGAACTCGACCTGACGATTGACGACGCCGATTTTTCGTGAATGCGTCACCAAAGCTACCCTTGAACCTGAGGTTAATAAGCGCTAAGATATTGGTGCGTTTATTCGAGGAATAAATGTGTGTTTTCCGGCATAGCTCAGCGGTAGAGTAGGTGGCTGTTAACCACTTGGTCGTTGGTTCGAATCCAACTGCCGGAGCCAATGAAGGACGCTCTTCGGAGCGTCCTTTTTCCTTTTCACGGCCGGCGGTCCACCGCTGGTTACGGCACACAGGTTTGGACCGATGAACACAGTGTCCGTCATCATTCCCACGTTCAATCGGTGGGCGACTTTGCCGCGGGCCTTGGATTCGGTGCTGTCACAATCCCGGCTGCCGGATGAAATCATCGTCGTGGACGACGGTTCGACCGATGCCACTGCGGACGAGCTGCCTCGCCGCTTTCCGGATGTCACCTGTCTGCGCCAGGCGAATCGGGGCGTCAGTGCTGCGCGCAATGCCGGAATCGGTCACGCTTCGGGTACATGGATTGCTTTTCTCGATTCGGACGACGAATGGCTGCCGGAAAAACTCGCGCGCCAGCTCGACACGCTGGCAGCCCAACCGCGTCTCCAGCTTTGCCATACGGACGAGATCTGGGTGCGCAAGGGACGCACGGTGAGACTGCCGCAGCGATACGAAAAAGCTGGCGGCTTCATCTTCCAGAGGTGTCTGCCGGTCTGCGCGATCGGGCCGTCGACGGTAATGATCCACCAGGAGTTGTTCGCGCGCGTCGGGGCTTTCGACAAAACGTTCGAAGTCTGCGAGGACTACGACCTGTGGCTGCGCATCTGCTGTGACACAGAAGTGGCGTACATCGACGAACCGCTGGTGCGGAAGCACGGCGGCCACGCCGATCAACTGTCGACTACACACTGGGGGCTGGACCGCTATCGGATCCGGGCGTTGGAAAAGATCATCGCATCGGGACGCCTGCAGGGCAGCGACCTGAGCGCTGCAATCGATGCTGCGATCGACAAGATCGACGTTTACATCGCAGGTGCCAGGAAACGCGGCAAGGCATCGGAGGTCGCAACGTACGAGGCCAGGCGTCAGGCGATGGCGAGCGGAAAGTAGCCGCGCTGCCGGCATCTTGTCAACCCCTTATGCAACCCGGACACGACACCTTCCCCATGCGAATCTTTCCTAAGCATCTTCGACAGCGGGACTTTGTATGCCTATGGCTGTCCAATGGGTTTTCATGGCAGGGACTATGGATGGAAATCCTGGTCCTGGGGTGGCTGGCCCTCGAGCTGACGAACGCCCCCTGGAAGGTCGCCCTGATCGGATTTGTGCGCGCGATGCCCTTATTGCTGGGGGCCTTCACATCCGTGATCACCGAGCGATTTCCCCGCCGGAACCTGTTGGTCGTGCTTCAGTTGTTGATCATCGGGAGCATAGGATCCCTGATGGTATTGGCATGGCTCGGCGCCCTGCAGTTCTGGCACATCGTGGCCGTCTCGTTCCTCAACGGTACGATCTTTACGCTGGACTGGCCGACCCGGCGGGCCCTGTTCCCGGACCTGGTCGGCCGGGAACACCTGATCGATGCCTTGTTGCTGGAGAACATCAATCTGGGAGCGGCATGGTTTGTCGGCCCGCTTGTCGGTGGCGCATTGTTACACAGGTTCGGGGCGTCCGGTGCCTTGCCGATTGTTTTCGCGATATACTGCGGCTCCCTGGTCATGTTGGCACGGCTGAGAACCACGGCCACGGCGCCGAGTCGCGCCATCGGGTGGACGGATGCCGCCCGGCGGATCCGAGAAGGATTGCACTACGTTCGCCGGATCCCCCGCATCCGCGGCGTCCTTCTGTTAACCGCCATCATGAATGCATGGGTCTTTCCCTTCCAGACCCTGGTTCCGGTTTTCGCCCGCGACGTCCTGGGGACCAGCCCGCTCGGGCTGGGGGTTCTCGCTGGTTCCTTTGGGATCGGCGTGCTGGTCGGCCTGGGATTCGTCCATTGGGGACGAAAACACGTCTCGGACCCCGTCCTCTATGTCGCCGGGTGCCTGCTGTGTGCCGTGGCGGTTCTGTGCTTCTCATTCTCGAGGTTGTTCAGCCTGTCCCTTGTGCTCATGGTGGTCGCGGGTATCGGCCAGGCCGGATTCAGCACGATGCAGAGCGGCATCGTGCTCACCGACTCCAGCGATGATATGCGCGGACGCGTGATGGCCGTGGTC
>DPYP01000462.1:0-8373 GCA_003545375.1 Lentisphaeria bacterium
CATGAGCGGCTGGCCAATTCGGCCGCCCGGTTCGCCGGGGCTCCTCCAGTCCGAGACGGTGAGCGTGGCGGTCGCGTCAGTGGCGCGAAACAGTACCCAGTGGTAATTCATCCAGGCGTGGGTCGTGGTGTCGTACGCGCCATACGAGTGCGCGTAGGAATTGTGGAAGATCGCCTGGAAGGATTTCTCGGGGAAGACCTCGACACCGGCCAATCCGATGCTCACCGCGTGTTCTTCCTTCTTCTTCAGGTCATTGTGCTCGCCCGTGATCATGCGAAAAGAGTACAGCCGGCCCGGCTCCAGATTCTTGATCTGCTGCGAGATCTCGTTGGGCTTGCCGGCGTTGCGCACCATGACAAGGGCACTGTCGCCGCGCGGTGTATAGGGATAACGGCCTTGTAACCAGCCGAAGTGGATCTCATCGACAACACGTATACTGTCAAGCGCAGCGGGGGTGATCTTCCAGTGCTTTTTCGGGTCAGAAAAATCGCCGTCAGCGAGGTGGTGAGCGCTGTCGAACGGATCGGTCGCGGCGGGTTGTGCCTCGCCGTTGATGCCGTAGTGGCGGTACAGCTGCGCGATCCAACGTGACGTCTCCTCATCGGCATAGTGGACGAAGTAGTTCATCAGGCCGCGCGTCGCCCAGAACTCCGGCTGAGTAGCGACAATTTGGAACTGCATGTCAAGGAAGGTCTTGTAGTTGGCCTGCGGCGCGACGTTGAGAAACTCGTTGGGGGCACACATGTAGCCGAAACACACGATCATGCTTTCGATCGAGCCGGGACAAAGTGACCGGTAGCGTTCTGCAAAGGGCACGAGAAAGAGCCAGGCAAAGTCGCGCGCCGCCTGCTCGGTGGCCGGGCAGCGCAGATATCGCTTCATCGCGAAAGCGCCGCCGGTGTCGACCAGCGCCTGCACGAGCTTGCGCCCGTCTTCACCGGTGAAGAGCCCGCCGACATACGGGATGTAATCGCGATTGGCGAATTTTGGCGAGGCGTGCAGCCGGCGTACGGCGCCGGCGTATGCCGCGCAATGCGGGCGCGAGATGCCGAACTCGTCCGCCACCACGCCGTCAAGCTCCGGATGCGTCATTCCCCAGGTCTTGGCGACGAAATCTGTCGCGCCGTCGACCGTGATCGGTTGCTTGTCTACTTCACGCGGCACCGGGGAATGCCCGACGATACGGCGGCTGGTGCCGCGGATTTCACGGAACAACTGCTGTAGCGGCCGCGGTGTTTTGCCGCTTTCTATCACCGTGAACGTGTTCACATGCGGCACAATGTGACGACGAATGAAATCTGCGTCGTAGGGAATCGCCGATTGAATGTGCGGCTCGGGGATCATGCTGTCGAAAACCAACTGCGGTATCGAGCGCACGATCAGTGAATCCACGCGCGTGCCGTTTCCGCGTGGTTTCAATGTCAACAAATGCTTGCCCGCCGGCAGAAAGAGCATCTGCTCCGGCTGCGCTGCCGGGATGCCGTCAATCGCGACATCGACATTGTACCCTTCACAGCGCACATGGATCCAACGGCGTTTCGGCTGCGTGAAGGCGAATTGTCGCTCGCCTGTCACCGCGACCTGCCGTTCATTGATCAGTTCCCAAACGAGGTTGTTCAGCACGCGCACGCCACGGAACATTTCGTCGCGCCCCGGCCAATGCACGTCGATTTCGGTGGGGTGCCCGATTTGCTCACCCTTCCCGTCGATCGCTGAGGCGGTGATCGTCAGATCCGCGGCTGGAAGATCCGCAACGTCCAGCGTCAGCAATATCGGCCGGCCATTCGGGTCGACAGGTGTTGTCGCAACGCGCTTGCCCAGCGTCGCGCGAATCTTGGCGCCCCTGGGCAAATCTCCCATCTGCGCACAGCGCACGCGCAAGGCGATACGACCTGCTTCCGACTGGACGATTGGCTCCACGTCCGGGCGCGAAAACAACGTCGGGTCATGTCCAAATGATTTGCTTTGTGTCCTGTACAATTCCAGCACTTGCCGGCGCGTCAGCGGCTGATTAAAGATGGCCACCTCATCGATCGATCCCCGGAAGACTTCCTCAGCCGACCAATGATACTTGCCGACAAACAATGACTGGCCGGCCAAGTCCATGACCATCGGCATGGCCACCGCCATCACGGGCTGGGCGTCATAGTAAAAGATCAACTCCGGCCCGTCTATGGATACGACCACATGCGTCCATCGATCCATGGGCAGCATCGGCAGTTCCGTGGAGTAAGTGGTGTAACGGCGTTTGCCACCCGCCCACATACGCAGCTCGTTTCTCGGTTCCCCCCACGCCTTGCGGGTGTCGAAAACAACAGTGAACCGGCGCGTACCGCTTTCTTCCTCGCGCCCCCAACTGAAGAGAGCACCATGCGGCGCCTCGGGTCGGCACCACAGCGCGATCGTGCCGGCGCGACTGAGGTCCAGATCCTGATGCGCGTCAATCGCTAACGAGCCGCTCTTACCGTCAAAGCGAAGTCCCTGCGCCGCGAAAGTCGCGCCGCTGACCGTGCCGTGATGGCTTCGGCCGCTTGAATCTTCAGCGTTGCCATTGAGATGCCACTGGCCGACAGCGCGAGGCAACTGCGCGGCCGGCGCTGCGGCAACCATGACTCCCATCAGGAGAAAGCTGTGTGCGATGGATTTCATTAATCGGCTCTCCAGTTAAGCCGGAAACTCGATCTCGTACCGATATGAATTCCAATCGTAACCGTCGTGCACTGGACCGTTCTCGAGGCTCATGAAAAGATTCAGGTTCTTCTTGTCACGATCTTCGAGCATACCCCAATTGGAATAACCCACCCCATGGGAGGTGTGTTCCTCGTGGACCGCCTCGATAGTTGACACCGTGTCGCGCCGGGCGCAGAAAGTGTCCGGGTCGATCTCTGCAATGTGCAGCACGTTGCGGGGCAGACACCCTTCGTTTGGCCGATTGAGAATGTTCGTAATGATGTACACGCGACCGTTCTTGGATGAACAGAAAGTCGAGCCGAAACAGGTCGAGGAGTAAACGTATTTCCCGTCGTCAAAGGTCAATGGTTTCGGGGCCTGCCATGTTTTTCCGTTGTCATCGGAGACGGAAAAGTTTTTGACCGACGGATAACCGGGGCCGTCCTGGCTGGGCAGGACGATCGATTGACGGAAGATGGCGAATAGACGACCATCCGGAAGCTGGCAGGCCTGGGGCTCGCCGACACCCTGCGAGCTCATGTCGGACGGGATTTGCACGAGGCCGCTTTTTTCCCAGTCGACACCGCTGCGATCAGGCCGCCAGGTCCCCAACCACGTCTGGCAGACAAAAAAGATGGCATCCGGCTTGGTGTTCGCCAGCGCACTGAGCTGAGGTCTGTTTTCCTCGATGATCCAGAACAGCTGGCCGTTCTGCAGTTTCATCAGGGTGAAGCAAACGATGTCTTCACCGAAACCCAATTTCTCGGCCTTCCCCCATGTCTTGCCTGAATCCGGCGACACCTGGATGACCAGTTTCTGCTCTGCGTGCTGCTCGACGGCTTTATCATTGTAGATCTCACCGTCGCCGCGTGTCCGGTAGTGCCGGATCAACATCCCGTTGTCTTCATCGAGGAAATAGTTGGCGACCGGATCGGCAAGCGGCCCGTCTCCGACAGTCTCCCAGGTCGCGGCACCGTCGTGACTGACGACAACATTCACGGGCCTGTCATGCGGTTGACATTGCTTGGTGCCGTCAAGGATCGTCGAAATAATAGTCGGTTCGCTGGTGCTGAGATAGGAATAATTGCTGGCCGTTATATAACCGCCGCTGACACTGCACTGCGCGTGAAGGGTCTTACGCACCGCGATCCCCGAATGTGCATTACGGCGAATGTACAACGGCCGGCAGCGGGAGAACGCACCCGGCTCGGCTGCATGTTCAATTGCCATACCCAGGGTCCGGATCATCAGCCCTGACCAGTGAACCGGGAACGCGGGCTTGAAACAGCGCTCTCGCACGGTGAGTTCCACGAGCTCATCTTTCGGCGCCTTCCCGCCGGCAAAGTGACAGACAATTTCCTTGCCGTCCGCTGCGACCACAAACGAGCCGGGGGCAGCGTGCACCGCCTCGAGGCTGTCCAACTGGTGCAGTGCCTCATGGTCGACATAAATCTGCCCCAGCGTCTCAGGCAGTACGGGGCCGGTTGCCGGCCGGACCTGCGCCGGGCCTGCCGGCTCACCGGGATCGTAACCGCCCCGGTCGAACTCATAATTGACGGGGCAGGGCGCGGGAGTGCACGTCATTTCATAAGGATTATAGGCGTTCTTTTCGAAAAGGGATTTCGGCAGCGGGGCCTTAAAGACAGCTGGTCCAATCTCCTGCCACTCGGGATCGAAGACATCCGACCCTTTCAGGTATACCTCTTTGCCCGTCACTGCGGCGAACACAATCCAACTGCCCGAGATGTTTCGGTTGCCCTCGCGCATAATGGGCACCTGCTCGCGATAGATCCCCTCGTCAATCAGGATCGTGTCGTACGGCTGCGCGATTTTCGCCGCGGCCGAGATCGTCTTGAACGGTTGCGCCGCGGTCCCCGGGTTCGAATCGGCTGCTTCCGGACGTTGTCCTGCAACGTGGTGGGTGCTCCCGAGCGGCCAGGCATTGGGCACATATTGTCTGGTCATTGCATCACTCCACAGTTGCATCCGGAACAGGCGCAATATTCAGCCCGTCTGCGCCGGGCCCGATGCAGGATACGATTGGATTGTTCAGAATCTCTCCCCCCACCGAGACAAGCTCGGCGGTGGCAGATCACCGTGCCTTCTTGCCAAGCACATCCGCCAGCCGCACCGGCTTGCCCCTCTTCTGAGCCAGCCGTAGTAGATGGCATGGAGATCGCAACGTATGATTCCCACCCGTATCTTCGCCATGAGATCCCCTCTCCCTGGATCTAGTTGCCCCAGATGTCAACTTCACACAACTCAAAGGCCGCCGGGGCCTTCCGAGCGGTGAAATCGAAACGAAGGTAACGGTACAGGCCGTCCCTGGCACTATCGACATTCTTACCTTTCCCGGAGCGGTCCGCGTCGTTCAGGTAAAGCCGGACAGTCTTCACATCGATACCCGCGACTTCTCCGGCTGTGGAAGCGAGCCGCAGCCACTTCGTCCCGTCCTTGCTGCCGCTGACGGTAAGTGACGGCATCGTGCCCGAGAATACCAATCGGCACTGGATCAGCGGTTGATCCGATTTCAGATCGAATGTAATCCCGATGGGCGCCGGATCCTTCCAGGCGACGACCCATTTGGGCGTTTCCGCTTCGATGTGGGCAAGCGTCGAGCGTTTGTACTTGTCGCGCGTCTCGAACGCGGCCAGGCGATTGGTCAGGTGCCCCGTCTTGAACGGCACATTCGCAGCGGCCACGTCAGCCATGGCGTCCGGGGCGCGACTGTAGGAATAGGTGCCCTTCAGGTCGCGGTTGTTCGGTTCCAGGAGCGGTTCGTTCACGTCATAGACGTAATTGTTCGTCAGGCAGAATCCGGACTCCTTGCGATAGATGTCCGTCTTGTACGGCGGCAGTTTGAAGCGCCAGATGTCGTGGCCTGTCTTGACGCCGGCCGATTCCTGGATCGCACCGAGGAACTGCACCACGGGCGATCCCTGAGCGACGGTCGACCGCTTCTGTGGATGCTCATAGACGGCGAATAGTGGATCCGCGGCAAAGTAATAGACCTTCCCTTTGCCATAGGGATGCATGGTGATCGCCGGGGTGCCGTCGGGAAACGTGGCGATCGTCACCACCGTATCGTTGACCACCTCGACACGGTGACCCGGTACCAGTGCCGAGAGTGCGAATCCGTCGGGCAGATCGAGGTGCTTGCTGGCCTTGACAGTCATGCGGGCTTCGTCCTTTCGCGGCTCGATTCTGCGAACCCCGGAAAGCTCCTCCCACGCCGTCCCGAACTTCTCACCGTTGATGTTCCAGGTGAACGCATCGGCATCGGTCACGATGAGCACCCCGCCGTCGCGAGTGTATGTCTTGAACTTGTCGAGGACCTCCGGATACTCGTACGTTACCCATGGGACGACGATGCTCTTGTAGTCGCCCAGGTCACGGGTATCCCGGACGACCTGGCGATCGCTGACGAAGTGGAACCAGTTCCCCAGGCACGGGCCCAGCGCTGCGTAGGCCGTGAGATGCCGGTCATTGTCACCCGACAATCCGCCCCACTGATCCGTGACCGTAGTGATCGAGGAGTAGAGGATTGCCGTATCGGCGGTCTCCGGCATCTTCGGCAGGCGCATGGTGCGAATCACCTTCGACAATTCGAGCATCGCGTTCCATTTGAACGGCTCGGTATACATCACGTCCGCCAGCTCCGCCTCGAAAAATGCACTGTTCATCAGGTGCAGGCTTTCGCCGCCATTGCGGAAGATCTGGCTGTAGACTTCGCGGATGTATTCGGGATCGCGCACCGGCATCTGGCGCTTTGCCATGTGCATCATCATCCAGATGGGCTTGTCCGAGAGGTCGACATACAGCTTGGTCGTACCGCCGGGACGAACCCAGTCGAAGAGGGTGTTGGTCTGGCCACCAACGGTCTGGCCCCCATAGATGTCGAAGCCTTTCGACCATGCCTCGATGTCACCTGAAGTGGCTGTGCTGCCATGGGTCGGGCCCATAATCTGCATGTCTGGATTGATTTTTTTCGCCGCTTCGTAGCCGTTGACAAAGGATTCAGTCAACCGGTCCCAGGCCCAGCGGGCGTAGGCGATACGATCAAAGGGGTCGCCATCCGCGTAGGACGCCGGCATCCCGTACTTCCCGAAGCCGTAATCCCGGCGGATTATCTTGTCGGCTTCTTCGATCTCTTTGTACCACTTGTCCCTTGGAACAGGGCGGTTCGCGTAGGCGGTCCAGATTTCGTCAAAATGCCGGACAAAATCGTGTTCATTTTTCCGGGCGCGCTCCCCGACCTGGCGGCTTAATTCCTTCAGGTATCGCGGGTCGAGAATCCAGCCACCGCTGTTGTAGACCGGCGGCAGGTCACGGTCCGGCAGGGAGATCAGCGACCTGCCCCGGGGCACGTCTACGGCTTCGCCATAGGTGAGGATGCCGCGTTTTTTGTATGCCGTCTCGTCCCGGTGGCCATAGCAGGGGATGTTGTAGGCCGCGGCTTCATCGAGTGCTTCGCCGAGAACATAGCGTTTGCCGAACCGCTTGCCTGCAAACCGAAGTTTCGGGGGACTGTTTGCCCCCCTGTCGTTCTTCCGACCATCGTACTTGAGGCCGTAGGGCAGGAAGATTCCGGGCGTCGGCCGGTCGCTGAACAGCGTTTCGAACAGTGGATCTTCGACTTCGAAGCCGGTGACCTCATAGAACTCTGCCTTGCGTTCAGTCTTTTCGAGAGGTATGCCCTGGCCGTCGTTCTTCGTGTAGATCTGCACGTTGTCAAAGCGGCCGGAGGAATAGACTGATAGACCGACCCGGTCGAAGCCGGGCTTGTCGATCGGCTTGTCGTGAACGTGTGAAATGATGACCTTGCCGTCAACGGTGAAGGTGATGTTCTTTCCCTCACGTTGGCAGATGACGTGGTATCGTTTGCCGGGCACGATAAGCACATCGGCGCGATCAACGATCTCCTGGCGCGCGATCAGGAACGATACGGTATTGGACTGCCCGCCGAAGCCGAAATAGTAACCGCTCGACTCCTGCCCGAAGCTCGCGTTCAGGACCCCGCTCAGGTCACAGGGGTTCGCTGAGTCGGTAACCGCATCGTATTCCAACCGTACGTCGCCGGTAAAGCGCCAGTTCGTGACGATGTGGCCCTTCTCGTCGGGGTGATCGAGCATGCGGTTCTTGATGGTCCAATTGCCATGGGCAGATCGCCAATTTTCTCCCAGCTCCGTGCGGTTGAAGTCATCCGAAAACTGAAGCTTCCATCCCTCGGCTTCGGCCGCTGCGCCGGCCATGTCCAGTGCTTGCTGTCCAGTTACGCTTTGTGCAGCGAGTGTCAAAGCGAGCAGACAGGTCGCTCGCCAGACTGTTTTTTTCTTGAATGTCATGTTCAACTTTCAACTCCTTTGTTACCCTGATAAATCGTGGTGTGGGCTGCATTCATGCCGTGTTTGAAAAATGATCCAGCCCAATGGGAATGGATCGGTGCTTTTGAACAAAATTAACGTGATCCGTTGACAGGGCCACGCTATGAATTGGGGGGGCAATATAAGATATAACGTTCAATAGTCACGCTCGAATGAAGCGTGGCTTCGCTCCTGCTCTTCATCGGCCCTCTCAATTACCCGGCTACCGGACAAAAATGATGGAAAGGAGGGCGGAAGCGTTCGAAGAGTTGCCATAAAAAAAGCCACCAGGTCAAGGGAAAAATCCCTGGCGTAGTGGCCGTGTAACCTTATCCCGTGA
>DPYP01000406.1:0-3970 GCA_003545375.1 Lentisphaeria bacterium
CGTTTCACACTGATAGAATTGCTGGTGGTCATCACCGTCATCGCCATCCTCGTATCGATGCTCCTGCCGGCACTGTCCCGCGCCAAGGAGAAAGCCCGCCAGGTTGTGTGTATGAGCAATCTGCGCCAGTTCGGCGTCGCGGCGTGTGCCTACGCGGCGAATAACGACACCGCTTTCTTCGATCAGTGGGATGACGTCTGGGGCGGTGCCGATCCGGCCTACGTCGATCGCCTCTCAGAGCCGACCTACCTGATGCTCAGAGACGATTACAGCTACGATTTCGAAGAGATGGGTTGTCCGAACCTCAGGCCCTACCGGCCAGACGGGGAAATCGCGACGAATCCGGGGGACACCGCCGCTCTGTTCACGACCTGGAGCTGGCATGCGTTCGGCTTTCACACCTGGTGGTGGGAGGGGGACCCCAAGGGCGATCACTATATCATCGAGCATCTTTATCTGGCAAATCTCCACGACCTCGAGGCGGGCTGTAACGAGCCGGAAAATGTGACAAATTCGCCCCGGGGGATAGCGGAGTCCGACGCGTCGGGGATGGTGCTTGGCGCCGACAAGAATATCCGTGTCGCCGGCAATTGGACGTCAGCCGGCACCAGCCCGTACTTCCAACCCAGTGTTGCGCCTCACAGCGATGGTGACAGCCTGCCCGGTGATATCTACGGCGGCAATACGCTCTACCTCGACGGCCACGTCAAGTGGCGCACCAACGCCGATTTGGATCTGAACAGTGAAGGCCCTTTCGACTATCACGAGTGTGCCGGCCTCGGCGGCCACGACGTGTACTGGTAACCTGGTATTCTGACCATGAAGCTTGTTCCGGAACACCGGCCCGTCACCATCCACAGCGTACGCTTTGGCGAGCGCTGGTTTCCGCAGCTCCTGCGGCACACGGACAACAGCCTGCTGCTGTGGCTGGCATGGGGGAACGATGCCGCGTTTGCGCCGAGCCTGCACATCCGCTCGACGGACAACGGCCGGACCTGGAGCGAGCCGGAATCGAATGTCCCGCGGCACGCCTTCTCGCACAGCCTCGCCGCCGACGAACTGTTCGAGCTCGACGCTGTCGGTATCAGCGATCCAAACGCCCCCGAGGACGCGGTCTTCTGGGGTGCCTGGAGCCAGCCGGGACGCCTCGGTGACGAGCCGCAAATTGACTTCGTGCGCATGCACCTGCCGTCGATAAAGCGCACGCCGCTCGCGGCGCTGTCCTCCGGGTATCCGACGCATCCCTGGTGGCCGATCTGGAACACGCTGCATGGCCGCGACGACATGACCAGCGACGAAATTCTCCTTGCCGGCCTCGCCGTCGGCACCGGCATTACGCTTGACGACGGCCGTATTCTGGCGCTCGGCTACGGGCACCATAAGGACAGCATCGGCGGCCACGATTCCATCTTCATGATTACATCGGCAGACAACGGCAGGACGTGGACAGAGACCGGGATTGCCGCGAACGGCGACGCCATGGCGGCCAGTCCCAACGAAGCGACCCTCGTGCGCTTGCGCGACGGACGCCTCTACGCCGCTATGCGGGTCGAGGGTATCACCAGGGATCCCGTCAAGGCGGTGCTGCATCAGATGTGGTCCAGCGACGATGGCCGCACGTGGACGACGCCGGAGCCGATGCGGCTGATCGATTCCGAACATTTACCCGCCAGCGTCTGGCCGCGCGCAAAAGTGCTCGAGGACGGCACCCTGGTAATGTCCTATGGCCGGCCCGGCAAACATCTCATTTTCGATCCGACGGGCACCGGGACGCAATGGCAGGGGATGCTTGATCTCACCGCCTTCGAAAAGGAGACCCAGACACTTTTGGGCGTACCGGAGGCACAGCAGCTCCGACGCCCCGGCGGACCGGAAGACCGGCATTGCGATTCGAGCGATTATCTCGCTCTGGAAACGGACGGCCCGCGCACGGTCATCGTCGTATACGACGTCCAGAACTACGTCGAAAACTGGAACGCCAGGCCGGTGTCCGGCGTACGCATGCTGCGGGTGCGTCTCGAAGATTGAAGGTGGACAACGTTTCGGGTTTCGGGTTTCGGGTTTCAGGTTTCGGTTTCGGGTTTCGGAGACACCGGCAGAAGACAACAACGCGCGTCGTGAGTCGCGACCAGCGATCAACAACCACCCAACAAACCAATTCCCCAGGACACAGCTTATGACTGATCGCAAGTTGCGCATCCTCGATCCTGAAAAACTAGACGTCGACGGCTACGTCGTGGCCCGCGGCCTGCTGGAACCCGCTGCGGATCTCGGCGACCTGATCGCGGAATACGAGGCGCTCGTTGCGACGCTTGTCGACGAAAAGCACGCCGATCAGGGGGCCACATTCCAGACCCAGATCGCGTCGTTGATGACGCAGACCGACGGGCAGTGTGCCCAGGCGCTCGACATCAGCCTGCCGCAGCAAGACGTGACCGAGGCCACATCTGTTCATCTCGGACCCGCGGTCTTTGGGCTCCTGCGGAATACGCGACTGCTGGATGCGGTCGAGACTGTGATCGGTCCGGAGATTCTCAGCGACCCGGTACAGCATTCACGGTTCAAACTGCCGGAGGACAGACTGACAGACGGCACGAGCTCAGCGCTTACCGCAGCCACGAACTGGCATCAGGACCTGGGCGTTCTTTTGCCGGAAGCGGACGACTCGCTGATCATTTCCGTGTGGATGCCGCTGGTGCCGGTAGACGAGGACAACGGCTGTCTGCTGTTCATTCCCGGCAGTCACAAACGGGGGCTGCTGCGCCACGAATCGAGTCGCGTGAACACCGGGCTGCCGGCAGCAGCGGTGCCGGGTCAGCAGGTCGCGGTGCCGATGATGCCGGGCGATGTTCTGTTTTTTCACAGCACGACTATTCATTCGTCACTGCCCAACCGCAGCGACCGTCTGCGCTGGAGTATCGACCTGCGCTATAGTCCGACCGGTCAGCCGACGGGACGCCCGCAGTTTCCGGGGTTCGTGGCCCGCAGTCGTCAGGCGCCCGAGTCCGAGCTGCACGATCATGCGGCGTGGGTGCAATCATGGCACGATGCACGGGCTGCCCTGGCAGCCGCACCGGACGCTCAGTTCAATCGCTGGTAGGATAAGTAAAGCATCGCAATGCCCTCTAAAACCGGAACGCCCACCATGTCAACGCTCTTCCACAAACCTGGTTTTGTCTACTTCTGGTTCCTCAATGACGCTTGCGAACTAAGCCGGCTCGACTGGTTTATCGACGCCTTCGCCGAGGCCGACGTGGCGGCCGTGGTGATTCATGCCCGCGGCGGGCAACTGCTCCCGTACGGCGGCTCCGACTGGTTCGACACGGTTCGACATATCATCGAACGCTGCGCCGACAAGGGGCTTTCGGCCTGGCTTTACGATGAGGACCCGTATCCGAGCGGCAGTTGCGGCGGCGTGCTGGCCGCGGAAGACCCGAGCCGCGAAGCACGCGCCATCGAGCAGCACGTCGACGAGCTCGGCATTGCCCCCGGTGAGCTGTTCTGTTTCCCAATCGGCACGCTGTTGTGGTGCGGCGGCGTCCGCGAAAGGGACGGTAGCGTGATCGACCTGACCGCGAAGGTCGGTGTCGTGCGTCGTGAATGGAAGGTATTCGAGGACGCCAACAGCTCCCACTATTATCCGGGGCTGCCGGTCTACGACTGTATCCGCAGCGAGACATTCAAACCGGAATTCGCCCTGCGTGTGCCCGAGCTACCCGACGGCTATGTGTTGCAGGCCTTTGTCGCCCGCCCCTCGGGTCGTGGTTCAGTCTGGGACACGTTGCCGGACACCCTGAACCCTGAGGTCACGCACGAGTTCATCCGCCGCACCCACGACCGGTATGCGGAAGCGGTCGGGGAATGGTTCGGAAACACGATCCCGGCAATCTTCACCGATGAGCCGAAGTATTTCGGAGGAACGCCCTGGACCGATGGTCTTGCCGAGGATTTCGCCGACACATACGGGTAC
>DPYP01000136.1:0-6900 GCA_003545375.1 Lentisphaeria bacterium
TTGTCAGTGAATAGATTGCCGATCGACAAGGCGTAGCCGGCGATGATCCCCTGGCCCTCCGGCGGTGACCATTCGAAGTACGGCTGCACGTCCCCCGTCGAGCCGCCATCCACGATCGGCGTCGTGCGGTCGGGGGCGGTATAGGCGGCGAGATCAGTGACCGTCGGACTGGCCAGCGACGCCAGCACACCATAGGCGTTCAGTCGTGTTCCGCCGTTGTCGCAGTATGGCGGGCTGCCAGTTGTCAACTTGCCGGCCATTGACGGAATGCAGTCGCCCTCCGTCCTCAGCACTTCGCGCAGCTCAGTGACCGACAGGTCCGGGCGGAAATCCCAGGCCAAAGCGGCGACGCCGGCGACATACGGTGCTGACATCGACGTGCCCGTCTTGTACACGTAACCAGTGCCCAGCGACGTGCTGTACACTCGCGTGCCCGGCGCCGCGATGTCGACGTTGATACCGAAGTCCGTGTTCGAACTGAGTTGATCGCGGTTGTCGCTCATCGCTACGTTGATGACATTCGGCAATGCTTCCCAGCAATTGGTTTCGTGACCGTAGTCGGTGGAGTCGTACCAGTTGACACCGTTATGGTTGTGGTTGTTGTTACCGGCAGCACCGACAAAGAGGCCGGGGAATTGGGCGATAGCGTCGTACAGTGCCTCGTCGAGCACCAGCGCCGCGTCACAGGTTGTGCCGGCCCAACCCCAACTGGCATTGATCACGTCCGCGCCATTGTGGGTCGCAAAGTAGATCCCCTGCACCAATTCGGCAGTCGTCAGCCCGGAAGAACGAACCGCCATGATCTGAACATCCCAGTTGACACCCGCAACGCCAATGCCGTTGTTGCCGACTGCGCCGATGATGCCGGCAAGATGGGTGCCGTGATTGCTGCCGCTCGGGAACGGGTCCTTGTCGTCGGAGCCGCTGAAGTCATAGCCGTGTATGCAGCCCCCCAGCGGGTTGCCGTTCGTATCGAGGCAATCGCTGCCGTCCCACATCTGCGACTGCAGCTCGGGATGACTGTAGTCGACACCGGTGTCGAGCACTGCAACGATGACGCTGCCGGTGCCGGTCGTGATGTTCCAGGCGTCGACTGCCTGGATGTCGGCACCTGCTACGCCGGTCTGGCCACTGACGATCTGGCCGGTGTTGTAAACCGCGTACTGCTTGTCGAGTTCCGGATCGTTGGGAACCATCTCACGTTGTTCATAGACGAAATTCGGCTGCGCAAAGACGATTGTCGGATCCTCGTTGAGGCGGCTGAACGCGTCGGCGACTGACTCGCCCTCGTTCAGCGTCAGGCGCGCAAGGTTCGATGCGCAGTGCTCGACACTGGCGCTGCGACACCCCCGGGCGCGGGCCAGTGCGTCCAGCTCATCCTGATCCTCATCGCCGGTCAGCTGGACGCATTGCCGATCGAAACAGACCAGTACCTCACCCGGCTGATGCGGACGCATCTGTGGCTCGGCATCACGCGCGTTGCTGTCGATGATGGCGTTGATGATGATGGCACGACGTGGTGCTGCAGGGTCGTTGGTATACACATAAACGAGTCGCCGCAGGTTGCCGCTGACTCCCGCAGCATCCAGGCTGATCTCAATTTCCGTGCTGCCGCCGGCGGCCAGCAGCTCGTCACCGGCCCGTGCCCGGACGCAGGTGCAAGAGCTCTGCAGTCGCTCGATGCGCAGGGGGGCAGAGCCGTCGTTGCGGACGGTGACGCTGCGGACAACTGTGGCGCCGGCCCTGACGCACCCGAAATTGACACGGTCCCTGTCAAACCAAACAGTTTGTCCGCAGGTGACATAGGCACAGAGCGTCGGCAAAATGTAGAGCCATCGTTTCATCCCATGAATATACCGGAATATCCGTGGCGGGGAAAGCAAGCGGCCAGGTGGGTTATCTCACGTGACGCAGATTGCGTAAGGAATTCTAATCAAAGCTTTTTTTCGCGCAGATCAGAGGCCGTACAGTGGGCGCTGCGGACGCCCCGGTTCCACATCGCTGCGCAGGTCTGCGAAATACAGGATTCAGAGAGTTGTGTGGCAGCCTACGGAGCCTGCTTCAGTTCAGCAACTCCTTCAGGCGGCTGCGGACCAGGGTAAGCTCTTCGAGTCGGCAAAATGCGGCGCCGACCAGGTACGCGCCAACGCCGGCAACGCAGCAAATAGTCAGGTCGAGCAGAGATTGGGAACGCCGCAGACTCTGCACGGCAAAGACAACGGCAAACATAAGTGCGCCGCTGATGAGGATCGGCAGGACCTGCACGAATGTGGTGGTGATCCGCATTGACCGCCATTGGACCTTGAGAATCACGACGTCCGACAACGTAACCAGGGCACTGGCGATCACGTAGACCGCCGCGATGCCGTTAATACCCGCACGCTCGGCTGCAGGGAAAAGCGCTGCACATGAACCGAGCACGATGATTGTCGTGGCGATGTTGGCGGTGCGATTGTGGCCGAGCACGTTGAACAGGCGCTTGGTGATGTGCGTGATGCTGTGCAGTACTATGATCACACCAAGTATCGCGATGATCGATGCGCACGGTTCGACAGCGGCCTGGTCGAACTTCCCGTAGGCATAGAGCACGGCGACGATGGAGCGAGCCTGGGTAATCGTCAGGATGCACAGCGGCAGGGCGAGGAACAGCACCATACGAAAACTGCGAACGGCGAGGACATGCAGCTCGGCGTGCTGGTCGCGGGCGCCGTGATGGCTCATGACCGGATAGATCGTTGTCAGCAGCGGGCCGATGATAATCGGATAGACGGCCAGCGTGATGAACTGGGCGTACTCGATCAGCGACAGTTGCCCCGGGAGCGGCAGCCGCGAGGCGGCGTTCTGCTGCATGACCATGATCACCTGCATGGCGACTGAGGTAAGCAGCACCGGCCAGGCGAGCTGAAAAAGGTCGCGAACAACGGCACGGTCGCCGAGCCGGAGTGTCGGGCGCCAGGGAAGTTTCTTGCGGATGGCCAGAAACATGACAGCGAAACCGACAGCGCAGCCGGTGAGGTTGCCGTACACCAGCGCGACGATGCCGAGTTGTCGCGGCAGCAGCCACAAGGCAAGCAGCGAACACAGGGGAAACAGGATCGCTGCCAGCGCCGGCGTCAGAAAATCTCTATGCACGTGCATGAATGAGGTGTAGATGAGCGTCACGGAAAACAACAGCAGCAGAGGCGAGCACCATCGCGTGAGCGTAATTGCCAGGGCGCGCGCCGGCTCATCAAGGCCCGGTGCCACGACATAGTCGAGCAGCAGCGGGGCGCCCAGCCAGATACCGGCCGACAGCGCCAGCGCCGCGAGCAGCAGCACGTTGAACAGTCCGATTACGTCCGTCGCTGCCGCCTTGTCACCGGTCGCCGCGCGGCGGCGCTCCATCACCGGGATGATCACAAAGGCGACAACGCTGCCGACGATGAAGTCGCCGCCCCTGCGCGGAATCGTGATTGCCGCGAAGTATGCATCAGTCACATCGCTCACTCCGTACAGCGCGGCGACCGATGAGCGCACGGCAATTCCGAGGATCGACCGTGCGACCACAAAGACGAGCACGACGATGGCGGCATGAGAAATACGCTTAGGATCGAACATGTGGCGCACTTAGTAGTTGCGGTGCTTGAAGTTACGGTGTAACTGTAAGGCGTTCGGTTTTCCGAAGCAAGGACGCAGCTAAACCACGACAGCCGTGGCGACTCGCTGCCTTAGCGCCTCAGGGAGGGCCAAAACAGGATGTGTGGCATAGCCGGACTGATAGCGCTCGACGACCGTGCAGTCGATGGTGCGGCACGGCATCTGCAGGTGATGAACGACTTGCTGTCGCACCGCGGACCTGACGACGAAGGCATATGGCTGCACGACAACGGCCACGTCGGCCTGGGGCATCGGCGCCTGAGCATCATCGACCTGGAATCCGGCCAGCAGCCGATGACCTCGCCGGCCGGCAACGTTGTCAGCTACAACGGCGAGATCTACAACTACCTCGAGCTGCGTGAACAACTCAAGCCGTATCCGTTCCGCACGACGTCCGACACCGAGGTGCTGCTGGCGGCGTATGAAAAGTGGGGCACGGCTTGTGTCGATCATCTGCAAGGTATGTTTGCCTTCGCGATCTGGGACGAGCGCAAGAACCTGCTGTTCTGTGCCCGCGACAGGTTTGGTATTAAGCCGTTCTACTACACCGTAGTCGGCCAGCATCTTTATCTGGCGTCGGAGCCGAAGGCCCTGCTGCCGTTTATGCCGGAGATTTCCACAGATATCGAAGGGCTGAAGGAATATATCATCTTTCAGCTCTGTCTGGACGGTCGGACATTGTTCAAGGACATCCACCAGTTACGTCCGGGGCAGCGGTTGATCGTGCAGGGCGGCACTGTCCGCGAGGAGCAGTACTGGGAGGTTTTCTACGACCTGAACTGGGATCACATGCCGAAGGACTTCGAGGACCAGCTCCGCGAGTTGATCGGGCAGTCGGTAGCCTTGCATCTGCGTAGCGATGTGCCCGTGGGCGCCTATCTGAGCGGCGGCGCGGATTCAGGTATCATGGCATCATTGGCCGCACGGCTGCAGGGTGGCGACGGGTTTGCAGCGTTCAACGGGCGCTTCGACAACGGTCCGTTGTACGACGAATCACGATACGCCAAAGCGATTGCCGAGAACCGTGGCATGGATTTGCACCAGGTAACCATCGGCGCCGGCGATTTCATCGACTCGATTCGCAAGGTGATCTATCATCTCGACTATCCGGTGGCCGGGCCCGGATCGTTTCCGCAGTATCACGTGTCGCAGCTGGCGGCGCAGCATCGCAAGGTCGTGCTCGGCGGCCAGGGCGGTGATGAGATTTTCGGCGGCTATGTGCGCTACCTGCTGGCCTACTTCGAACAATGCATCCGCGGCGCCATCGACGGCACGCTGGAGTCCGGCAATTTCGTTGTCACCTACGAGTCGATCATTCCCAACCTGGTGGCGCTGCAGAACTATCAGCCGATGATCAAGGAGTTCTGGCGCGAAGGTCTGTTCGAATCCCCGGACCGGCGGTACTATCGACTCGTCAACCGGGCGGCGTCACTGGCCGGTGAAATCAACTGGGATGCGCTGGGCGATTATTCGCCATTCGACACTTTCAGCAAGATATTCAACGCGACGAACGTCGCCAGCAACTCATACTTTGACCGGATGACGCATTTCGACTTCAAGACGCTGCTGCCCGGACTGCTGCAGGTGGAGGACCGCATGAGCATGGCGCATGGCGTCGAGTCGCGTGTGCCGTTTTTGTATTATCCGCTCGTTGAATTCGCAGCGACGATACCGGCCGACGTCAAGTTCAAGGATGGCACGCTCAAGAAGATCCTGATCGACGCGATGAAGGACGAGCTGCCCGAGCTGGTCGTCAATCGCAAAGACAAGATGGGGTTCCCGGTGCCGCTCAACGACTGGGTAGCGGGCGAACTGAAGGAATTCGTTTTCGACCTCTTCCATGCCGGCGCGGCCGACCGTCCATACTTCCACCGCGAGGCGATTTTGGCGGCGCTGGACCAGAACCAGATGTTCAGCCGCAAGCTGTGGGGTCTGATGTCGCTGGAGTTGTGGCATCAGGAGTTTCACGAT
Source organism: Lentisphaeria bacterium (assembly GCA_003545375.1). GTDB lineage: Bacteria > Verrucomicrobiota > Lentisphaeria > JABSQK01 > CAJWLW01 > CAJWLW01. The sequence continues at coordinate 5,608 of DPYP01000136.1, forward strand.
CAGGCAGGAAAGTTCAAGAAACTCGTCAACAATGCGGCATGATGACGGTCGTCACAGTCACGCCGATGGCGCTGGAATCTGACAGCCGCACGTTCAAACAGGCAGCATCGGTGGCGCGGGCGGGGTATCGTTCGATTGTCGTGGAGGGCCGGACAAGTCGCCTGCAGCGTGACGCGTTGCCGTTCGAACTGATAAGCCCCGACGGCGATCCGGAGGACGCAGGAGCCGAGGAGCCGACTGCAAGCAGCCAGTCAGGCGGGCTGAGGGCCTTCCTGAAACGTGCACCGGAGTCGTTGAAATGGCCGTGGCGTGTGGTCCGTTACGTTGCCATGTATGCCATCGATTTTGGTTTCGTAACGGTCCGCAGAACGCCACCCGCATCGCTCTATTATCTGCATGCCTTTTATCAGTTTCCTGCCGTCTACTGTCTGTCGCGTCGCTACGGCGTTCCGTACATTTACGACGCGCACGACTTTTATTCGCGCCTGGAAGAGCCCGACCAGATTCCCTGGACGCGCAGACATCTGATCCTGCCGTTCGAAAGATGGCTTGAACGCAAGTGCGTAAAGCACGCCGCCGCCGTCGTGACGGTTGCCGACGGCATTGCGGATTTGCTGAGGGAGACGTTCGGCTGCGAGTCGGTCGTAATTCGCAATTGCCATGATTCACGGCTGGATCAGGAACATCCGTCAGTTGTGCGTGAGACGATTGGCATACAACCGGACGATTTTCTGGTCGTGGTTATCGGCCGTGCGAAGAAGGGCCGGGCGATCTTGGAACTGCTGCAGGCGGTCGCCGATCTCCCCGACAAAGTGCACGTTGCCTTTCTCGGTTCCGGCTATCAGGACAAATTCGCTGATGATGTACAGCGCCTTGGCCTTGCGGGCCGGGCGCACTTTGTTCCGCCGGTGAAACCGTTTGAGGTCGTACCGTTTGTCCGCGGCGCGGATGCCGCGGCGATATTGTACTATGCACGATCCGTTAACTACGCCTACAGTCTGCCCAACGGTTTTTTTCAATCTGTGGCCGCCGAGCTTCCTGTGCTGTACCCGGATCTGATAGAAATAAAAAAGGTCGCAGAGCGCTTCGACATTGGCTTAGGCATTGATCCCCGGAATTCCCAATCGCTGCGGGTTGGCATCGAAACCTTGCGCAACGACACCGGCCGATATGAGCAGTTGCGACGCAATCTGAGCAAGGCTCATATTGCACTGGACTGGGAAAACGAAGAGAAGAAACTGCACGAACTGCTGGTCAATATCCTAGCGGAAAAAGCGTAACTCGAGAGCCCGA
>DPYP01000136.1:7237-11288 GCA_003545375.1 Lentisphaeria bacterium
ACCGGCAAGCAGAACCCCTCGTCGTCCGGTCCGCGCCGATGCATTTCACGCGGCATATTGACCACGGACCGGGTGAAGTCGAACGAATTACCGCGCGGTACGAAGACCCGGCAGATGCCGCACCTGAATCAACAGGCAATCATTTTTTGTCGATAGTTTAGCCGGCGGCTATCAGGTGATCGTATGAATTGGGGCCATGGTGAATAGGCTCGCATTCACAATGGATTCAAACCTGTCGCCGTCGACGCGTCAGTGCCGGTGTCGCAGCCAGGCGCGGACGTCTCCCCAATGCTGCCGGGTCATCAGTGTCGGTACAAGCAGTAATGTCGCGGCCACAGTGAAAGCGAACGGCAACCAGGGAGACATCTGATCCTGGTAAAAGCGATGGATGCAACAGCAGACCGTCACACCGACGACGATCTGCAGGCCCAGGGTCACGAGCGAATGCCCGACCCGCCACAAACGTTCGCTGATCAGCAGAACGGCAATATTCCAGAGAAAAAAGGAAACGGATGTACCGACAGCGGCGCCGAGACCTCCGAAGCGTGGCACCAGTAGACAATTCAGAATCAAGTTGGCGACGGCTGCCGCTGCCATGGTGGCTCCTGCCCAGAAAGTTTTTTTGACTTTCCAGATGCCGGCACAGCCGATCAGATAAAAACCGTACAGCAGCGCCGACCAACTCAACGCCCCGACGATCGGAAAGGCCGCGTGATAATCCGGTGCCGTCATCCATGCGGTCAGATACGGCGCCAGGGCGGAAAGCCATATAACGGCAATCACACCAGTGCCCAAGTACAACCGCGCAATAGTTCGAAAAACTAACGGACCTTCCGGGTCCTGCATTGCCTTCAATGCGGTCGGCCACCATGCCTGGCGAAATGTTATGACCATCAACGAGATGATCAGAGCGAATTTCGCACCGACGGAATACAGGCCGAGAGCGTCATCGCCGTGAAAACGGACGATGAAGAAGCGGTCGCAGGAGTTCAGCACATATAACGCCAGCGCCGTCGGCATCAGCGGTAAGCCGAACCGTAGCAACCGCGGGCACCATTGGCGGAACTGCGGTTGCCACGACAGATATTGCCGGACACCCCACAACCCGAGAACGCTGACCATCGCTGCCCCGACGCATGCGCCAATCAAGGCCCCCATGACACCCATGTCGAAGCGCACGACCAGAACAATCGTCGTGGCTGCCGCTGCTACGGTGCCGAGCAGCGAAATGCCGACATACCACCAAGGCTTGAACAGCAACCGGAAAACAGACAGCATCGGCCCCGTCAGTCCTGCCAGGAACACGCTCGTGATGGCGATCGACAGCAGCGTAATCGGTATGTCGTACTGCAACAAGGTGTTCAGCAACGGCGCCAGCAAAAGCACAATACCGACAACAACGCCACCCCACACTACCCGCCAGAGCAGCACCGATGTGACGACGCGCGCCTGCGTCTGCGGTCCTTCTTCCGCGCGTTCGGTGAAGTAGAACTCCAGGCTCCCATCCGTGCCGCCTGCTATCACAGCGAAGGCGAACATACACACGACGGTGATCAATTCGATCAGCCCGTAGTCCGCTATCGAAAAGATCCGCGTGTAAATCGGCAGTAGAAAAAAACCGAGCCCCCTCGCAACAACGCCGCCGATGCCGTATACCAGGCTGTCCTTGCCAAGCTGCTTGATCCACTTCTTCATAACGTTCCTTGACTGCGGCCGCAACCGCATCCGTTTCTGACGTTCAGCCCTGTGGCAAATTGGTAGGCTTCCGCCCCAGGTCAGGGATACTGATCAGGCGCCCCTCTGTCGCAAGTGGCGTTGGCCGGGAAAAATTGCTGCCCCTTCGTTCTCTTGGTATTTGTCTTCATTGCCCTGCGAGTGGCACCCTCGAGAACGTTGTCGTCAGGCCGGAATCCAGCATCACCCTGTGGTAAAAGACACCATGGCCGGGTATGGCCTGCAAGTGCTGGCCGGCGACAATATCACCGCGATCGACACCTTCCGAGTCGATCAGGGGTACCGAACAGCCAAGCCCCGGTAAACCAGCATGTCAGGGTCATCAACACGGGCAACCGCGAGTTCGAACATGTCGAGCCGCATTCGTCGAGACCGCGGTTCATCGGGCAGGAGTACCGGCAGTGATTCTTCTTCGTTGTACGCTGGCAGCAGAACGAAAACCATTACAGTGTGAGCCATTGTGGAATTGGCGGCTGGCCGGAACAACTGAGCTGCGGTGGCGGGATACCTTGGCGACCTTGGAAGTATAACGCCAGATCACGCCGGAAACAACCGGTGCATGCGGTCAACTCGCAGCGACGGCGGTGGGTGCAGCAGGCAGTTTTTTTCGTGTTGCCAGGGTCTCCGGGCAACACTATATTTGAGAGTATGCCTAACGTCGTATATGATGATGCGGCGGCCGGTCACTCACCCGTCTACACGCCTGCTGTTACGAAACCCGACTGGAACCGACTGAGGTGCTCGATGAAAGTGCTCATCACTGGCGGTGCCGGCTTTGTCGGTTCACACCTGACCGACAGATTGCTGGCGGAAGACCACGATGTCCTCGTAATTGACAACTATCGTACGGGCCGCCGCGACAATCTGCAGACACATGATCGCCTGCGTGTGGTGGAGGACACCATCGCCGATGCCGACCTGGTCGCGCGGCAGTTCGAAGCGTTCCAGCCGACCCACGTTGTGCACGCGGCGGCTTCGTACCACGATCCCGGCGACTGGGAAGAGGACGTGAGAACCAACGTCGTAGGCACGATCAACATTCTGCGGGCCGCGGAGGCCGTCGGTGTCGAACGGCTGATCTATTACGAAACAGCCCTGCGCTACGGGTTAGTCCCCATGGAACAGCCGATCACCTTGACCCACCCGACGGTGGCCGGCGGCAGCAGCTACGCGATCAGCAAGACGGGCGGTGAACAGTACATCCAGATGAGCAGCGTGGACCACATCATCTTCGTGCTCGCCAATGCTTACGGACCCAGGAACATCAGCGGGCCGTTGCCGACTTTTTTCCAACGACTGACTACTGGAAAGCCGTGCTTCGTCATGGACACGCGTCGCGATTTTATCTATATCGCCGATCTCGTCGACATCACCATGCGGGCGCTCGCCGGCAAGGGGGAGACAGGCGCCTACCATGTTTCATCTGGCAGTGATTATGCGATCAAGGAGTTGTTCGACGCCACGGTGGCCGCCCTCGACATCGAGTTGAATGAGGAAGTCGAAGTTCGGGATCGCAGCGCCGACGATGTCTATACGATTCTTCTGGACCCGGCCAAGACGGAGCGAGATTTCGACTGGAAAATATCGACGCCGTTGGCGCAGGGCATCAAAGAGGCTGTCGCCTATTATCATGAGCACGGCATCACCGAGACGTTCACCCACCTGAAGCATGATGAGTGAACAGGTGCAGGAGCTCGCGGCCAATCGGGTGCTGGTAGTCGGCGGTGCTGGTTTTGTCGGCAGTAATCTGGTCCGGCAACTGCTTGACGCAGGGTCGGGCGAGATCGTTGTGATCGATAATTTGCTGTCGGCAGAGTGTCGCAATATTCCCAGCGACAAACGCGTGTCGTTTATCAACGGTTCGATCACAGACGACGCCGTGCTCGGTACGATCGATGACGACTTCGACTACATTTTCCATCTGGCCACATTCCACGGCAACCAGAGCTCGATCAACGATCCGCTGCAGGACCACGAGAACAACACGCTGACAACCCTCAAGCTCTGCGAACGCATCAAGGGCTTTGGGCGCCTGAAGAAAATCGTCTACGCTTCAGCCGGCTGCACGGTTGCAGAGAAGACCTTTGACGACGCGCAGGCCTCGATCGAGGATGCAAAAATTTCACTGTACTACGACAGCCCGTACCAGATCTCGAAAATCATCGGTGAGCTGTACCTGAACTATTACTATCATCAATACGCATTGCCATGCGTCAAAGCCCGCTTTCAAAATGTCTATGGGCCGGGAGAAATTCTCGGGGCCGGACGCTGGCGTGGCACGCCACACACGGTTTGGCGCAACGTCACCCCGACGTTT
>DPYP01000136.1:11676-14116 GCA_003545375.1 Lentisphaeria bacterium
GCGACGCGCGACTTCATCTACGTCGAAGACATCGCCCGCGGGCTCATGTTGTGCGCCTCCAGGGGGACCGCAGCCGAAGTCTATAATCTGGCCTCCGGCGTCGAGACGTCGATCCGTGAACTGGCGGAATTGATCGTCGAAATGACCAGCAGCACAGCGCCGCTCGAAGCCGTCGCGCCGAGGACCTGGGACCGGTCCGGTAAGCGCTACGGCAGTACGGAAAAATCGGATCAGGAGATCGGCTTCTCGGCGGCAGTGGATATCCGGGCCGGGTTGGAGAGGACGATTGCGTGGACGCGCGAGAATTTATCGGTGATCGAGACCTGTATCGACCGCCACGCCGTGAATCTCGCCGCCTGTAATGCCGAGATATAGATCTGCCGCCTAACCTTACCTTAATGCCCGGCGAGGTTATATTTGAATTCCCTTTCTCACCCCACCGCCAGGTAAACTACCGCTCATGGCCGAGCGCCTGAAAACCCTTCTACTTGACGCCAATGGCTCGGGCATCAAAACGCTCGGATTTACTACGTTGCGGGGTGTCCTCGGTCTCGACGAAAACAGCACCCTGCCGTTCGGCCTGCATCGCAATCGTACGATTCACGACCGACTGCTCGCCCGCCAGTACAATGTGTACTCCTTTATCGGCGACTGGCGCGAGGCTTTCGTTCAATCGCCACGGCTGGCAGTCACGGCCTGCGACATCAACGACTACTTTGGTTACCGTCGCCAACTCAAAAGGATTCGCGACTACGACCTCATTGTTCTTTTACATTCCGCAACCGGACAGCACATGGACGTGTTGCTTGCAACCGAGGCCGCTTATCAGAACCGAAATGGGCGCATGGTCGTTTTTTTCAGTAACGAGTATGAATTCATGGCGAAGAAAGCTGAGTTCATTAACTCGACCGGCACGGAATTCGTTTGTACGCAATTGCCGCTCGATCTCGCGTCCTGGATTTATCACTATGATTCCTCACAACTCGTCAGCACGCCGCATGCCTTGAATCCCCGGCTGTATCGCGACACTGGCGCGGACCGTGACGTCGATATCGGTTTTATCGGTTCGCTGTACCACCGCCAGATCGGCGACAAGGAACGGACCGACCTGATCATGTATTTCAACGACCACGGGGTGGCGCACGGTCTGGCATGCGATATTCGCCTGCGCAATGTGCCGCGCGAGGCGTGGGCTGAATTCCTGAATAGATGCAAGGGCATTGTCGGGGCGGAATCCGGAACGTATTATCTGGACAGCAAAGGCCAGACAATGGATACCGTCCGGCGTCTGCTGTTGCGGGACCCTGACATGTCTTTCGATGAGATCTGGACGCCGGAACTGACACGCGACCAGGAATTCCGATCGGGGAAGGCGATTTCTTCACGGCACTTCGAGCCTATCGGTACGAAAACCTGTCAGATCCTTGTCGAGGGTGACTACAACGGAATCCTGAAAGCTGGTGAGCATTACATTGCCGTCAAGAAAGACCTGTCCAACATCGACGACGCCATCGAACGGTTCAAGGACGAGAGCTACCGTTCGCGTATCGCGCAACAGGCCTATGACTTCGCTATCGAAAATCACACCTACGATCACCGGGTTGCGACTTTGCTTGACCAGGTGCTCGATCCGAACTGAAAAATCGTGAAACTCAACGTGCAACTGCAGTACCCGGGCTGGCAGCGTGCCGGCGGCACCCACATACGCGGCTGCCCCTGGTTGGATGGCGTTCGACTCGATGCTGCTCGTCTCGATGACCTGTGGAAAGGCCTCGGCTGGAGAGATGCTGTCGCGCTCGTGCAGGCCTGCGACGGGCATTTCGCCGCCGTGCGGGATGACGGTGCCGGACTTTTATTGGTGTGCGACGGAATTCGCAGCATACCGCTCTTCTATGCCGCCAGAAACGATGAACGTCGGGTAAGCGATAACCCTCGTCTTCTGACGGAAGATGTCGATGATCTCGACGATCTTTCAATTGCTGAATTCCTAATGGCCGGACAAGTCAGCAACCGCTATACACTCCTGCCGGACGTCGGGCAGGTTCAGGCCGGCGAAGCAGTAATGCTGTCAGCTGACTCTGGTGAAATTGATCGCTACCGGTACTTCCTGTTCCAGCACGTTGCGCCATTCATTGCTGATCAGGAAACCGCAGCCCAGCGCTGGGACGAATTATTTCAGCGAGTGATCGAACGCGGAGTCGAGTCCATTGACGGACGTACTATTGCGCTGCCGCTCAGTGGCGGCCGTGACTCGCGCTTGATCGCATTGATGCTGAAGCGCCTCGGATATGACAATGTAATCTGCTACGGCTACGGGCAGCCTGGCAACGACGAATCTGTTATTGCCGAACAAGTTGCGGAAAAACTTCAGTTTCGCTGGGAGTTTGTGCCGTATTCCCACGAACAATGGTACGAATGGTTTCGACTGCCGGAGTGTCAG
>DPYP01000387.1:0-5250 GCA_003545375.1 Lentisphaeria bacterium
CGGCCTCAGGTACTCGGTGGCAATACCGCCGATAAGCAGGTCGCCACGCTTGAGTCGACGCTTGAATGCACGGCCGAGCGCCGTAGGATCGTGTTCGACAGGTTTCGAGGATTTTCGTGCTGTAGCCATTGTGGGGCTCCGTAGTGGTAGCGTTTGGTATCAGGATTTCGGCGAACGTTCTTCGATCGGAATCGATCGGTGGGCCTGGTAGCCTGCAGATGCTTCCAGGGCTTCGACCCAACGGCGATTCCACTCGTCGAACTCATAGTATACACTGTCCGGATCAGCAGCGCTGCGAACGACGAAGTCCGGATGAAACGGCCGGCCGGTTGGCACGCCCGTGGGCTGGTATCGCAGGTCCATGCTCCAGCGCACAAAGTCGGTGCGATTGGTGATGCCGGCATGCGGCGTACACTTGTCCATGAACACAATGCTGCCCTTCGGACAGACTGCAACCAGCGGCTCAATGTCCGGCATCAGGTCAGGACGAATACGGGTGCCGTCATCAACGATATGCTCGAGGTAGCCGCTGCGAAACACGTCGGGCAGGACATGCATACAGCCGTTCTCGACGGTCACATCGACCAGCGGCAGCCAGCAGGTCACGATATTGCTGTGGTCGGCTTCTTCCCAGGTGACGGAGACGTCCTGATGCCAGGGCACATTCTGCTCATAGCTGATCACCTCGCCGGTCAGACGCACCGGCATCTTGGCACGTAGATGCTGGATAGGATTACAGGTGATCTCGGGACCGACGAGACACTCGACGGCATCGAGAAGATTGTCGTTGTACATGAAGCTGAGGATGTCCGGATCGCGCATTTCCATAAGATCCATGCCGCGGGGAAACTCTTCGTCCTGAGCATAGAGACTGGCGATACGGGTGCCGAACCCTTCTCCGGCATGCGCATCCGTGATTCGTCCCTCAGACAGCCAGGCATTGGCCCGATCATCGATCCAGCTTTCAATCGCAGCGATCACCGGCGCCAGGTCGGCATCAGTGAGAATGTCCGGGACGATGACAACACCGTGCGCCTGGAATTGGTCTATTTGTTCGGCAGTAAGTTTCACAGGAATCTCCATTCACCGGTCAACTACCGCAAATTAGCCGTCTATGCAGCCGGGGCAAATCCAACAAAACCGAAGGTTTCAAGTTTCAGCAATTGACCGGCGTGCCGGCCTGGGCAGGAAAAGACTCACGCTTGGAACCCCAGGACAACCGATTAAGTCGAGATGAAGAGTTTGTTTCACAAGAGGCTATAGTGCCGGCGACATATGAGTAACATTCACTTTGGGGAAGGTCATATGCTGCGAATCGGGTCTATCGGGATTGTCGGCGTGGGTAGTCCGGGCGAGTACCTATCGGCCGGACAATTCAGTCGGGCTATTCATTCCCGAAGGTTAAAATGACAACAGAACTCAGCGACAAACAGATACAGTCATACGACCGGAACGGTTTTCTTGTGTTCGAAAACTTCCTCGACAGTTCCGAGCTGGCGCACTGGCGCAATACACTCGACCAGGCCGTAGCGGAGCGTTTGCGCACGCAAGCCGAGGCGCCTGCCGACGCGGAGATGGATTATTACAAGAAGGTCTTCGTACAATGCGTCAATTTGTGGAAGACCAGCGATGCCATTCGCACCCTCATACTCGACCCGCGCATCGGTAAACTCGCGGCGACACTGGCGGGCACTGCCGCGATCCGTATGTACCACGACCACGCACTGATCAAACCGCCCTGGGGTAATCCGACGAATTGGCATATCGACAACCCGGAGGATCCATTTCACTCCCGGCAGCAGATCATGGTATGGGTCGCGCTCGATGAGGCGACCATGCAGAACGGCTGCCTTTGTTTCCTGCCAGGCGCCCACAAACTGGGTGATTTCGACGTAAAAAACAACTTCCATAGTGGCGATGTTGGCGGACTGTTCCGTGATCGCCCCGAGTTGTATAAAATAGAACCAAGCATGGCGCCGATGAGCGCCGGGGACTGTGTGTTTATCAGCGGTATGGTGCCGCATGCAGCCGGCGCCAACATGACCCCTCGGCCGCGACGGGCCATGGCCTGTTTGCTGATGCCCGAAGAGGCACGGTACAACGGCAATCCATCGTCATTGCCCAGGGAATATGCCGATACGCTCGCAGTGGGCGATCCGCTGGTTGACGACCGCTACGTGCCACAGCTGTGGCCGGTTGCGGAATTGTACGGCAACGCCTGCCCTCCTGCGCAGCATCTGCATTGAGGACAATGGGCCTCGGCGTCCTTTGATAAACATTCGAACAAACACAGAGAACTGTTTTACACAACACGGAACAACATGAAGACCGACACTAGCTGGTTCGTTGATGCCCGGTACGGGATGTTCATCCATTACGGCCTCTACAGCCTGCTCGAACGCGGCGAGTGGGTGATGAATCGTGAACGCCTGTCGCCCGAGCGCATGCGCGACCTGGCCGCACAATTCACCGCGGAAAAATTCGACGCGGAACGAATCTGCGACCTGGCGGTCGCCGGCGGCATGCGTTACGTCAACCTGACGACCATGCACCACGACGGCTTCTGCCTGTACGATACCGAGCTTACCGACTTCAACAGCGTCAACGCCTGCGGTCGCGACCTGGTCACCGAACTGGTCGACGCGGCGCGCGCGCGTAACCTGCGGCTCTCGCTATATCACAGCCTCAACAACTGGAGCAGCGAGCCGGATGCCGTGGCGGCGCTGGAGAGCAAAACGGCATACGACGAGTTCATCGGCAACACGTTTGCCAGAGTTCGCGAATTCGTCACCCGGTTCAACCCGATCGACGTCATGTGGTACGACGGCTGGTGGCCGTTCAATGCCAGGGGCTGGCGCGCCGAAGAGATGAACGCCATGGTGCGCGAGATTCAGCCACACATCCTGTTCAACTGCCGCAATGGCCTCGATGGCGACTTCGCCACACCCGAAGGTCACATGTCGGCCCCGCAACCGTGGCGCCCCTGGGAAGGCTGCATGACGCTCAATGACCACTGGAGCTATCATCGCGGCGATGACAACTGGAAAACGCCGGTTGCAGTCATCGATCTTCTCGCAAAGGCGGCTCAAGGCCAGGGCAACCTGATCCTCAATATCGGGCCGCGTGGCGACGGGTCTGTCCCGGAGCAGTCCATTGCCGTCGTGGAAGCGGTCGGCAACTGGTTGCGCGATCATGGCGAGTGCATTTACGACACCGAGCCGTTCACCTACGCTTTGATGGAACGCGGCGATCACATGGGCGACTGGAGTTATAACGGTCTGTTCACGCGCAAGGGTCGGGCGTTTTACCAGCTCGTGCGGTACTGGCCCGGTCACGAGCTCGTCATTGCCGGGTTGAATACGGAGATCGAACGCGTCACCCTGCTCGGCCATGACACCGAGTGCGCTTACACGCAAACCAACGGCGTCGTCACGGTCACCGGGCTGCCGGACACAGCACCCGACCCAAACTGCCCGGTCCTGCGTTTCGACTGCGCGGCGGCTCCCGAGATGTATCTGACCGGCGGCATGCGCGTGCCGAACGTCCCGCATCCGCCGTACGATCCGTGCGAGTCCGACATCCAGCACTAAGGCAGTCCCGGCCAACCATCAGCGCTGCCGTGCCCGTCATGGCGGACACCGGACAAACGAATTTCCGTCTGTAGCAATCGGCGTAAGACGTGGATCGGCAGCACGCCAATTTGCCAAAGGGCCAGCCTGCAAAACACCTCTGCAGGCGCGCCGCCGCGCCCCTATTGCAGCCTGTTCGGGCAAGCGGTACGTTAACCAACGGCTTTATGAAAAACGACACGGACAATCGAAGTCATACAGATCATTCGCTCGATCAGATCGCCGAGCTGGTGCAGCGCAATCGCAAGTTGTGGAAACAGCTGATAGTGGTCGAGAGCCTCAGCCTGGCTCTGGCTGCCGTGCTCGGCTATTTTCTGCTCGTCGTATTGCTCGACAATCTGCTGATTCTGCCGGTTGCCGGCCGGTTGATCGCCGCCTGCGGTTTGCTCGTCTGCATCGCTATGCTCGGCATGGGGGTGGCTCGTCGCTGGCGCCGCCTGCATCTGAGCGAGGACGAGATCGCCCTGGCTATTGAACAGAGCAGTCCGGACGGGGTCCAGAACCGGCTGATCAATGCGCTGCAGATCGGCCGGGACACCGACTGCACGGACAACTCATTCGGCAAGCTCGTGGTGCGGGACAATTGGGAAGAGCTGCAGGCGATCAAACTCGCCCACGCCCACGCCATGCGCCCGGCGATCATCCGTATCTCTGCAGCGGTGGCTATTCTCCTGATCGGAATCGTCTTCTGGTCGATACGCCCGGGCGGCTTTGCGACCGCAGCAAAGCGCATCCTGATGCCGTTCGCCGTCATCGATCCACGCTACGAGACGGTACTCGTCGTCAAGCCCGGTGACATCGAGGCGGCGGAGCAACTTACCATCACTATCGGCATTCACGGCAAGCAACCCGAGCATCTCACCATCCTGCGCAACGTTGCCGGTAAACGCATCGCCGAGAAGCTGCCGCTCGAAGCCGACCAGGCGACTGCGGAATTTACTTTCCCCAGCATCCACCGCAGCTTCGACTATGCGGTGCAGGGCGGCGACTACACCAGCCGGTTTTTTCGTGCAACCGTCCCGCAGCCGGGCAAGCTCAAGGGGCTCCAGGCCGTTTACCATTTCCCGGACTACACGGGACTGCCGGATAAGGCGGTCGACAGCAAAAGCGGCAGCCTCAGCGCCCTGCGCGGTACACGCGCCGATCTGACCTTCACATTTGATCAGAAAACACCGGCTGCTTCCCTTTACGTCACTGCCGGCAACGACCCGGAAAAACGCCTCACGCTGACCCGCAAATCCTCGACGGTGTTCACTGGTGAGATCACCTTTGACTCGACCATGACCTGCCACGTCGATACCGAGAGAAAAGGACATCCGCCCACGACGGGCGCGACGCTCGTGTGGCGAGCGCTACCGGACAAAGCGCCGAAGCTGGAGTTGACCGGACTCGAACGCCAGACGGAGGCGGAGGTGGACGTGGCCCTGCCACTCAGCGTGCTGGCGACCGACGATTACGGTCTCAAGACGGTTGGGTTGTTCAGGCGCCGCGCAACGCTGTCAGCGGATGCGCTCGAGGGCGAAGACGAATGGAAGCCGTTGCAGACCTGGGAGCCGCAACAGACGCGGTCGCTGCACGAGGATGTCACACTTTCGATGCTGCGGCTCGGTGCCGCCGAGGG
>DPYP01000387.1:5582-6610 GCA_003545375.1 Lentisphaeria bacterium
CAGATCGCCCTGCGAGCCGTCGACCACGATCCCGTCAAGGCCGGACAGTGGACCGACGGCAACATCTACAACGTCATGGTTGGCGGCGAAGGCGTCGCACTACAGTTGCTGTACGAGCAGATCCTGCGTACCGAAGCCGGCATCGCTGCACTGATTCGCCGGCAACAGGACGGGGTCGGTGACGCCACGGAGTGGATGAACAAATTCAAGCAGAACTCAGGTGTCAGCTGGAGCGATGCCGCGACCCTGGATGCGCTGGCAGCCTCGATGACTGAACAGACCGGAGCAGAGGACGAATTGCGCCTGGCTGCCGGCCGTCTTGCCCGCAGCATGCCGGAGGCGGCAGGCACCTTGCGGCTCTCCGTGAGCATGCTCGCCGACACCGAGTTTGTGCGGGCCATTCGTATTCTCGAAACGGTGGCGGAGCGCGAGACACCGCAGGCCATGCAGTCAGTGCTGGGCGATGCGCGGCTGACTCAGGAACGTATCGTCGAGAGCCTCGACGAAATCCTCGACCAGTATCGCCGCTTTCGCCAGGGCTGGGAGCTGGCGCACATGGTCCAGTTTCTGAAAATGCTCGCCGACCGAGAGACCAGACTCGCGGTGGACTCGGAGCGTCAAGCCACGATTGCTGCTGCGAGCGCTGGTGACGCAGCAGCGATGAAGATGCGGCAGACATCGGGCGCGCGGCGCCAGGCAAAAGTGCTGGAGCTGATCGATCTGACCAGCATCGCATTCACAGGGCTCGCACGGCACACGCGCGAGAGCGAGGCGATCATTGCCGATGCCTTTGCCGCGACGGCTACTGATCTGCAGGCGGAGACGCTGCGGGCGTCCATGCAGCAGGCGAGCCGCGATGCCGGTGCCGGAAACTGGGCGGCGACCGCAGCGACACAGAACCAGGTGGCCTCGACGCTGAAAGAAATTCATACACGATTACGCAATGCGCAAAAGGAGGCGGCGAAGAAGGCTCTCGACGAGCTCGCCGCTCTGCAGAGCATGGCAGAAACCCAGGGCGCTCTCGATGA
>DPYP01000387.1:6937-7731 GCA_003545375.1 Lentisphaeria bacterium
CTGCTGGCCGGCAGCCTCCAGTCACTCCTCGACAAGGGTGCTGAAGACATCAGCATGGAGGAGATTGTCCGCATGCACGAGATGGCCGAGGCAAACAGAAAAAAACATGAACTGGATATGAATGACACGACGTTCCCCGACTACGTGGGTGCCGATGCAATGAGAGATTCCGTGGTCATTGCGAATCCGCCAAAACCGAATTTCGACGTCCTCACATTGGCAAGCGAACCGTCCGGGCAGATGAGTTTTCCAAAATCTTCCGACCTGATCGGCAACAGGATGGAGTTGAACCTGCTCGACGGTGATTTCCAGGACCTGGTGGGAGATCTTCTTGAAGAGGACGACGACGTACGCAAGAAATTCGAAACCTACAACCTGAGCATGCAGGGACAGGGCATCGAGGACGGGGACGTCGGCAAGCAAGGCGGCGACGTCAATTCGGTGTCCGCTACCGCCCCCACCGGCAACATGAAACCGCCGACGCAGAATTATGGCGGTGCCTCGCGCAGCGGGCGCAAGGGTGCCCGGGCACACGGCATGGTCGTTGGCAACGAGTCGGTCAATCGTCGCGGCCGCGACGAAGCGATGGAAGGCCAGGAGCGGGCGCCGGTGCAGCCGGGGAAACTCCGGGAGACGCTCGGTGCCGACCCGCAGAAGGACGTCTCGACCGGCATCGGTGGCAAGATAGTCGACTCCGATGACACGTCCTTCAGCCTGAATGATGCCGGCGGGTTTGATGACGAGGCGATGAAGCGCATGGGCAAGCCGCAGGCCAAACACAAGATTGTCGAACG
>DPYP01000387.1:8106-9014 GCA_003545375.1 Lentisphaeria bacterium
GGAACAGACCATCGAGCGGCTGAAAACTTTGCGCAAGGAGCTGCGTAATGTCTACCTGCCGACCCGACATCTCGACGGGCTTCTGGCGGAGCTCACTGCCAACCTCGACGCACTCAAGGAAAGTCCGGATCCGGAAACGCTCAAGCGGCAGATGCAGTTGCTCGATGAGTTGCGGATCACGCTCCGGGTCTTACGCCGACCAGAGTCGGGGTATGAACCGAGCCTGCCGCGCTGGCAGGTCGTTCGCGGTCGGGTGCTGGACGAGCCGGCGCGACCGCCGCTGCCCGGCTACGAAGAGGCGGTAAAGGAATACTACGAGTTGCTGACTACCGAAGGACGGCACTGAATGGTGAAGTGGCAAGCGGCCGGGAGCCCCCGACAGGCTCAGGGCCTGCGACGAGTGGCAATAAACGGAAACCGACCAATCCGACCGATTTTCCCCGAAACCTGGATACTGAAAACCTGGCGACACCGACAATATTCATGAACTATCCGGGCAAACTATTGGGCACCGCCATTGTCGTCTTGTGGCTGGCCGCACCGGCAAAAGCACAGAAAATTGTGACGCTTCAGGATATACACGAAGAGTCGTTTCCGTTTATTGCCGAGCTCGTGGCGCCGGGTGCGTCTGAAATGGCGCTGAGCGAGACGATCCGCCTGATCGCAGTGACGCACAGGGGAGAGCATGCGTCGCAGGTATCGATCTATTCGCTCGACGAGACCGGCGCGCCGGCCGCCACCGAGCCGATGGCCCTGGAGCTGCCCAGGCGCGGCCCGCTGGCCGCCCACACCACCTATGCGCTGGGCGTGACCTTTCACCCGACGCTTCCCCTGTTGTATGTCTGGCAAGATGTCAACGCTCCGCAGGACCAGGCCGAGACCTTCGAGCACTTACTGATTTTCCGGGT
>DPYP01000411.1:0-3676 GCA_003545375.1 Lentisphaeria bacterium
AATCGGGTCCTCTGCCGGCCGCCGAGCTCCGGCAGAGGACCCGATTCGCCACGGAAACGCCACCGGATCGTTGACTTTCCTCTCCCCTTCGCCTATGCTATGCACATCCTCGAAAACAAAAAGACTATCAGTAAGTAAGCAAGGTCCATCGTGACTGGCAGCAGCGGATTGACAGCCGTTGAGGCGGACGGGTCGATCACGGTCGGCAACGAATACCTGCAGGCAAGCATTGTGCTTGCCTCAGGTCCACGCCTGCACGCCGTGCTGGACAAACGCACCGGGACCCGGCTACGCTGTGAGGAACGCAACGCGGTTGCCCTGCGCTTCGCCAGCAACGCGCCGTGCGTCCATATTCGCTCGTGGCATTTTTGTCCGGGGTCGAGCGACGCCGTGCCGGCGGCTAGCGAATCGGGATTCACAGCTGGCTATCACGCCCCGGATATGGACGACAGCAACTGGATCGACGCGCCGCGTCTCAACGTCTTCCCAATCGGTCCGCCCGGCTACTACTCCGTGCTCTACCCGGGCTACGGCTGGTACCGCCAGTCCGTGGAGATTCCCGTCTCCTGGAAAGACCTGCCGCTGCACCTCCGTTTGGGCGGGTGTGACAACCACGATTGGGCCCACTACCGTGTCTTTTTAAATGGTGTGCTGATCGGTGTCTATGCCGGGGTGCGGCCCTGGCATGATATCCCCGAGTACGTGCTGACGCCGGGCAGCGACGCGTACGGCGTGGTCCGCTTCGGCGAGATCAACAGGTTAGCCGTCCAGGCGCAGGGTCTGGACCGGCGGCATCCCGACATGCTGCACAACGAACTGGAACGCTACAGCTCGTATAGCACCTTGGCCGATCAGTTCATCAGCGCCGGCCCGGCCCTCGACGAAGTGGGTGAGTTCGCACTGGTTTCATCGGCTGTCGACGAGGCCGCAGGGCGCGTCGTTGCGTCATTCCATATCAGAAATGACGCGGCCGAGATTGATCTCGAGTTGAAGTATTGGTTGGAAACCGGCGAGGCTGCCTTATACAAGCAGGCCAGGATCACGAATAACGGCAAGCAGGATCGCACCCTGCTGGAAATCGACCTGGCCGATGCGATGATCGATGCACCTGCGTCAGCGGGTGGGATCGGGGAACCGGTATTCCTCGACGGCACCTGGTTTGCCGGCGTGATGCATCCGGCGGGCATTGCGCGTGGCGAGACTGAACGGCTGCTGCTCCAGTCCCTCCCCGGACAACGGCTGCCGCCGGGAGCATGCTGCGAGAGCAAGACCGCGGTGCTGGGCAGCGGCGATGCCGGCAGCGGGCAGCGGAACTTTGTGACCTTTATCGAGCGCCAGGGCTTGCGGAAACCCGAGTACTTCAGCCTCTATAGTCCCTACGGAATCTGCGAAATCGCCGGCACGCACGATACCATAGAGTTCACGGACGACATGCTGCAGGACAATCTGGACCAGGTCGAAGCGCTTCAGGAGCGGGGCGTTCGATTCGAGTACTACGGCATCGATACAGGCTGGAACAACCCGGTCGGCGATCTCACCGATTTCTACCCGCAACATTTCCCGAACGGCCCGGAAAAAGGGCTGGCACGAATCAAAGCGTTAGGGATGAAGCTCACCTTGTGGGTGTCGCCGGGTGGCGGGCCCGGAGCGTTTCGCGCCCTCGAGCATCCCGCTCTCAAGGCGGCAACGATTGGGCCGGGCGTGTACAGTTTTGCATACTGTCTCCGGCACGATGCGTGGCGCGGAATGTTCCGCAACGCGCTTATGCATCTGGTCCGGGAAAAGGGCTGTCACGGCTTCAAGTTTGACGGTGTCGAGTTCTACTGCAACAACGAGGCCCATGGGCACGTGCCGGGAAAATACAGCGTCGAGGCCGCTATGGATGTCTGTATCGAGACGATGGGCGAGGTGCGCCGTGCCCAGCCGGACCTGCTCTATATCCTGTACTGGAGCTTCCTGTCGCCCTGGTGGCTGCTTCATGGGCATACCATGTACGAGCGCGGCGTGATCATGGAATCCGCGACCCCGTCTGAGATTCCGGCGCCCAATTTGCGGCAATCGATGACGGCAGCCCAGGATCAACGTCAACATTATAATTGGGATCGGCTGCCTCCCATCTCACAGGACAGCCAGGGCGTTTGGCTGAGCAATACGCGCTGGGCGAGCTGGATGGGGAACGAGGGATGGCAGGACGCGTGGATTCTGGACTTCTCACGCGGCAATATGAGCAGCCAGTTGTGGGGCGACCTTGCACTGCTCGATGACGAAGGCGTCGAGGTTCTCGCCCAAACCCTGCAGTGGTGCGGCCGTTACGGGGATGCACTGCTTCGTCATCCGAAGCGAATCCTGGGCAGCCCATGGCGCGCCAACGCCTATGGATATGCGTACGTTCATGGCGATACCGGCGCCCTCTTCATTTACAATGCCCAGTGGCACGCCCAAGCGGTGTCCATACGCCTGGACGAGACCCTGGGATTCGAGCCCGATGCACCCGATGCTGCCTACGCGGTATACTGTCTGCATCCACCCGGACAGCGCGGCCGGGTACAGACGCCACAGCTCAAGCATCGTGACACCTTCGACCTGTTCCTACAGCCGTTCGAAGTGAAGATGCTGCAGATCGCGCCGGCCGGCGATCCGGCACTAGTCGAGGGGCTGGCGCCGATCGACACGATTCCACAAAGCGAGCATCTGCCGGTTTCGCTTCATGAGATCGGGTGCACGGCAGTCAGCCGGGACGACGAGACGGCGAGAGAGATGTTCAGGTGCGCGGTGAATGGCCGCTCCCAGTTCCTGGATACTGACAAGGCATTCGAATACGCGGAGGTATTCACCGAGGCGCGGGACCTGGATATCGTGCACCGTGACTACGAGGCGGCGTTTTCAATTCCGTCGCTGCAGAACGCGCGGGACCTCGTGATCGTGTTCCAGCTGCACCGCGACGGCGTGGCGTGGCATCATTATGCCCCGTTTCAGATCATTCAGCCCGAAGTTGCGATCGACAATCGAGTCGTGGCAACCAAGTCTGTGCAGAAGCGCTGGCACGAGCAGGCCGGCGCCTGGTCCTGGGCTGCCTTTCGCATCCGGTTGGCCGCCCGGGCCGAGCCACGATCGGTGGCGCTGCACGTGAAGGCATTCCTGCCCCGAGCCGTGGCGCTCGAACATGATGTATGGACGATCGCGGCGAGGTGAGAGGCGCCAGATTTCAGGTTGCAGAGGAATCCTGCATCACCGAGGCCACGGCCTGGCGCGCCGATTCCTTCATGTCTTCGACAGCCCCGGCGAAATCACGGTCCGGCGGCGGCGGGTCGACGAAATCGAAGTGGTCGAAGTCATCCCGTCCGCGGGCCAGGATCGCTTGCAGCCGTGCGCCGTGCTGTCGGACTTCGGGTGTGACGTATCGAATCACATAGCCGACGCGCTTTTCGTCCGAACCATTGCAATTCGACCCGTGAATGATCCGGACGTGATGCAACGACATTTCGCCCGGTTGCAACACGACGTTGACGGCGTCTGCTTCGTCGACGTCCACTTCGATCTCCTGACCCCGGCTGAGCAGGTTGTCATCGACATAGGTATCCGCGTGTTGTTGGATGTCCATGGTCTGGGAGCCGGGCACGACGCGCATGCAGCCATTGGCGACGCTGCTCTTCATTGCTCACGGCCATGCACATCC
>DPYP01000347.1:0-12739 GCA_003545375.1 Lentisphaeria bacterium
GGTCGGCAAAGTGTTCGCCCCATTTGCCCCGCCGCGCAATCCAGGTATCGGTGCGAAAGTCGAGCGGGACGCCACCGCGTCCCGACCACAGATGCAGGCGCATCAACGGTTGACCATCGGTGATCAATTCGAGTTCCTTGGGAAACTGCTGCCAGAAATTGCGCACCCCGGCGATGGCGATGACCCCGTCACCGTGGGCGGCATACCAATGGCCGGCGCGTTCGCCGGTCTGCAGCAATTCATCGCCGCAACGCACTTCGAACCGACTCGTTCCCTCACGATATCGGCGAACCTTGCCCTGGTGCAGGTAGACCCCTGCGCCCAGCTTGTCCTTCCCCGCTACGGCAGGGGCGTCCGCCGTGCCGGGCATGATGTCGAACGCCACGCTCTGCAGCTCGCCTACGGTAAGCGGCACGTCGATCGAGATGTCCTTGAGCTGGGTTTTATTGGAATCCTCCGTGAAGACGAACGTGTGCGTCAGCTGAATCCACGGCTGGTCGCGATAAACCGTGATGCGGGTAATCTGGATGCAGGACTCGCGACCGTCGGCGTTGACGTAGGGCTGCTCCTTGCGGATGACACACTTGATCGGGCCGTCTTCTTCGATTCTGATGGCCGGACGGGCAGGCGACAAGCGGAACTCGACGTCATGATTGTCGATGATCCGTCCGTCGATGTCGTGAGCTACTTCGCGATCTGCGCAGTGCACCGATTGGATCAACGTACCGGACTCTTTGTCGATGGTTATCCGCAGCACCCCGTTGTCGATCTGCAGCAACCCGCCACGATCAATCAGCATCGTACCGACGCGAGCAGGCGGCACCGCGTCACCGAACTCGAGGCGGTAGGCAGGGCGTCGCCCCTGCCTGGATTGACCGATGAAGTCGAGGCCGAGCCACTTGATGCTGCCACTCTTGGTCCAGCGCGTCATCACCCGTGCCTGGTGCGGCACGGGCATGCCGTCGAGATCGACAACGCGAAGGTTGTCCGTACCCGCGAGGGTATCCCGGGGCATCGGGATGCCGACTGTCAGCGGAACGGATTGTTTGCGAAAGGCAACGGCATCGTCGATGATGATGTCGACGTGCCGTTGCGCCACAGTTGCGGGATGCCCCGTGTGCCGGACGAGGTTGGCGGTGAGCCGGCCGAGGAAGGCATTGCCCCGGCTGGCTGTTGCCCGCACTTCGTAATCACCCGCTGCCAGGTCGCCGATGTCGATGTCGAAAAACACATGGTTGAACTGCGGATGCCGGACCCTCGTCGACGCGAGGACATTTTCCACCTGCACGAGTTCGAACAAGACGGTGCAATCGGCCATGTCCGCGGGTGACAGGTTGAAAGCCGCGTGGCCGGTGGCGATCACGTCGCCCCCGGGATATTCATCCTTGAACAGGATCAGTTTCCCGAGCCCATCGCCCTTGAGCAGCGCTTCCACCGGCTTTGCCGCGGTCGCCCCCGGCGGAATGATCTGGGCAAAGTGGCCGGGTGCGTGGTTCGGGCCGTGCGTCGGTGCGAGCTGGCTGATGCCGGCAGCCGGCGTCAGCTTGTTGCGCACGACGTTGAAACCGAATGCTGCCGGGTCAGCAGTGTCGATGCCGACCTCGGCGAGTGGAATTGCCATCTCGACACGCCACTTGTCCGCATGCCGGCGAACGTCGAAGGCATACGTGCCGTTCCATTGGTACTTGAGCCGTTCCGGCGCAAAAGCGCTGGCATCCTCTTTGGCGCCGGCGGCTGTAATCACCATCCAATGATAGCTCTTCTGATCGAGGTCTCCATCGATGAATATTTCGAGGGAGTCATCCGCCCAGGCGCGTTTAGAATCGCCTTCGGCCGGCTGGGCCGCAGTCACCAGTTTGTCCCAATCCGCTTCGTAACAGTCAACAGCGAGGTACAGCGTGTCTTTACTCATTGACACGAAAGCCTGCGTCCGACTCTCGGCGAGTGAGGCGCCGGGAGTGACGAACAGGTCTGTTTTGAGGGCGTCGGCCCAGAAGCCCGGGTCATCGCCGAGAGTCGCCGGTTGCCGTAGGGTTTGCGGGACATGCAGCCGAAGTGTTACGCGGCTCTGATCACCGGTCCGCTGGTAGAAACGCACGTCACGGAAGACGACCTCGGCACGACCGAAACTGGCGGCCAAACAAATGGTCAGCAAAATCCTGCAGACGGGATAATCCATGAGCACCTGACGTTTGCACAGAAGAACGCATATCCGGCGGACCGATTCAGCAACGTTCGTACTATACCCGCGAAGATGTTTTTTACGGTTCCCCCAAAAACTCACCGGCACAGGGGGGCGTCGTCGTCGCGTATCGGGCGTCAATCTTCCATCAGCCGACCGCCGCCGGTATCCGACACCAGCAACCACAGAAAAAATGGGCCGCCCAGCAACGCCGTGATGACGCCGACCGGGATCTCGGCGTAACTCCCGGTCACCGCCCGTGCGAAGCCGTCGCAAAGCACCAGGAACGCCGCACCGAACGCCAGTGTCGCTGGCATCAGCCGCAGGTGATCGTGACCGACCAGCAGCCGGCAGATGTGCGGCGCCATCATCCCGATAAACCCGATCGGCCCGCACACCGCGACGATGCCGCCCACCATCAATGAGGTGGCGAAAAACAACAGGCGCCTGGTTTTCACGCAGTCAACACCGCGGCTGGCAGCAACGTCGTCGCCGACCGTCAGAAGATTGAGCTCGTGCAAAAGGTACGCAACCAGTGCAACGCCGCTGGCGACGAACGGCAGCACGCTGAAAACCGCCTGATACCCGACCAGACCGAAGCCGCCCATCAACCACCGCACGATGCGGTAGGATCCGGAGAAATCACTCAGGTACTGAGCAAACAGAATCAGGCTCGAAAAGAAAAAACTGACGGCCACACCGGCGAGCAGCGTCGAGGCCGCAGAGAATCCCGGACGCATGAGCGTGATGCCGTAGACCAGCAGGATCGCCAGAGCCGCGCCGGCAAAGGCCCACAGTGACACCCCGGCAATGCCGGCAAGACTGAACTGCAGCCCGAGCACCACGTACAAAGCGGCACCGAGCGAGGCACCGCTCGACACACCAAGCGTGTACGGCGTCGCCAGCACATTGCGGAACATCGCCTGAAACACCATGCCACTCAAGCCGAGACCGGCACCGGCCAACGCGCCCAGACAGACACGCGGCACACGGATATCCCAGAAGATCTGCAACTCCAATTCCGTCAGACCCCCGCCCAAAACATCAAGCGGATTGATCAGGCGATAGCCGATCAGCGGCGCGACAACGAGGGCCACTACCGACACACAGACGATCAATAGCACCCGAATGTTGCGGCGACACTTCACGGGTGCCCCTCGGGAATCAGCAACCGCCGACCGTTCTGCGGGTGGTCGACGAACCTCGCGTCGATGTCAAAGACCCGTCGCAGCACGTCCGCCTGCATGAACGCCTCGCTGGCGCCGGAAAACGCGACGGTGCCATGCTGTAGAGCGACGATCGAGCGGCTGTGCAGAGCGGCACTGTTGATGTCGTGCGTCACCATGACAATCGTCACGCCATCAGCGTTCAACTGGCCCAGGGTCCTGAAAACTTCCTGCTGATGTTTTGGATCGAGAAAGGATGCCGGCTCGTCGAGCAACAGGATTTCTGCGCCTTGCGCCAGGGCCGCGGCGATCAACACTTTCTGGCGCTCACCGCCGCTCAGGCTGTGCAGGTCGCGATCCTTCCAGGCACTCACGCCGATGCGGTCCATCACCGTCTGCACGACAGCCTCGTCGGCGGCGCTGATCGTCGAGAACGGACTGAGGTGCGGGTAGCGTCCCAGCATCACGTATTCGTAAACAGTGAACGGCGGCACCCGATGATCGGACTGCGGCAGGTAGCTCATGTGCCGGGCCAGCTCGCGCTGATGATACGCCGGGAGCTCTTTGCCAAGGACCGTTACGCGCCCGGCAGACGGCGTCAGGATGCGCATCAGACATTTCAGCAAAGTCGTCTTGCCGACGCCGTTGGGACCGACGATGCTGACGAAATCTCCGGCAGCAACCGACAGCGTGACCTCGCGCAGGACGTCGTGCCTGCCACGACGAAAACAGAGTTCGTGAACATCGAGCGCCGCTTCACTCATCGGTGCCCTCCCCTGCCCCGTGCAGCAACTCCGCCAGGTCTTCGACGACCTGTACAAAGCGCGGTCCGGGGATCAGTACATGGTCGCCGCCCAGGACATAGACACGATCATTGCGAACGGCCGACAGCGACGGCAATGCCTTCCAGTCGGCGCCATAGGTCTCGGCGGCAGCGTCGTCGCCAGGCTCCGGGATGAGATCAATGATGACGTCGGGATCGATCCGCATGATGCCCTCCGCCGACAGCATCGGATAGTCGTCGAGCGCCACGGCGTTGGCGCCGCCGGCCAGGCCGATGAGCTCGTCGTGAAACGAGCCCGCACCGCAGACGTACACCTCGGCCAGCCCGCGTTGCCCGACGGTCCGGCCGATCGCAGCGAGCACGCGTGGGCGGCGCCCGGCAGCCGCGGACTTTTGACGAATCGTGCTCAGCCGGTTGACGGTCTGATCGCGCAGCAGTTTTGCAGACTCCGCAACACCACAAAGCTGTCCGACCCTGCTGATGCAATCGAGCACGTCGGCAACGCTCTTGTTATTGACCATCTCGATGTTGAGCCCGAGTCGGAACAGGTCGTCTTTGCCTTTGACGTATTCCGGCAAGGCCAGCACAAGGTCGGGCTTCAATTCGATGATGCGCTCATAGCCGGGACGCAGCAAAGCGCCGACGCGTGTCTTGTCACGGGCTTCCGGCGGGTAGTTGCAGAAATCCGTGACACCGACAATGCGGTCTCCGAGTCCGAGGGCGTACAGGGTTTCGGTGGTGCTGGGGGCCAGCGAGACGATGCGGGTAAAGGCGGCGCTGTCGGCCGTGGCATCGACAGGCGGCGTCGGTTTCTTCATCTTGTCCCGCAGCAACCGGTACCCGACTGTCGAGAACAGAAACGCCCCGAGCATCACAGCCGTGACCAGCATCAGGCCGGTTCGTCGCGGGCCATTGTCGAAGTCTTCCGTCATTCCTCAGATCCTTTCGCGGAATCTATTCTCTGAATGGATATCCTGCTGCGCCAGTATTCTGGCTTGCCCGGGCGGCACACAGTTGCGCGACAGCGGAGGATTCTCACCTCACTTCCCTCACGCAGCAGGGACGTAGCAGGAAACGCTATCCGCGATCACCGCCGATGCAAGATGGCGGTATCGCCGATTTCCCGGGAAGAACGGTTCGCCGCCACTGTACGGATTGAAATGAATCGGCGCAGGATCTGTTCTGTCCAGGTCGAAAAGATCGGCGGCAACGGATACTTGCAGGGTATGCTGATCGGCATATAGTAGGGGGCATCGACAAACTTACTTTGGCCCGGATTTAGCGATTTCATACCCCTTCGGAGAGGTGGCTGAGCGGCTGAAGGCAACGGTTTGCTAAACCGTCGTACCTTTAACGGGGTACCGGGGGTTCGAATCCCCCCCTCTCCGCCAATTTTTTTATTGTATTGAAATAGCGTGAATTATGCAGCGGGCTGGCCGCCTGTTACAGAAAAGGGTACAACGGCATACATTCAGTCCAGGAGGCGCAATGCTCTGGAGTGAATCCATACTGAAGTCCGATCGCTGGCTGTCCCAACCGCGTAAAAACGATCCTGTCTACCTCCGCCTCTCCTATCCTGCACCCGACAACAAATTGAACAAACCATGAGAACTTTTCAATGTCTGATAGTGTTCATCGTGTTGGCTGGGATGCCGACTGAATCGAACGCGGCCGCCATGCCGCCGGCCGACGGGCTGGCTGGTTACTGGACGTTTGATTCGGATGATGTCGACGGCACGAACTTCTCGGACAAGAGCGGCAACAGCGCGCACGGCGTCATCCTGTCTGCGGAACTTGGCAAAGGCAAAGTCGGCAATGCCCTTGCGTTCGACGGCGACGGTGATGGCATCAACATCAACAACCTGAATGTGGCCAGCAAACAGGTGTCGATCTCGTTATGGATACGGCAGGACTCGGCGGTCGAGGTGCGGCGGCTGATTAGTTTCTGCAGCGATCAACTGTCCGGCAACCCGGAAGCCGATCGCTATTTGTTGAAGACGACACAGGTCGGGTTCTATAACACCGCGATGTTCGTTCACACCGGCATGGAAGGCAAAGCGAACCACAATCGCCCGATGATCGATCCCGGCATCGTCAACGGCCGATGGACGCATCTGGTCGTGACCTGGGATACAGCCGCGACGGAAGCGGGCGTCAAGATATACGTCGACGGCAGCCTGCGAGTGAAAGCCGATCTCGACGAGGCGCGCGACGTGGTGCTTCGCATCGGTTCGATGTTTGTCGGGCACATGAATGATCCGGATTCGATCAAGCAGGGGTTCAAAGGGGCTGTGGACGAGATTGCGCTCTATGGCAGAGTGCTGACAGCCGATGAGATTTCGGCCTACCACAAGTTGGTGATCACCGAGCATGGCGCCGAAGCGGTGATTCCATTCGGCCAGGTGGTGGCGATCAAAACCGATGTGGAAACAGGGCCGCCTTATGTGCCGAAGGTCGTTTTTACCGGCAAACAGAAACTGATCCGTTGCGGCAGCGAATTGTGCAGTCGGCTCCTGCAGTCACCATCGATTGCCGCGGTCAATCTGCCGGCCAAGGTGAAGTTGTGGCAGGCCACCGGGTTTGACGGGTTGGTGTTTTCGATGGCGACCCACAAGCCGCCAAAGCCGGAGCGCGGCACCAACATGACGGGACAATGGTGGGGACTCGAGAAGCGCAGCTACGAGGAGTTCGAGCCCGAGATCAAGGCGTTTCAATCCGTAGCGGATTGGGGCCGACTGACCGACAATTTCCTGTGGTCCTCCTACGCGGTTTGGTGGGATGGTCCGAGGACCCGGGTACAGAACTGGTTTAACGACGACGACTGGGAAATCTTGCTGCACAACATCGCGCTGCATGCGCGGATCGCGAAGGATTGCGGCTTCGTCGGTGTGCTGCTGGATTGCGAGCAGTATGTCGGCCATCATGCGGCCGGGACATGGCACGTTCCGTTTTCATATCCGCTGTATGTCGAGGGCAGTTACAAGAAGGACGGCGAAGCGGCGCCGCGGAAGTTCAGCGAGGTGCAGGCACAGGTCCGGTATCGAGGCTTCCAGTACGCCCGTACGGTCTGTGCTGAGCTACCGGGGGCGCGGATATTCATGTTGCCGGGCTTATACGAATGGACGGCCCGACTTGGCAAGGGTCCGCTCGAGAGGAATCACAATGGGTTGTATCCGGCTTTCCTGGACGGAATTCTTCTGGGACTGGACGATAATGCCATCCTGATCAGCGGTATGGAACTGACCTACACCAGGACTGATTACCGCCCGATTGCCGCGACAAGGAAGATGTATGACACGGCAATACCGGAACTTTGCGGCGTCCGCGGGTTGAGCCATAAGCTGTCGTTTGCTGCAGGCATCTGGGCCGATGTCGGTCAGTGGAGCAATACGGACATCGCAGTGAACACACGTAATCTCGAAGATCACGAGCGCGCAATCGAACACGCCTTCATGGTTTCCGGTGAGTATGCCTGGTTGTATGGAGAGAAGTCATTTTTTATGACACCGGAGCCGACCGAACTGCTGAAAAAGTATTTCCAAGCCAACGTCGATGCTCACACTTTTGAAGGACCCCCACCAAAATGAATCTTCTGAACGTCATCCGTGAACTGAGTGATTTCGATACCCCGCTGCTCGCAAACACGATTGGATATATTGATGAAACACCCGCGCATGAGTACTACTTGAGCGGCGACATCCGAGTCGGTGACGCCGGCGATCGGTCCCACTGTCGGCGTGGCGGTGACTTGCGAGATGGACACGAGCCAGCCGAATTCCGACATGGCGCTCGACTTGTATTGGGAGCAGCTCGAAAAGATGGATGGGATGGATCTGCCAATCGTGTGGGTCATCAAAACGGTCGGGCCGCGGCCCGATCAATGAGTGTTTGAGCGTGTATACCCCGAGCATTACCAGGAACGCTACGGGTTCTGGCGACCCGTGATCCGCAACGCCGTAGACGAGTACCTAAAGTGCGGCGAGATGCAGATCGTCTCTTTCATCGAGGCGCCCGACCAGTCACATGTCATCGAGCGTATCCTGCGTCACTGCAATATGTGGAATCCGCCGTGCCGCGCCTCGCCCGAGCCGGCGCCGCCCGAGCAGCTTGAGCTCGAGTACGGTCCATTTGATGATTTCGCCGAGGCCCTCTGAATTCCCCTTGGAGATGTCACCGCAGCGTCCTACCCGATTTGGCCTGTCCAGCCACCCAAGTTTGTTTGTCGTCCGATCCCGGCGCTGCTTCTCTCGTCAATCCTGGCCCTCCTCCAGATTGCATTCCAGACCCTCTCGCAGTATCTTCCGCGAGTCCCGAAAACCGGCTTCCTATCAGCCGGCTTCCTATCAGCGACTTTCATGTAAAGAGCGACCTCTGCCCGGTGACGTCCCCTCCTGCAGGCTCGCCATAATAGCTGCGATTCGACCACAGGACTGTTAGAATCGCCTTCTTCCGGATTTCCATTTCAACCCACGGATGGCGCTCCAGTGAGACTTGGCCTCATTTCGGACGTGCACGGCAACGCAGTCGCTCTCGAGTCATGTCTTTCCGCATTGAGCAGGCTTCATCTCGATCAAGTCTGTTTCCTCGGTGATGCAGTGGGATATTTTCCAGGCGAAGTAGATGTACTCGCCAGACTTGAGGCCGCCGAGATCGAGTGCCAGCAGGGGAATCACGAAGATCTCCTCCTCAATCCGTTGACCGTGTCTCCAGACCGCGAAGCTGTCTATCGGCTCGAGGGAGCACGTGCACGCCTGAACGAAGACGCGCTGTCTCGAATCCGGAATTGGCCGCAGAAGCGTGAGTTGACAATCGATGGCAAGCGCGTGGTGCTGGTTCATGGAGCCCCCGACGCACCTCTCGAGGGCTATCTCTATTCCGATAGCGATCTGAGTTCGTACGAGAACCTGCCCTATGACGCCATCTTCATGGCCCACACGCATCGCCCCTTCACAATCGAGAGTCACGGGCGACAGTTTGTAAATGCAGGATCGATCGGACTCCCCCGGGATCAGGGCAACCTCTCTTCCTTCGCCGTGTACGATACCGAGACGGGCACAAGTCAGATCTGCCGCGTCCCGATGGATACAGGTCTCGTCATGAAGCGATATGGAGCAGACATTCACGAGGACGTAGTCGAGCGATTGAATCGGGAGACAGACAATCTGATCGGAGACGTGCTGGCATGAGTAATTCGACCGAACGAATACCGGTTCTAGTCACGGGTGTCGGCGGTGGTGGGCATGGCTCGCAGATCCTCAAGGCCTTGCGCCTTGCCGACACTCCCTACGACATTGTCTGCTGTGACATTTCAAGTGAGAGCTGGGGATTGGCCGGAGAAGTCGATCCACATGTTGTCCCCCGCGCCGACGATCCTGGATTTCTGGACGCGATTTTTGCTCTCTGCAGGAAGCACGAAATTCAGGTTGTCCTGCATGGCTCGGAACCGGAACTGAAGATTTTCAGCGAGCACAGGGACCGTTTCCGTGACCTGAACATCCTGCTCCCCATCAACCGCCAGGACGTGATCCGTACGTGCATGGATAAGGTCAAGACGGCAGAAGCTATCGAAGAGCTTGGATATCCAGTTCCTCCATTCCGTGAGATCCATACCGTGGAGGAAGCTGCGGAATTCGAGCATTTTCCTGCGGTTCTCAAGCCCTCTGTCGGGGGTGGAGGCTCTGCAAATCTCTTTCTCGCCCAGACCCGAGATGAACTTGTGGCCTTTGCCCAACACCTGCTCGCGTCCGTGCCGCATTTTGTCGTTCAGGCCTATGTCGGATCTGTTCATGAGGAATATACGGTCGGTGTTCTCCACGACCTCGACGGGCAGTTCATTAACTCGATTGCCGTACGCAGGAGAATTCTTCCCGCGTTGAGCAATCACCTCCGAGTCGTCAATCGATCGGGGAGACAGGAGCTTGGACCGATCCTGGCGATCAGCAATGGAGTGTCGCAGGGAGACATCGGCCCGTTCCCCGACGTAACGCGCCCCTGCGAAAACATTGCAGGGGGGCTCGGATCCTGCGGTCCGATGAACCTCCAATGCCGTCGAGTCGGCGCGGAAGTCCACGTCTTTGAAATCAATCCACGCTTTTCGGGCACGACATCCCTGCGCGCGATGGTGGGCTATAACGAACCTGATATTCTGATTCGTCGTCATCTCCTCAACGAGGACATACCGCCCCGCTTTCCCTACCGGTCCGGCCTCATTCTTCGAGGCCTGGAAGAGCGCCTAATTGAGGGTTCGTCTTCATGAAGCATCTTCATGCGATCTGGGAACTCGGCGACCTGCCTTTCCACGTCGGTGTCCGGGACAGTTCAAAGAACACGGGTGTGCCGGACACCTTTCCGTTCACGCTCGGAGTGGATCGTGAACTTGGATCGCTGGTCCAGATGCCACACCCGGACCTTGGCGGCCTTCTAGACCAGGCCTATGTCGAAGGCTCGCAGATCGGAACGCCCATGAGCGATTCCCCCTCAGGACGTCCGGTCGCCGACGACTTCATCGCGTTCATCTGCGAAGCTCTGGGAACGGAGGATCTGGACGGCATTCGGATTCTGGAAGTTGGTTGCGGCAAGGGCTATCTGATGTCCCGGCTCGCCGAGATGGGAGCCACCGTGCTGGGGTTCGAACCCGGCCATTCGTCCCCGATCTATGCGAAAAAGGCGGGACTGACAGTCTTGAAGGAACCGTTCCGACGCTCTGCGGTAGACGAACAATTCGACGTGATCCTGCACTACGGCGTACTCGAACACGTCGAAGATCCTCGCCCTTTCCTTCTGGAGCAGGCAGAAGTTCTCAGCCCGGGGGGCCGTATCGTCTTCGCGGTTCCCAACTGCGCTCCTGCAATCGAGTGTGGAGACCTCTCGATTATTGTTCACGAACACTGGAGTTATTTCACGGAGGAGTCTCTGCGATCCCTGGCAACGCACTGCGGCTTCCGTGTCGAACAGATCCAGAGAGGAAAGGCAGCCGGCGCACTCTACACATCGATGACGCCGGGAGAGGACACCGCTCCAACAACCGATTCCGATCCGGTTGCGTTTGCAGAGGCGTATGCCGACCGTGCCCGCGCAGGCGTGAACACGATGCGCGAGTATGTTGCCAACGCTACGCTCGACGGGGGCAAGCTCGGAGTCTTCTGCGCGGCCCGCTTCATCAACTATCCGGGATTGCTGGAGCTGGACTGGGACCGTATTCGGTTTTTCGACGACGATGCCGCACTGGAGAATAAATTCTATCCACCACTTCCCGCGCCCGTTCTATCTCGCGACACCCTGCTTCAGGACCCCGTCGATCATCTGTTGATCATGTCGCGGACCTTCGGGCCGACACTGGCAGAACAACTTCGTGCACGTCCGGAATTGAGTGGTTGCACGATTCTGACGATCGCCGATCTGTTCTAGAGCTCGCGACCGGGATATGGCGTGCGGCAGCTTGTCGATCAGGTAGAACGACATCCAGCAGTTGTCCCGGAAACCCATCTCCTGCAGAAGCTGCAGCGCGACGGCGGCCATCGCCCGGACTAAAGCGGATGACGCGGCAGTCGCCGTTACGGCCGGTGACGCCGTAGGCGCAGCCGTCGTCGGCCATTGTCGAACTCTTCCGTCATTCCTCAGATCCTTTCGCAAAATCTATTCTCTGGATGGATATCCTGCTGCGCCAGTATTCTGGCTTGCCCAGGCGGCACACAGTTGCGCGACAGCGGAGGATTCTCACCTCACTTCCCTCACGCAACCGTCTCGTTGCCGCGGACTTGACATTGAAGAGCCATTGGATAGTTTCCTAATCGCTGAAATACAAGGCTTTAACACAAAAACGAGCGCCTCTTGAACTGGAGATCACCGCTGCCCTCCCCTCCCCCCTCTCCGCCAATTTTTTGTTGTCGTTTCATTCAGCTATTCTGCTGATTTTTTTTGCCCGCATCACCAAAAATCTGCGCGACGTGCAGCGAAGCCTGCCAAGAAGCCCCATATGAAACGAACTCTCGGACGGAGCGGAATTGAAGTCAGCGGCCTTGGATTGGGCTGCTGGGCAATCGGCGGGCTGGTCTGGCGGGATCACCGCCCCTTTGGGACGACCGGAACGGACGACTGCGAGTCAATCAGGGCGTTGCGCCGCGGGCTTGATCTCGGCATCAATTTTTTCGACACTTCGAACTCCTACGGCGCCGGGCACAGCGAGAAGCTGATAGGGAAAGCCTTTGAAGGGCGGCGTGACGAAGTGGTCATCGCCACGAAGTTCGGACTCAGCTTCGATGAAGCGGCCCGCACCATCGGCCCCGAACGCTATGATCCCGATTCGATTCGCTCTGATTGCGAAGCGAGCCTGCGCCGGATGAAAACGACCGTGATCGACCTTTACCAGTTCCATGTAAAGCGTTGCGATCCCGTCGAGGCGGTGGAGATCCGAGAGGTCCTGGAAGGACTCGTGGACGCGGGCAAGATCCGGGCCTATGGGTGGAGCACCAATCTGCCTGAATTTGCGACTATTTTCGCTGAAGGCGCCCGGTGCACTGCAATCCAGCTGCACTTCAGTGTATTCGGGGGCGCCGAAGCTGCCCTGGCCCTCTGCGAGAAGCACAACCTGGCCGGCATCGTTCGCGG
>DPYP01000086.1:0-6311 GCA_003545375.1 Lentisphaeria bacterium
GCCGTTCACCGCCGATTACCTGCGAGAGATGGGCGACCTCACGATCGCGCTGCCGCAGGAGGAGCAAAGCTGGACCGGCAAAGCGATGACACGGTTCGGCAGGTTGCAGGTGGAAGAGCGGGAGTTGTGCGGGGTAACCGGCTACAGCATCAACGGCCGTCCGGCGGACTGCGTGAACCTGGCCCTGCATCATCTCTGCCCGAAGCTGCCGGACTTGATTGTCTCGGGAATCAACATGGGGGCCAACCTCGGCGTTTCCTTTATTGTGTCATCCGGCACTGTCGGCGCTTGCATGGAAGGGAATATCGCAGGCGTTCCCGGCATCGCCCTGTCGCAGTGCCTGCAGCCGGAGACGTACAAGCAGTGGGCGAACGAGCAGCATCTGCCGGCTGCTACCGTTGATGACCTTTGTCGTCACCAGCGGGAATTCCTCGATGCTGCCCTGGCCGATCTTCGGGCCCGCGACGATGCCTTTTCGAAACCGATCACCTGGAATGTGAATATGCCGCATACACCCGATGACAACTGGAGCGTTGTCCACACCAATGTCGGCCGCACGTCATACGGCTCCTGTTTTGTTCGCGACGAGGCGACCGGGGACTATCGGCACGATTTGCAGTCGGTCGACTCCGATAACGACCCGACATCCGATGGGGCCGTGGCGTATTTCAACGGCCATGTCAGCATCAGCCGCATTGACATCTGGCAGCTCGGCAGGTAACACTGTTCCGTAATTGTTTCCCCGCAGCGTAATCTTTTAGCGCTCCGGGTTTCACCCGCTTCCACTTCGCCGGCGTCGTTTACCTATAACGACTTGCCGCGCTACATTCCTCCATGTCCAGCAAATCAGCAAAAGGTATCAAGTACGAGACAGGCGTTGCCACGGAGGTGACGGACTTGCTGACGGTTGAAGCGCCGTTGCAGGTGACGATCAACGGCAATCCCTTTACCGTCACGATGCGCACACCCGGCGACGACTATCGCCTGGTCACCGGGCTGCTGTTTACCGAGGGTGTGGTCAAGCAGTGCAAAGACCAATTCCCTTACAGCGAGGAGAAAGACCCTGACAGAGGTGTCACCGTCGGAGTCGATCTCCAGATCCCCGAGGTGTTTCTGTGCGAGAACCTGCAGGCGAAGCGGTCACTGCTGATCAACGCTTCCTGCGGTGTTTGCGGTACCCGTGAACTGGCGGACCTGAACCTGACCGGCGAACCGCTCGAGCCGCGAGGCGTCCTCGACGTCGGCATCCTGCCCGGGTTGGGCGAAACCATGTGCCGGCGCCAGCGCGTGTTTGAAGAGACCGGTGGCATCCACGCTGCAGCAGCGTTTCGGCTCGACGGCGAATGCCTCTGTGTTTTCGAGGATATCGGCCGCCACAACGCCGTCGACAAGGTCGCCGGTTTCCTGCTCGAGACCGATGACATCGGCGGTGCCGACATCCTGTTCGTCAGCGGTCGTGTGTCGTTCGAGATCGTCTCAAAGGCTTGGTACGCGGGTATTCCATACCTGGTTGCGGTCTCCGCACCCTCGACCCTGGCAGTCGACATGTGTGAGTATTGGGGCATGTCGCTGATCGCCTTCTGCCGCGACACGCGCGCGACAGTTTACGCTAATCCGCAGAATGTGCGTGGTGTGTAAAGGCGTCGTCCTCTGCCAAAACCGCCCGGCGCATGCTGTGACGGTTGCACGAGAACCGGGGCCTTGCGCATCACCAGTTTCTCCTTGCAATCGGGTATAGATATTGCTATCCTATTAGTAATCAACCTGTAACACCCACAATCCAGTCGGGTTGTCTCCAGCCACTGTGAGGCGGTTACGGTTTGTTATGCCCGGCCACCGGGCTTACCGCGAGATTGTGCATGTCCAAGAATATCAGCGCGTTGTCCGGCCGCAAAGGCCTCGACGACAATCTTTTCGACCGCATCGTCAAGATCGGTGCCAACCCTGCCTCGGCGCCCGATCACGAGCTGTTGGCGAAGGAATACCTCGTTGGTGAAGCGATCACCTTCGGTGCCGCATCTTTTTACGACCTGATCAGTGAAGAGGTTGCCTCAAAAAAGGCCCTGGTCTGCGACGGCAGCGCCTGTCTCTGTGCCGGCACCCAGGACAAGGTCGTCGAGGAACTCAAGAAGCACATGGACGAGTCAGAGATCGGCACCATCACCTGCCTCGGCCGTTGCCACGAGAACGCGGCGTTCTACTACGACGGCTGGAACTACTCCGGTACTGCGATCGACCAGCTCGACGGGGTCATCGGTAAAGACGGCACTGGTGGTTCGAAAGACGCCTACCACGTCGAATCCCTGCTCGATACCCCCATCCTTACGGCCGAATTTCCCGGTGTCGACAGCTATTACGCAGTGTTTCGCGATGTCGTGCTGAAGAAGACCGGCGATGAGCTCATCGCCGAGGTCCAGACCTCGAACCTGCGCGGCCGCGGCGGTGCCGGGTTCCCGACCGGTTTCAAGTGGAACGCTGCCAAGGAAGCGCCGGGCGACAAGAAGTACATCGTCTGCAACGCCGACGAAGGCGACCCGGGCGCCTACATTGACCGCTACCTGCTCGAGCAGCAGCCGCACAGCGTGCTCTTCGGTATGATGGCTGCCGGCTACGCGGTCGGCGCCGACGAAGGGTGCCTGTACATCCGCGCCGAGTATCCCGATGCAGTCCAGACCATCGGCCGTGCCATCCAGGAGCTCGAAGGCTGCGGCTTGCTCGGCGACAATATCTGCGGCTCGAGTTTCTCGTTTTCGTTCAAGGTCGTGGTCGGTGCGGGCGCCTATATCTGCGGCGAAGAAACGGCCTTGCTCGCTTCGATCGAAGGCCGCCGGCCGGAAGTTGATGTGCGGCCGCCTTTCCCGACGACCGAGGGGCTGTTTGGCAAGCCGACAGTCGTCAACAACGTCGAGTCCTTCGCCAACATCCACGAGATCGTTGCAAACGGCGGCGCCGCTTATGCTGCTGTCGGCACCGAGAAGTCGGCCGGCCCCAAGCTGCTGTGCCTCGACGGAATGTTCAACCGCCCGGGCCTCTTCGAAGTGCCGATGGGCACGCCTCTGTCCACCGTGGTCAACGGGCTTGGCCAGGGATTCCGGCAGCCGGTCAAGGCCTTGCACATCGGTGGGCCGCTCGGTGGGCTGGTGCCGGTCGCCAAAATCGATTCACTGACCATTGATTTCGAGTCCTTCATCAACGGCGGCTTTCTGCTTGGCCACGGCAGCGTCGTCTGCGTGCCAGAGTCGTTCCCGATGATCCGCTACGTCGAGCACATCCTCGATTTTTGCGCCTTCGAGTCCTGTGGCAAGTGTTTTCCCTGCAGGCTCGGTTCGACCCGTGGTCACGAGCTGGTGACCGGTGCCATTGAGGGCGGCGCGCTGATCGATCGCCAACTTTTCGAAGATCTGATCGAGACAATGGAGAAAGGCAGCCTCTGTGCCCACGGCGGCGGCATACCGTTGCCAATCAGGAACGCTTTGATGTACTTTAATGATGAACTGAAGCCATATTTTCGCGAGGACGTCGCATCATGAATAAGGCCGCATATCTCGATGGCGAGGCATACGAAATAGAAGCAGGTGAAACCCTGCTGAATTTTATCGAGCGACAGCGTGAGAAAGGCTGCGTACCGACGCTGTGTTATGACGACCGCCTCGAGCCCTTCGGCTCCTGCCGGATCTGCTCGGTAGAAGTCGCCCTTAGTGAAGACGGGCCGCGCCGCATGGTCGCGGCCTGCCATACCCCGATCGCCGAGAATATGTGGGTGTTCAGCGAATCCGACTCGGTCAGGAAGCTGCGCAAGAACATTCTCGAACTGGTCGTCACCGATTACCCGTTGCACACCCTCGAGTCGCCGCCCAATGGCGATGCCGAGCTCAAGAAAGTCATCGACCAGGTCGGGTTCGACATCCATTCCGTGCGTTACCCGGCCGGCAAGAACCACGCCGACCGCCAGCAGGACACCTCGCATCCGTACATGCGCGCCGACCTCTCGAAGTGCATCAACTGCTATCGCTGCGTGCGTGCCTGTGACGAGATTCAAGGACAGTTCGTGCTGAACATGGCCGGCCGCGGCTTCGACAATCACATCATCATGGGGGCCGACGAATCGTTCAAGGACTCGCCGTGTGTTGCCTGCGGTGCCTGTTCGCAAACCTGTCCGACCGGTGCCATCACAGACATCCACAAACTCCAGGCGCACGAGGCCGAACGGAAGGTCCGCACGGTCTGTACGTATTGCGGTGTCGGCTGCAACCTCGAAGTAGCCGTCGGCCCCGGCGACAACATCCTGTCGATTGAAGCCCCGCCCGATGCCGAAGCGAACCGCGGCCACACCTGCCTGAAAGGGCGCTACGCCTTCAAGTTCCAAAGTCACCCCGAGCGCCTGCAGAGTCCACTGATCCGCCGCGGCGAAGAATTCGAGGAAGTGTCCTGGGACGAGGCTTACGATTACATCGCCGAGAAACTGTCCGGTGTCCGCTCTGAACACGGGCCGGATGCCATTGCCGGCATATCATCGGCGCGCTGCATGAATGAAGAGAACTATCTGATGCAGAAGTTCATCCGTGCAGTCATCGGCACCAACAACATTGACTGCTGCGCCCGCGTTTGTCATTCACCGACTGCGCTCGGCATGCAGTGGGCCTTCGGAACTGGTGCCGGCACCAATTCGACAGACTGCCTGAAAAATACCGACCTGATCATGATCATCGGTGCCAATCCGACGCACGCACACCCCGTGACCGGTGCCCGCATCAAACAGGAAGTCATGAAGGGCACGCCGCTGATCGTCATCGATCCGATCGTGACAGAGATAGCAGAGTACGCGAAATACCATCTGGCCCTGCGCCCGGGTACCAATGTCGCGCTGCTCAACATGTTCGCTTATTATCTCGTGAACGAGAACCTTATCGACAAGGAGTTCGTCGAAGGACGCTGCGAAGGCTACGACGACTATGTCGAGCAGTTGCGCCAGGTCGACATCGACGCGATGGAAGCGGTTTCCGGTGTCGATCGTGAACTCGTGCGTGAGGCCGCGATCGCCTACGGCACCGCCAAGAATGCCATGAGCTTCCACGGTCTGGGCGTCACCGAGCACAGCCAGGGCACCAAAACTGTCACCATAATTGCGGACCTTGCAATGATGACCGGCAACCTCGGACGCCCCGGTGTCGGCGTCAATCCGTTGCGTGGCCAGAACAACGTCCAGGGTGCCGCCGACATGGGCGTGCAGCCGCATCAGGGCGCCGGCTACTTGCCCGTCACCGACCCGGACAACCAGGCGAAGTACGAAAAGATCTACGGCGTCCCGGTGCCGAAAGAGATCGGCTATAAGATCCCACAAATGTTCGACGCGGCC
Source organism: Lentisphaeria bacterium (assembly GCA_003545375.1). Lineage (GTDB taxonomy): Bacteria > Verrucomicrobiota > Lentisphaeria > JABSQK01 > CAJWLW01 > CAJWLW01. The sequence goes on from DPYP01000086.1 coordinate 5,357, forward strand.
GTGGCCGGCAAGCTCAAGGCTCTGTGGATCATGGGCGAGGACGTCGTACAGACCGATCCCAACACCAAGCACGTGATAGAGTCGCTGGAGAGCCTCGACCTGCTGGTGGTCCAGGAAATTTTCATGACCGAGACGGCCAAGCTGGCGCATGTTATTTTGCCGGGTGCCACGTTCCTGGAGAAAAGCGGTACGTTCACCAGCGCCGAGCGCCGGGTGCAGCGCTGCAACGAAGTCGTGCCGCCGCTGGCAGGTACCAAGCCCGACGGTCAGATCATCGTCGATATCATGAACCGCATGGGATACGAGCAGGCTGGCTATGACCCCGATGTCACGCTGCAGGAGATCAGCCAGATCGTCCCGTTCTTCGCCGGTGCCAAGTGGGAAGAGTTCGGTGACAACGGCAAGCAGTGGCCGATCAAGCCCGACGGCAGCGACACCAAGATCCTGCACACCGAGACATTCAAGCGCGGCCGCGGCAAGTTCCATTTCTGGAACTTCGAAGAGAGCCAGGAGCTGGTCGACCACAGCGACGAATTCCCGTTTATCCTGACGACTGGTCGCAAGCTCGAGCACTACAACTGCGGCACGATGACTCGGCGTACCGGCAATCTGCAGTTGCTCAGCGAAGACGTTCTGGTGATCAACCCGGTTGACGCCGAGAAGAAGAACATTGCCGATGGCGACACCGTGCGACTGTTCTCGGCCCGTGGCGAGGTGAATCTGACGTCGGAAGTCTCGACCCGCGTCAGGCCCGGGGTGATCTACACGACCTTCCACTTCCCCGAGCAGATGGTCAATTACGTCACCAGCAACGTCCAGGACGCGGATTCCCTATGCCCCGAGTACAAAGTCGTTGCCGTCGACGTCGAGCGTGTCACTGCGGCTGCCGCGGCTGAGCACGCCGAGCTGGCAAAGGCGTAGCGGCCTGCCGCGAAATCAGACGCGACGGTTCCGT
>DPYP01000520.1:0-4895 GCA_003545375.1 Lentisphaeria bacterium
CGAGATCTGTGAGAGAAAGCTTTCTACCGATACCGCCCGAGCACGCGAACAACTGGCCATGGTGCACGAGGCAGGCCTGGTGGTCACCAGTGTTCAACCTCGGGTGCACGCTCTCTTCAAGGATTTCATGTGTCCTGATCTGGAGGACCCGGTCCGGAGACTCGGCCACTACCGCCAGACAATCGATCTTTTCGCGGAGTTTTTTCCCGGGATCGAACTGCCCCTGGTGACAATCACGGGGCAGGCCCCGGACATGAATTTCCAACTCGCCCATCGAACGGCCCGGCGTCTCTATCCGGATCTGGCAGATTATGCCGCAGATCGGGGATTGAGAATCATGTTCGAGCCTCTCAGCCCCATTCTCATGAACAATGACACATTCATCTGCACCCTGGAAGAATCCGTTCAACTGATTGAGGCCGTGAATCGTCCGAATTTCGGCCTCATGCTCGACATCTTTCACCTCTGGCGCGAGCCTTCGATCTTTGAGCGCATCGTGGAGTTGAAGGACATGATATTCGGCGTTCACATCAGCGACTGGCCCGCGGACGAACCCCGAAGCCCCGGTGACCGCCGCATCTGCGGTGAAGGATGTATTGACCTGTCAAAAATGTTCGCCGCAACCGAGGCATCTGGATACAAAGGGGCATATTGTCTGGAAATCTTTTCGATTGATGAGCTTCCCGATTCGTTGTGGAAGGCTGACCCGGCCGACGTCATAAACCGAAGCCGGACTGGATTTGAACAAGCATGGGAGCAAAGGCAATGAACCTGAAAGACAAAGCAATCATCGTGACGGGAAGTACAACGGGCATCGGGGAGGCTGTCGCACGGCGGTGTGTGGCTGAGGGCGCCCACGTGCTCGTGCACGGTCGGGATGCTGAACGCGGGGCAAGCGTGGCGGCCGAACTTGGGCCGAATGCGGTGTTTCACCAGGACGACCTGTCCGACCTCGATGCCCCGGAACGACTCGCCAAAGCGGCACGGTCGGCTTTCGGGCGGATCGACGGGATTGTCAACAACGCAGCCTGGGTGATCAGGAGTAATCTTGATACGACCGATGCAACCCTGTTCGATCGGGCCGTGGCCGTGAATCTCCGGGCGCCGCTTATGCTCATTCGAGCTTCGATCGAGGACCTCAAAAAGAGCCGTGGCTGTGTGATTAATGTCGGGTCGGTGAACGGATATTCCGGTGAATCAAAGCAATTGGCCTACAGCATCACCAAGGGCGGCCTTCAGACTATGACCAAGAACCTCGCGGATGCATTCAGCGCCGATCATGTCCGCTTCGTGCACCTGGCAGTGGGATGGGTGCTCACCCCCAATGAGCAACAATTGAAAATCGCCGAGGGACGGCCTCCTGACTGGTATGAGCATCCCCCACCGGCCATGGTCCCCACGGGGCGCATGACAAAGCCGGAGGAAGTCGCGGCTGTCACCGCATTCTGGCTCAGCGATCAGAGCCGGCCCTTCAGTGGAGCCGTAGTGGAACTGGAGCAATATCCCTTCGACGGGCGCCATCCGAAAATGGTCGGCGAGGACGATTCCCCCGTGCAGTTCAATCAGTGAACATGAATGATAATGTTTGCCTTTGACCCTCAAAAAATGACTGCCGAACCCCTGGAACTGCCCAACCTTACTTTGGACCAACTCGAGGTGTCCGCTGACAACCTCGATATCGGGAAAGCCGCCGGCATCTACAATACGTTCGGCTGCCTGGTGGTTCGCGGGCTGCTGCAGCAATATCTCGAGCCGATCAGCCGCAGATCAACCAGTTGATCGACGAGAGCTACCGGCAGTTCGACCAGGCGATGGCGATACCGGAAGGCTGGGTGGCACCTGAGCTTTTCGCGCGCGACAAGCAGATCATCTGCCTGCCGTTAAGCTGCCGCAACAGCCCGGCGTTCTTCCAAACGACCCTCGACCGAACCACCCCCCGACCTGGTCGAGCGGTGCTCGGCCCGCGTCGACAAATATTTCTCCCTGTGGCAATCTTTCCGGCTGATATTTGGTCGCCCGGGCAACCGGGGTGAATCCGTTTGATGATCGATTATACACTCGCCCCCGCGACAAACGGCGTGCGCGGAAACTTCATCAACTGCTCCGGCCCGTCGGCCGTCACATGCACCACATCGCCGAGGGGCACGAACATATTACCGGTCTGCGGCAGGGCAAAGACGGCGTGCATGACGAACGTGCTGTCTTCTTCGATGGGTGTTTCGTTGGCATCATCGAGCGGGACGGGTTGTTCACTGTAGTCCAGGCCCATGCCGTGGCCGATGCGGCCGCCCAACAACGACAGGCCCTGCGGGCCGGCATGGTTTTCGATGACTTGGCCGATGTGGCCGACGTGAACGCCGGGCTTGATCGTGCTCAGCGCGGCGTCGTGGCTTTCGCGCGTGATCCGGCAGAGTTCGTCCAGCTTCTCGCACGGCTCGCCCATGGTGCCGGTACGATGACCGTGGCACCAGTAGCCATTGTAGATGATGTAGGAGCAGCTCGCCATCAAGTCACCGTGCTCGAACTCGCGGTCGTGCGGCTTCAAGTCGAGGCGCACGTCATTCCAGTCCGGCGCCGGGCCGGACGCCATCCAGTATTTGCAATGGTCAGCGCCCTGACGGCGCACGGCGTGCTCCATCTCGGCGACAAGCTCGTAGCCGCGCATGCCGGGCCGGGCGGCTTCGAGCATGGCCTGGAAGCCCAGGTCGCTCAACTCAGCAGCGCGGCGCATGCACGCCAACTCGTCCGGCGTCTTGACGTTGCGCAGCTTCGCCACGATGTCCGGCACCCCCTTCAGCTGGTCGCCCAGCCCGGCCTTGAGCGCTTCGTAAAACGGCGCCGGCATGTTCGACACATCAACGAGTCCAATTGGTTCGCCAACCAGATGGTTCTCTTCGAGAATGGCCAGAGTCTCGGTGGCGAAGTCGCGCGAGCCGGGGCGGTGCGAGGCGATCGCGTTCAGATCGAGCGCCTGCACCATGCGCATGTCCTTGATCGGCGACACCTCGCGAGCCTGGTCGAACATGTACGGCATGCCGCTGGCGAGTAACACCGGCTCGCCGTCACGCGGCATCACCACGACCGTGTCGACGATACGGTCGCGATTCGACCAGCCGGACAGGTACGACACGTGGCCGGTATTACCCCACCAGTGATCGTGGGCCGGGGAGTAGGCCAGCAGGGCACCGAGACCTTCGTCGGCCAGGAACGCGCGCACCTTGTCGTGACGCACTTCTATTTCGCTTGGTGATATCGTTGGACCTTGCATCATCCCTCCTTGTTAGAGCCCGCAAACCGCGATTTAAGACTGGCAAACAGGCCGACAGACATAAATTCTGATCCCGAACTTGGCGGCTTCGCCGCAATTGGGTGGCGGGTGATTGGGTAACCGAGGTCATTTTGGTGTCGATGCCGGTTGTCTTGGCCGCACCCATTCACCCAAGCCCGGCAGCATTGACCACACAAACGATTATTGCCCAAGTGTTTACATTATATTTCGGAGACCGTCAATTACGCTTTCCAGGATTTCGCCTTCTCGGCATGGGCATATGACGGTTGTTTCCCGCCTTGTGATATTCTACGTGGGATTTCCTCCACTTACCAGCACAACTCGGTCACGGCAACAATAGGCATGGAGAAAAGAAGTCCAAGTCATAAGCCGATAGCTTGATGGCCTGAACTTTGCTCATTTGAACGGCTCGCTGGTGAGCCGTCTTTGCGGAGGCCTCACTCCGGTGCTTTGCCGTAAATCTCCAGCAGGCGCGCTTCGAGTGCCGCCGCGTCCGTCAGGCTGCTGAGCTGTCCGGCTTCGAAGGTATCTGCCCGGAAGCGTCCGACTCGATAGACGATGTGGTAATGCGTGAACATGCTCGGCAACAGCATGCCGTGAAAAGCATCCCACGACGTCTGCGAGTCCATGCCGAACTCGTTGCGGACCACCAGGTCCGGCGGGTACGTGGCGCAGAAGCGCTGCAGGAACAGCGTCTCCGACGCGCTCGAAGCGTAGGGAACGTAGGAGTCGAGCACCATGTGCGTGATGTTCGCGCTGCTGCTTTCACGCAGCCTGTCGATCATCCAGTCGTGTTGCTTTGATTCCTCGCTCGGCAGCGCGTCCACGAAGTCGTACAACACCACGGTTCGGTGCAGGTGCAAGGCGCGGAAAATCGGCCAGGCATGCGTGGCAATGATTTCCTCGCCAATGTCGGTTCCCAGCAAATAATCCACGACCTTGTCGTAGCCGCCCTCCGCTGTCATCAGGTGCCGTGACTTCGAAATCTCCACCGCTGCTGTCAGCGCTGTCAGGACGACTGCGGCAGCGATCCCGATTGATGCCCGGCGGCTGACGCCCGCCAGCCGCCGGCCGATGCAGTCGACGGCAATTGCCCAGAAAATACAGAGGAAAAACACCAGATACAGATGAGCGCGCGGAAACGGCAAACCCATTTTCAGAAAAGCCAGCAGCAACCCCCACCAGCACAGCAGCAGCCAGATGCCCCCGAATCCCGGACGCCGGTGCAGGCATGCCAGACCGACAAACCCGAGCAACAGCAGGGGCCAGCCGCAATACCTCGTCAGATGGCTGACAAGATACGCCTGCCATTCGTACCCCCGGGCGCCGGCGGCTGTGACGTTCTTGCCGTACCACTCCAGCGTTCCGTTCCACTCGACGTTGTGCCGCAGATAGCCCATAGTCAGTGCATAGCCCAGCGCAGCGAGGAGCAGCAGCACTGCGGCGGCCAGCATCACGGGCTTTACAGCCTGCCGTCGCCGCATCAGCAAAAGCGTCAGCCCCCAGGCACCGGCCATGCCGAGAAGCGTCAGGCAAGTTTGTATGCGTACGGTGAAACTGAACCCCAGCAGCAGTCCGGCCGGCAACAGCCATAGCCAGCGTCGCC
>DPYP01000520.1:5281-8288 GCA_003545375.1 Lentisphaeria bacterium
GCACCAGCAGCAGCGCGATCAGACAGAAAAACATCAGGGCATAGCCATCGCTCATGTTGCTGCGATTATAGAACAGCACGTAATGGCTGCATGCCATGGCTGCGGCCCCGAGCACAGCCACGCGCCGGTTGAAAAGCTGCGACAGCAGCGCATAGAACAGCGCGATCGTCGCCAGCCCGCAGATTCCGGAAAACTGCAGACTGGCAGCCTGACTGAGCCCCAGAACTGATATCCCGACGGCAATGAACCACAGCAGACCGTGCTTGAAGAAAAGAAACGGTTCCTGATGATCGACGAGATAGAGGATCGGGAGATTGAGATGGTAGCCCTCGTCGCAGAACCGGTAACTCTGCTCCGACAAATGGTAGAACCTCAGGACAGCGGCACCACCCACGGTGACGGCAAGCAGCAGCCACGCAACCTTCGGCGGCAGATCCCTGGCTGCCGGCGATGCCGGATCACCGTCCTGCGCGTGATCGTCTTTCACTCCGTCAACCGCGGTGAATGGTGAGGATTGATTAATCGCGTGACGGACGGATCGTTCATGTTGTCTTTGGTAGCGATCACCGCCGCAATTGCGATCTGCGGTCTGACATCACGGCCGCGAACCGCGGCTATGGCAGTCAGGACACCGGTGTGCCCGAGCTCGAACGACGGTGGCAGTACCAGTGCCTGGATCTCGTCGTTGCGCAGCGCTGCGACCGATGCCGGATCGTTGCCGAAACGCACGGCCGCCGCATCTCCTGCAGGACGGTGGCTGGCGGCCACGATGCGGCTGGAGATACCTTTCACCGCTGCGTCCGAATCCACGATGACCACTTCTATGCCGCGTCCGATGGCTGTTTCCATAGCTGCGTTTACGGAATCGTCTGCCGGTGAGACAACGATGCCGTCGACACCGCGGTTAATGGCGTTCTGCAAAGCCTGGATCTGCCATTGCGGATCGTCGGACACCGCCGCCGGCCAGATGATTTCGGCGCCGGTTTCTCGGGCTGCGGCATCCGCACCGGCTCGCATCGCCGTCGACGAACGTTCGGTGTCGCGCAGGACAACCGCGATACGCAGCCCGCGCCCTTCCTGCCGCTGCGAGCCCTCGGCATTGGAGCCTTCGGCCTTCGACCCCTCGGCCTTCGAACCTTCAGCGCGGGTGACCATCGGCACCTTCCTGGTGCGTGGCGTCGTCGTGGTATCCTCTTTCTTGCCGCAACCGGACAGCGACAGAGTAGCGGCAGCACAAAGGATGACTGCGGCAGCGGTTAGCGGATATGGGGCAAGGGCATGTCTGATCATCGATGGATCTCAACCTGGCTGTGCGAAGCGGTACAATACCCCGCACCCGGGTATCGTCCATCATGCGGCAAGCTGCCCCTTCACAGCAGCGATCGAAATCTCCACGTGCGTTCCCGAGTTGAACGCAAGATAATCCGCCTCAATCTCGTCGCTGAAGAATTCGAGACGCTCGATTTCCGGCAGATTCACGCCTGGCCAGCGCCCGGCGCTATATACGGCCGCCTTTGTACTGGATCATGTGGGTGGCGGCTTCTGCCTTGATGAATCGAATACCGAGCACGGCGGACGTCCTTTGTTTGAACGTTTCAGATTTCGAAATTGAAACCGCTTTTGACCAACCGCTTATAGCTGGGTTCGCCGAAGCGGTACAGCCGCGCGGCGCGATGCGCCACGTCCCGCTCGATCTCGTTGCAGTCGATCAGCAGATCCATCGCCAGAATCTTCTTGCGGAAGTTGCGCTTGTCGAGTTCCTTCTCGAGTATGACCTCGTACATACGCTGAAGCTGCGTAAGTGTGAACTTCACAGGCAGCAGCTCGAAACCGATCGGCTGATAACGCACCTTGCCCTGCAGCCGCCGATGCGCCATGGCCAGAACATCGTCGTGATCAAATGCCAGGGGCGGGCAATCATGGACACCGAACCATGCGGCATCCGCAGCATCGGTAGTGGCGCGGATCACCTGTCCGGACAGGTTGACGAGGGCATAGTAAGCTACCGTGACGACGCGCTCGCGCGGGTCGCGATCAACCGCTCCGAACGTATAAAGCTGCTCGAGATAGACTTTGTGGATACCCGTTTCCTCCTCCAACTCACGACGTGCGGCATCGTCAACAGATTCCTTCGGCTTAACAAAACCGCCGGGCAGTGCCCACTGGTCCTTGAACGGTTTTTCTCCACGCTGAATAAGCATGACTTTCAGTTCATCCTCGTCCAGCCCGAAAACCACGCAATCGACAGTGAGCGCATGCATGGGGTATTTGTATGAGTATTTCTGAGCCATTTTCGCCTCATTTGTGTATATAATAAACCATACTTAGTGTAATTAAATCACTAAGTTGATTTTTTCCCGGACAGGAAACGCCCATAACTGAACGGACAAGATGCCGGCGATCCCGGGAAACGAAACCAACCGGATCAGGTTGACAATATCCCAGCACAAGCAGACTGTAGAGATTGTCCCACCCAACGGAACTGGAGCATGTCGACAAAGAATAAATCTGCGTCAATCAACACCACGTCCATGCTGTCGAACAGGATGACCCCATGAGCCAGGACAACGCCCGAGTTATCCCAGCGCATATCGCTGCTTACCTGAAGCAGCCCGCGGCGGTCCCGATCGAACCCGGTATCCAGAACTACGACTGGGGCAACCCGGAGTTCATTCCCGAGCACTTCGGCTACGACAACACCGCTCGCCGCCCGTATGCGGAAGTGTGGATGGGCGCCCATCCGGAACTGCCGGCACTGGTGCAACTCGATGAACCGGTGTCACTGCGGACGTTGATCGACGCAGCAGCCGAAACGTTGCTGGGCACGGCCTGTGCCGAAAAATTCGGCGAACTGCCGTTTCTCTTCAAGGTCCTGAGCGCGGCGCAGCCGTTGTCCATCCAGGTACACCCGAACCGCATTCAGGCAGCCGCCGGATTCGCCAGGGAAAACGCTGCCGGGATCCCGATCGACGCAGCGCACCGCAACTACAAGGACGGCAATCACAAG
>DPYP01000525.1:0-17957 GCA_003545375.1 Lentisphaeria bacterium
GGCGTCGAGATTGTCGATACCCCGGTTGCTGTCGCGGAACAGGTGGACGCGGTGATCATGACTGCCGTGGACGGCCGGGTGCATCGCGATTTGTTCGCTCAGATCGTCGATGCCGGCAAGCCGACTTACATTGACAAACCGTTCGCCGTCAGCAGCGCCGACGCACGGTGGATCGTCGAGACTGCCGAGGCAAAGACCGTGCCGATGATGAGCGCCTCGTCGCTGCGTTACGAGCCGGACCTGGTGGCGGCGTTGGCGGAAACCGACAACGGTGCTGTTGAAGGCTGTGATTTCTTCGGCCCGATGGAGATCCAGCCGACCCAGCCGGGCTTGTACTGGTACGGCATCCACACGGTCGAGATGGTCTATGCAGCCATGGGCCGGGGCTGTGTGCGCGTGCGGGCAGTGACCGACGCGCACCGCGACACCGTCATCGGCGAATGGGGCGACGGCCGCTGCGCTGTCATCCGCGGCTCGCGTACCGGCAACAATTCATTCGGCGGCGTGCTGCACCGGGAGAGCGGCAGCCGTTTTGTGCAGACCGGCATTGGTAAGCCGAAGTATGTTTGCCTGCTCGATCGCGTCATCGATTTCTTCCGCACCGGTCAGCCGGACGTTGATCCGGCCGAAACTGTCGAGACAATCCGCTTCATCGAGGCGGCCAACGAGAGCCGCGAAACCGGCGAGCCCGTAACGCTGTGAGTGATCTCGCAATCCATGGCGGCCCGAAGTCGAAGACGACGTCCTACAGCCGCCCGAACCGTTACGGTGAGCTCGAGAAACGATACGCCCTCGAAGCCCTGGACGACGCCGGGTTGATGATGACCAACGGCAGCATGGTCCGCCGGTTCGAAGAAGCCGCCGCCGCGGCCTTCGGCTGCAGGCATGTCATCCTGACGACCAGCGGCACCACGGCGCTGCAGACGGCGCTTGTTGCCTTGGGCGTTTGCGAAGGCGACGAAGTGATCACCACATCGATTGCCGATGCCGGCACGTTCATGAGTATTCTCGCCGTGCACGCCGTGCCGATCTTCGCGGACCTGCACCGCGACACCGTCGGTCCCGATCCCGACTCGGTCGAGAAACTGATCACCCCGAAGACCAGGGCGATCATCAATGTGCACATGGCCGGCATCGTCGGCGACATGGACCGATTCCTCGAGATCTCCGAGCGGCACGGGATCCCGTTGCTCGAGGACTGTTCGCAATGCCACGGCGGCAAGTGGCGGGGCAGATGTGTCGGTACGATGGGCAATGCCGGTGCCTTCAGTATGAACGAGTCAAAGCACATGTCGACAGGCGACGGCGGCTTCATCACAACCAACGACGATGCCGTGGCCCGGCTGGCCCGGCTCTACATCGACAAGACCTACTCGCGCGGCGAGACCAGGCGCGGCGACGAAGTCCTGCTGTTCGCAGCGATAAACGCGCGGCCGAACTGCCTGACCGGTGCTGTCGCACTGGCACAGCTCGAGCGGCTGCAGGAAAATCTCAATCGACGCGACGCGATTGTGCAGCGATACTTTGCTGAGCTCGCGGACCTGCCGCATGTGCGATTACCGCAAATTCTGGATGATGCCACGTGTGCCTGGTGGCCGTTGCCCGTTCTGTATACCGGCGATGAACCCACCCGTGATGACATCGTCGCGGCGCTGCACGCCGAAGGGCTGGAAGCCAACAGTGCGTTGTCGCCGACGCCCGGCAATCTGCATCAGGCGGTCGTCAAAGATAAGAAATTTTTCGCCGACCGCAACGACGTGCCGCATTTTCTGCAGGACGTCGAGTATGACGAATGGTCATGCCCTGTCGCCGACGAAATCGCTCGCCAGGTCATCCGCCTGCCCGTTGACTTCCGCTTCACCGATCAGGATGTTGACGAAACTATCGCAGGTATCCACAAAGTCTGGAGACACTACTTTGGTGTGACGGAATAACACGAGTTGGCGTGACTGGCTCCAACTATCTGATATCCCCTCAGGGGCGGGGTCGGGTCCGGTGGCAGTCGCGTGCGAGTTGGTACCCGTCGTCTTTCGGGTCACCAAGAGGAATCGCCGGATGGCCGTGCGATGCATTTGGTTGGTCCGGCTGCAGTCAGGAGCAGTGTGACAATCTCATGGCCCCCTGGTATTGGTATGCGTTAACTATGCCGTGCGGTGGTGACATCCACTCTGGCAGTGCCGACATCTCTGCTTAAGCTTCGGGGTAACGTCCTATGAGTCTCTCTAATATCGCTCTTCCATCCTATCCCATGTGGATACAGGAGCCGTACTTCCATTCGTTGCGTCCGGATGTTGTTACGCCGCACACGAAATGGGCCCGTCCCTACGCCGGGCGTTCACTAAAGCTCCTCGTCATCGCACCGCGCTGGACGCAGCGATCGACACTCGAGTTGCAGCAGCGCTTTGATTTCGATGCTGTTCCGGTGATGACGGAATTTTCCCACGTCTGGGGCGACACCAAGGCGCCGCATTATACCTGGGCCCCGTACGGCACTGCGGAATTGCACACGGAGCAGGCGTTGGCCGAGCTGCGCGGACATTGCCGGCCGGACGTCATCGTGATCGGGCACATGGATTGCACGGTGATTCCCCAAGAGGTTGAGTCAGCGATTATTGATGCGCTCGATGCTGGCGTTGGATTGGTGATCCTCAACCCGCTCAAACTGTCCGGCAAATTGCGGGAGCGCTTCGACAGCGCTCCCGCTGCCACGAGCGAGGCGGTTGCTGGAATCGTGAACGGCTGTCCCATACACGCGTTGCCGCCCCTGTACTCGCGCGATCTGGCAGATGGCGGACTGTTGTTTCGCGATGCCGACGGCCGCGGGCGTATCGTCGTGGCCGACTATACGGAGCGGCTGAAGTCCACATGCGTTCTTGATCTCGACAGCGATGGGGTCGACTGGACGGCCCCGGACATCAACGGCAACTGTTATCTGGAGCCTGGCGGCACCTATCGGGACGAGAGCGTTCGTGACATCCACTACGACTATTTCTGCGCCTTGTCCGGACGCTGCATCCTCTGGGCTGCGCGGGCATTGCCATCCGCACGATTGACCGGATGGCACGAGATCAGTCGCCGAGCCGAGACCAATTCGGGAGATGCTACGCTTGGTGAATTGGCCTGTTCATCCGGTGCGTCCGCGCATTTGACTATCCGGAATCTCGATGCGACTGTCATGCTCGAAAGAAGGATCGATACAGCGGCGGATGACAAGCTGCGGTTGACAGTCCCGCAACTGCCGACCGGCGATTACTTCATTGACGTGATCCTGAACGATGACGACAACCGTGTGCTTGACTGGGGCAGTCACTGTTTTTTCAACGATAGTGGCGCACAAATCACGGAGATTGTAACCGAGCGAAAATCGTACGAGCTCGACAAACCGGTGCCGGTAACAATCGCCTTGAGCGGTGATCAAGCGAACTCAGAGTTGCAGGCCGAACTGTTTGATACGACAGGCCGTCTGCTGTGGCAGAAAATATTTCCAGCGGATGCGCAAGTATCGTTCGATGCCGATGTCCGTGAGTCACTGTCGATTCAGTGCGAACTACGCATTTCCCTGAAACGCGACGATCGCGTCCTGGCGCTCGAGTCCCATCATATCCTGGTACGCCAGCCATTGCCCGATGTAAATCGCTTTACATATGGCGCCTGGGCTGCCGTCAATCACAGCATGGTCCGTCGCCAGGCTGCCCGGATTTTTGCCGAGCAGGGTGTGACGACCGGCATCCTTGGTGGCGACATGGATGAGTGGGCGGCGCTGAATGTCCGGCCTTCGCCGTATGCGACGCGCTACTATCCGGAGAACGCCGAGGACGAACGCGAAGGGCTGATGGTGCGCAGGCCCTGTCTGACAGACCCGGATTTCCTTGAACAGGAGACCGGGATGCTCCGACAGCAGGCGGAGAAGTACCGTCACTACTCGCCGACGGCATATTCACTTGGCGACGATCAGGCGATGATGCTGACGTATCAGGACGGCTGTGTGTCGCCGACCTGTCTCGCGGCATTCCGGAGGTTCCTGGCAGCGCAGTATGGCTCCGTCGACGCTCTTAACGAATCGTGGGGGAGTGCCTACGATTCTTTTGACGAGGCGATGCCCATTCCTTTCGCCGAAGCGCGCCAAACCGGGCGCTACGCGGCGTGGGCTGATCATCGGCTGTACATGGACGACTTGTTTGTTCGCATGCATTCCGCGGCGAAAAAGGTCATTCGTGAGATCGATACCGATGCCATGGTCGGTTTCGAAGGACCGATTCTGGATGACAGCTGGTACGGCTATGCCTGGAGAGAACTGTTGAACGACATGGATCTCATGGTGGTCTATCCGAATACCTGGAAATTCGATATCATCCGCTCGTTCAAGAAACCGGGACTGTTGTTCGGCGGCTGGTATGGCGGCTACGCGATGTATCGCAATCCGGACGACACACGTTTTTACCCGTGGTTTCTATTGTTCAACGGCTGCAACAGCTACTGGTTCTTCAGCCACTACGGCTGGGCCGGGGCAGGGCATCCGGCGAGTGGCATCGGACCCGATTTGCGGGTCACACCGTGCTTGCGGGATACGACAACAGCCGTCCAGAAGATCCAGTCGGGGCTCGATCGTCTAATTCTGCAGGCCACGCGAGAAACGGACGACGTCCTCATCTACTTTTCACGTCCGAGCCATCATGCCGCGACACTGATGCCAGACATTCCCACGCGTGACTACAGCACCAACGCCGAGTGGCAGCATTGCCTTGCAGCGCCGGCGCTCAAGTGGTCGCTCAATACCGAAGCGATGTTACGCCTGCTGGACGATATTGGAATTTCTTACACCTTCATTGACCGAACTGAAATCGAAGCAGGCGCACTCGAGGCGCGACAACCGAAATTGCTCGTCATGCCGCAGGTCCATGCCATCTCCGCAATCGAGGCGGATGCGATTGTCGCCTATTCGGAGGCGGGCGGTGCTGTCCTTGCGGATTATCGCCCTGCTGTGTTTGATGAGCACTCGCGCCCGTTGGGGCGGGGACGGCTCGATGACATCTTTGGCGTAGCGAATGCCGCGCCAATGCACCCGTTGAGCGATCAACTGATCATGGCTGCAGCAGAAGTTGGAAATTTCGTACAAGCTGCAGCGAGCGGTGCCATGATGCCGGAAGATACGCCGGACAGAGATGAAGCACCAGCGGCTTCGACTGCGAACGGATATCCGATGCCCGTGGATCCATCGGTATCCTTGTCCGGTGCGACGGCTGACTATGTGACCGAGGCCGGCGTTCCGGTGTTCATTCGTCATGGTCGGTCGTGCCTGATGAACATGGCAGTCCAGCATTATCTCACTCTGCGCGCTGCCGGGCGCGGCGGTGGTTTGCGCGAAAGTGTTCGCGAGTGGTTTTGTGCCATCGATATCAGGCCGGACACACGGATTGAAGCTGCGGGCGATCACAGCGCCCAGGTCCGTGTGTTCAGATTCCGGGACGGCAAGACTCGCATAGTCGGGTTGCTGCGCCCGCACAAGCGTTTGCTCGATGAAGCAGAAGCTTTTGTCGACCGCGAACCCCGCCCTTTCGCGTTGAGGTTTGCAGAGGGGCACGTCTACGATTGTGTCAATCACGAATATCTCGGCGAATGCGACCGCCTCGACCTCGAGATCGAAGTTGCCACGCCGTATCTTTTCGCGGTCCTGCCGTACCAGGTTGTTGCGATCGACGTCAACGTGCAACAGGCGGAACGAACCGTGCGGGTTGACACAGTCGTGCAGACGTCGGGTGGTGATCCCGCCCGGCATATCCTGCATGTGCGGGTGACAGATGCGGACGGGAAGCTCAGGAGAGAATACGAAGGCGTCGTCATCGCCAGCGATGGCCACGAGTTCACCCTGGCGTTGAACGATCCGGACGGGGAGTGGGCGGTCGCAGTGACAGACGCTGCGACGGGCGTACGGACCGATTTCAACTTTGCGCTCTTTGTGCCTTCTTGCGGCTAAAACAATTGTCCCAAATGAAACACCAACAATGTCGACTTGAGCGATTCGGACTTCTGCTGCGCGTCCATGTCATCGACTGACGGGGTGGGACCGCTTCGGTGCTCGAAATGTTGTGACAGGGGTCGCGCAGATGCGACCACTCGTCGAAGGAAACTCAATTCGGCGCCTTGTCCCCTTCTGCATCCTCTGGCAACCTGGCCAGCATGAATTTGCCGTCGGCGGCCGGCTGTATCTCGATGCCCAGTCCGGCGCCAGAAACGCACGTTGCGAGCGCGAGGTACACGCCGGCGGATTCAAGTATCTTTCGCATCATCAATTTCTTAACCAAGTGTTCCGAGGGGTATGACCAACTGCGAGAAGTTCTTACGGAAAAGCACACTTCCATCCAGTTGACGCAAGCATGCTAATACACTAATTTCGATTTCCAGATATTCTCCAGCTCGACAGCTCCAAAGCGATGAACCTGAACAAGCCGACTGCAATCAAGAGGATAAAGAAATGACGGGCACCACGCTCAAGACGCCGTACGTCCAGCGCGTCGACACCAATGCGCTGACCGAGTTCTGCGTTCGCGCCCTGATCGCCGCCGGATTATCGGAAGACGATGCACGACTGACGAGCCGGCTGCAGGTGCAGGCTGAGATGCGCGGCATCTACACCCACGGCCTGGCGGGCTTTCGAAAGTTTGCGCAGATGATGCGTGACGGCGGCATCGACCCGCGGGGTGTTCCGGAGATCACCGCCGAGGGCCCCGCCTGGGCCCAGCTCGATGCCCATGCCGCTGTCGGCATGATCGGTGCACACGCCGGTATGTCGGCGGCGATCGGGAAGGCGAAACAAATGGGGATCGGCACCGCCGGCGTTCGCAACAGCACCCATTTCGGTGCCGCCTGCGTCTACGCGATGATGGCGATGGATGAAGGGATGATCGGTATCGCGGCGAGCAATGTCAATCCGGTGATGACCATCCCCGGCGCTCGCGGAGCCGTGCTCGGCAACAACCCGCTAGCGTACGCGATCCCCGCAAAGACTCAACCGTCGATGGTCCTGGACATTGCCATGAGCACCGTAGCCGGCGGCAAGGTTTTCTCGGCGAAGGTCCTTGGGCAGTCAATCCCGGACACCTGGCTTACGGACATCGACGGATTGCCGACCACGGATCCAAGCGGTTTCACCCTCGGCAGCGCCCTGACCCCGTTTGCGGGCCACAAGGGCTATGGCATCGGGTTACTGATCGAATCCCTTGCCGGTGTGCTGACCGGGGCGGGGCTCACGAGTGATATGACCGACTGGTCGCAGGAAACAGGCAAGCCCGCCGACCAGGGGCACTGGTTCATGGCAGTCAACGTTGAGGCGATGATGCCCGCGGACGCATACTACGAACGCGTCGACAAGCTCATCGACCGTATGCGCACCGCGCCCAAGGCGAAAGGTGTTGAGCGCACCTTCGTCCCCGGCGAGATGGAGCTCGAGCACGAGGCGCTCTGTCGCGAACACGGCATTGCCCTGACACAGGCGACGATCGACAACCTTACCGGCCTCGCCGTGGATGTCGGCATTGAGGACGCCTTGCCTTGGACGGACTAAGGGATCAGAGCGCTTCGGTGCAGACTAAGCAGCTTGACAGGATTGGTGTACAAAAAAGCCCGGAAATCGATCGATCCCCGGGCTTTTTTTGTAAAAACCTTGCAGTCTTGCCTATGCCTTATTCAGCCAGCTTGGTCGTGATGGCGTCATCGATTTGCGAACTGAGATCGCATTCCCCCTCACAGAGGTTGGCGCTGATCATCAGCGAAGCGACAATGACATCAACACCCGCCCGCAGATCCGCAATACTGGTCGGGGGGGTTTCGCCCAGAACTAAGCAGGTCAAATCGACTGCCGAGCTTGCGACATCCTCACAGGATACACACGGTGCATTCTCACCAGCCGCACCATCGTTGCCATTAGCACCAGCCGCACCATCGTTGCCATTAGCACCAGCCGCACCATCGCTGCCATTAGCGCCAGGAAGACCATCGTTGCCATTAGCGCCAGGAGGACCAGCCGGGCCAGCCGGGCCAGCCGGCGGCGGCGCGCCGACAACTGATAGTTCGACGAGCACCTTCATGGAATTGCTACTCTCAAGGAACGCGCTGGTCGGCGTTATAGCTCCTTCAGCGGTGATCGTGACGTAGAACCCTGGCTCAAAACCCAATATGTGCCCACAGTGATAGGTCCCGGCTGGGACATCTTTTATCCGGATTGACTGCTCTTCTTCGGCTGCTCCGTTGTACCACGGGTCGCCGTTCGCACCGGCATCGACCGCGACAGCAGCCGGCGCTACGGGCAGCGAACCATTAAAGCCCAGCCAGTAGATATTTTCGAAGCCTAAGCCCCCATTTGAGATGGCATAGCCCAAATAATCTCCGTTTTCGGCGCCAGTATAGTCGCCGGCAGGAGTCATAAGGGTTCCCCTAATGACGACGTCGAACGCGGATACCTGGCTAACCATGCCGAGCATGACCACGGCTGCGATTACTGTAAATGACTTTTTCATTGTTCTTTCCTCTTTGTTTCGTTTCGTTTCTGCGAGTTACGCCAATTCCATCAGCGAGTTAATCGATCTCTGCGAATCCGTGTGGTTTGTCTTTTGCGGTTCCTTTCCTTTTTCTTTCATTGTTTGAATGACTCCAATATTCACCGTATGGTATAGGAAATATGGCGGGCAATTGCAACCCTTTTTTCACTTTTTTTTCAAATTTAAAAATGACATACCCATTCGAAATCGAATCTCGCCGCGAATGCGAGCCCCGGAGGAAGCGGTTGACGCCGGCGGCTTTCCGTCAGCCCACGGACACACCATGGATCAGCGCGGTCAGCGCTGCCATGACAGTCTGGGTCTGCTGCATGACCGTGGCGCTGGTGACGGATGCGGCCGAAGTGGACTCGCTGGCCGACCTGCCCGCGGTGGTGGCTCGGGTCAATGGGGAGGCGGTACCGAAGACGGTCGTCGTACCGGCAGCGGGAGAGACGATCGCCGAGGCCGTCAGGCGCGCCGTCGATCAGGCACTCATCGCTCAGTTGTTCGTGAAAGAAGGGCTCGACAAGGATCCCAATTATCAGCGACAGGTCAAGCGGGTAAGGCGACTACAGACGGGGCTGGAGGGGATGGAAATCGCCCTTCTCGCCCGTTTCTATGAGCAGAGAATTCCCGAACTGGCAGCGAAGCCGGACCCGAATGAGGTGACCGAAGCTGAGATTGACGAGTGGTTGAAAGGCGACAGGGCCATCCTTGGCTCGCTCACCGGGGAGAAGGCCCGCGAGGCGGCCAGGGGATTCGTGGCGCGGGAGCAGGCGGCCCGGACCCGCGGTGAGGCGCTGCAGGCGCGCCTGTCGAAGACGGACCTCCGGGCCGACGGAGAGCTCATAGCACAGTCAGTCGTCGATCAGGACATTGCTGCGATCGCGGGGCGGCGAATAGGTTCCCGCGAACAACCGAAATCACTGATCCTGGACAAGATCAGGGAGATGGTTATCAGCCGCGAAGCGAAGCAGCGTGGCGTAGAGCCGGAAACGATCGCGAAGGACGCCGCGTTCGTCAAGAAGCTTGTTGACGGCGTCACGATCGAGGTGGCGGGGGACGCGTTTGTTCTCGGCGACTACCCTGGTGGGGTGCGGGCGCCTGTCGCAATGCTGGGGCAACGCTTACTGGCCGCGGAGGCAAAAGAGAATGGCATCGACAGGGATCCCGAGTTCCAGAAACAGCTCGAGAAATCGCGCCCGCCGGCACGGCTTTTGTCACAGGTCAGCGAGGTCGACATCTACTTCTCGCATCACGGGCTGGGAGAGACGGACATCACCGACGACGAGCTTGACGCGTGGTACCTGGCAGTGATGCGGGCGCTCTTGAACTGGGAAGGAGAGCAGAACTCCCTCCGCGGCTATCTGCAGGCCGCCAAGCTGCGATCGCAGAAGGTGGGCTACCCCAAGATCGCGGCGGTCGCCATCAGTGACGCCGAGCTCGACGCCTGGTGCCTGGCGCTGATGCGGGGGATCGTGAACGGGGAAAAGGGCTCATTCCGCAACTACCTGCAAAGCGCCAAGCTGCAATGGCAGAGAGAGGGCTACTTAGAGGGGCTCCGCACGGCGGCGAAGATCGAGTACCTGGTCGACCTGTAGCAGGGTGGATGAACGGGGGACGATCCTGTTTGCGCACAAACGTCGCGCTTCCGTCATAGCAGGGCTCGGGTTTGGCCTCATCGAGGCAATCCTGCTCAAGGATGTCGTGGCCCGCTAGCAGATCCACAATGTCGGCTTTCTGCTGCGCCTCGCTCGTTTCCTGGCTGACAACACGGGCCTGGTATGGCACAGTATGTCCTCATCTTTGCGGTACCGCTGCAGCCCACGCCTAAACCCCCTTGTACTCCCGCCTGCTGTTTAGATTGCTCATGATATGGTTCCAGGTGGTGGTGGGAGCAACCGCGGGGCAGAAGACGTGGGTCTGCGAGCAAAAATCGTTTCGCAGCAGTGCAAAAGGAGCAAGAGAATGAAACGATGTGTTGTAAGTGCCGCTGTCATGGCGTTGACGTGCGCTCTGGCGAGCAGCACCACATTCGCAGCGCCGCCTTCTTATCCAGTTCTGCATCAGTCCGCCGGCACCAGCGACGCCAGGAGGACCATCAGGGCCTTGCTTGCCCTGCGGGCCTTGCGGGCCAATTCCAATTCCAAGATTCAACTCGGCCTGAGTCTTCGAGACCAGCAGGAGGTTGCTGATTTGAGGTATCGGCGTTCTGCCAAGCTTCTGTTGTTCGATAACGATCCGATCAAACGCCATTGGCTGGTCAGGATCGCCGCTGCAGGAAACCGAATCCCAGGAATGAGTCTGCACAATGGTGCCCTCGGTGTCAATGACTTCCCAGTCTGCAGTGCGCGGACTGGAGCCCAAGTCCATGGTCACGCTGACGCGGAATTTGTGTGTGTGCTCCTCCGAACTGACCGGAATGGTTGTTTTGTATCCGGTACACGTCGTCTTGAGTGACATCGTAGAGATGTGTCCGTCCCAGCTGTAGAGCGAGCTCATGACCCAGTCAGGTCCGCCTCCCTCGTCGTCCTCCAGCTGCAAGAAATGACCGCCATCGCTGGGCAGGGGACCGACACCCTGGAATTCGTAGGTGAGGCAGAGGACGTTCTCTTCGGAGTTACTGTGCACCCCGAGGAAATCGTAGGCGGGATAGGTCGCGTGGCCTTCGAATGGCACGCTGGGTACGTTCACCAATACGGTCACTGCCATCAGGGGCGTTGACAGGAATGCGAGCGTCAGAGCGATTGTGGTTAGTGTGCGGGTTAACATGGTCTGTTCTCTCTTATATTATGGTTTTAGTTTAATGGGCGTTTTTTTTCGAAAAATAGCCATATTTCAGATGGCATAGAGATTTTTCATCGTAACTTCAAGTTTTTTTAGCGTCCGGTGTCACTTGTCTTTGGTGGATAGCCGACAAAAGTCAAAAATATGCACAAAGGGAATTCAATTCTTGTGTTTTTGTGTCTTTTTGCGGCTACAATTCTCCAGTTTCTTCCGCTCAAACTGGTAGAATAAATGCCCAGCCCCAACATCCTGATGTTTTTGCCGGACGCGATGCCGGCATCTGTGGTGCAGCCTGACAGTCAATGCATCACGCCGAATTTTGATCGATTGGCGGCGAGCGGAATGCGTTTTGATCGCTGCTACACGACCGCACCGATCTGTTCGCCGGCGCGTGCCAGCCTGATGACGGGGCTGCTGCCGCATAACCACGGTGTGCTGCAGGTCGAGCATTGCGTCGATGACGATCAGTGTTGCCTTCGCACCGAGCATCCGCACTGGGCGCAGCGACTCAGTGACGCGAGCTACCGCACCGCGTACTTCGGTAAATGGCATATCGAGCGCAGCAATCGTCTCGAGGCGTTCGGCTGGCAGGTCAACGGCTGCGATCAGGCGGCGGCGCAACGGAAACTCGGCGAAGGTGTCGCGGCGGTCGGCGACCTGCTGGATGATGCTGTCCTGGCGCGGTACCTGGAAGGCCCCGATGGCTACAACAAAGTTCTGCACTATGCGGTGACCAATGTGCCGCCCGAGCAGAGGCGTATCGGCCTGACCACGAACAACGCACTGGCCTTTCTCGATGAAGCAATCGCCGGCGACGCACCATGGGCCTGCGTTGTCAGTTTCACGGAGCCCAATACACCAGAGATCGCCGGCGCCGAGGCGTTTGCGAAATACGACGTCGACAGCATCGAGTTGCCACCGAACCTGAACGACGACCTTGCCGACCGCCCAGCGCTGTACAGCCGACAGCGCGAGATCTGGCAGCACACCACGGATCGCGAATGGCGTGAGCAACGCGCTGCCTACTACGCTGCGGTCACCGAGCTCGATGCGCAATTCGGCCGCCTGCTCGATCGGCTGGAGGCCGAGCAGCAGCTCGACAACACAATAGTCATCGTGCTCAGTGATCATGGGCGTTACCTCGGGGCGCACGGGTTCGACAACCACAACTTCGCGGCCTTCGACGAGATCTACCGCGTACCGCTGATCATGGCCGGGCCGGGAATCGCTGTCGATGCGTCGACCGATGCGTGCGTTGGTATCGCCGATCTTTGTCCGACGCTGGTCGAGCTTGCCCAGGCCGAGGCGATTGATGTACCGGATTCGAAATCGTTTGTGCCGGTGCTCGCACAGCCGGACATTGACAACGGTCCGGCCTACGGCGAAAGCCATGGCTGTCGTTTTACCATGGAACAGCGCATTCTTTGGGACGGTGACTGGAAGTTTGTCTTCAACGGCTTCGATTATGACGAGTTGTACAATCTTGCGGAGGACCCGTACGAAACCACCAATGTGGCTGTGGACAACTCGGAAAGATGTCTGCAGATGATGACGGCAATCTGGAAACGCATTCACGAAACCAGCGATCGCGCCATGCTCGGCACCCACTATCCGCCAATGCGTATGGCCCGTGTCGGCCCGAATGCAGGAAAGAACTGATGAAACTTTCGCTGTTCACCGTTTTTTCGACGCTCGGCTATTCATTGTCCGACTGTCGTGACAGCACGAGCAACTGGCAAGCCGCAATCTCGAGCGTTATGCCATGTGCTTGATCGCATACATGAACCCGTACGCCGGCTGAGGGCCCTTCCATGCAACTTGCAACTTTCAAGGTCGATATCACCTGCCCGATCGGTCATCCGCTGACGGCCGGCTGGAAGGACCCTGCCGTTGGTTTCGCCGATCCGCTGTATGCCGCCGGCATGATTCTCTACGGTGCCGACAAGCCGGTCGTACTCTGTGCCGTGGACTGGTGCGAGATCAGCAACCGCAGCTATATCATGTGGTGCGAGTCCCTGGCCGATGCCGCCGGCACGGATGCGGATCATGTTGCCGTGCAGACGACACATCCGCACTGTTCGCCGTGGCCGGACGAAGATGCCCAGGCGCTGGTTCGCGAGCATGACGTGCGCGACGTCATGCAGACCGAATTTTGCCACGAAGCGCTGTCACGCGTCGCGCAGGCAGTCAAAGCAGCGACGACGTGCCCCGAGCTGTTCACCCACATCGCCTGCGGCCGTGCGCGGATCGACCAGGTCGCATCGAACCGCCGAGTGATGGGTGACGACGGTAAGGTGAAAGCGGTGCGCTGGACGGCAACCAAAGACCCCGAGGTCCGCGCCGCGCCGGAGGGCTTGATCGATCCGTACCTGAAGTCGATCAGCTTTTGGAATGACCAGCGCAAGCTCGCCGCGATGCATTATTACGCCGTGCACAACACCAGCTACGACTACGATTGCGTCATTACCAGCGATTTTCTCGGACTCGCCCGCGAGCGCCGGTCAGACGACGAGCCGGACGTGGCGCATATCGTCTTCAACGAATGCGCCGGCAACGTTACCGCCGGCAAGTACAACGACGGCGCTCACGAGAACCGCGAGATCTTCACGCAGCGGATCTATGACGGTATCGTCGCCGCCGAAGCGAATGCCGGGCGCCTCCCGGTCGATGAGTTGAACTGGCATGTCGAGCCGGTGTTCCTGCCGCCCGGAGCGGACATGAACGAGCCGGACCTGATGGCTATCCTGACCGACCCGGACGTCCAGACCAAGGACCGCACCAAAGCGGCGATCAAAATCGCCGGCCTGCGTCGGCAGGATGTGCCGATCCCGTTCGGCTGCCTGAAGATCGACAAGACCGCCTGTATCCTGCATCTGCCTGGCGAGTCGTTTATCGAGTACCAGCTTTTCGCCCAGGAACATTCGACCGCCAACTGGGTCGCGGTGCCGTCCTACGGCGACTGTGGTCCCGGCTATATCTGCCTGGACAAGTCGTACGATGAAGGCGGCTACGAACCGATAGATTCCTTTGTCGCACCCGGTGTTGAGGGGGTCATGAAAGATGCAATCAAGAAACTGATGGAGTGAACAATGCCAACCCCGACACGTATCGTTGATTCGCATCAACACGTCTTCTGGCACGGCCGCGATGACGCCGGCCTGGTCGCGGACCTCGACGAGCAAGGTGTTGAGTACGCCTGGCTCCTGAGCTGGGAGATCCAGCTCGACGAGGATCGTGAAAGTTACCACAGCGTGCTGAACCCGGTGCACTTTCGTCCCGACGGCGCCCACGCCGGTATCCCGCTGAGCGACCTGCTGAGGGCGAGAGACCGGTATCCGCAGCGGTTTGTCGTCGGCTATTGTCCGCATCCCAATCACGAGAGCGCGCCCGCCCTGTTGCGCCACGCCGTAGAGATGTACGACATCCGCGTGTGCGGCGAATGGAAGTTCAAGATGCTTTTTGACGACCCGCGCTGCCTCGAGCTTTACCGCGCCGCCGGTGAGCTCGGGTTGCCGGTTGTCCTGCATCTGGACGTGCCGTACCTGCCGCAAGCCGATGGCACGACGGAATACTATTCCGCCTGGTACGGTGGCACGATTGAGAACCTGGAGCGTGCGCTCAAGGCGTGTCCGGACACGACATTCATCGGCCATGCACCCGGTTTCTGGCGTGAGATCAGCGGCGATGCAGCGAGTGACCCGGAAGTCTATCCGCGCGGTCCCGTCACGGGTCGGGGGCGGTTGTACGATCTTTTCGAAGCAAATGACAACCTGTGCGCCGATCTGTCCGCCGGCTCGGGGCGGTACGCATTGGATCGCGATCCCGAGCACGCCATGGCGTTCATCCGGCAGCACAGCGACCGGCTGCTGTTCGGCCGCGACTGCTACGGCGGCGACCTGCACGCCTTTCTATCGCCCCTCGACCTCGAGCCGGAGATTATTGAAAAGGTGTATCACGGCAATGCCGAGCGGCTGGTCTCGCCGCCGGCGAAGGCGTAGACACCATACTCAGAGTTGGCTGAGCTGCGGCTCCTGTGTTGGGGTACCGTTATTTCCGTTATCGTCGGCAGCAAGCCATTCGTCAAAATTCAATTGTCGGGTCAAGAAGGTGAAAATCGAAAACATCGAGATCGATGACACGATCGACTGCCTGGTGGTGACCAGCGATGCACATGCCGCTGCCGAGGCACTGATAGGTTTTGAACAAAGCGTGGCTGCTTTGCCGGGAACCTGGAAGATGCTCTTTGCCGGGGACGTAATTGGTGGCGGCATCGATGCCGTCGAGACGGTTGACTGGGTCCGCGCTCACGCCGAAGGAAGGGCAGTGCGCGGCAATCACGACGAATGCATCGTTCCCAAGCCGCAGCCTGGGGAAAGTCATTGCCCGGGTTCAAGGTGGCACGCCTCCGGTGAGCTGAGCGACGCAGGATATCGGTTCGTCCAGGAACTTCCCGACCAGGTCCACGTCTGCTGGCGCGGCAAGAAAATCCGGATGATACACGGTGACATGGAGCCGGACGGGGAGCAGCCGGTCCCCTGGCTGATCACCTCGAAAGAGTTGACCGATATTTTCGGAGATCCTCAATTCGATCTCACTGTTACGGGTCATACACACCATCCGTTCGTGCGCCGCGAAGGCGACCGATACCTCGCGAACGCCGGCTCAATCGCCTGGCCGTTCGTCGCAACAGTGATGGAAGACGGTTCGACCCATTCCTGGGCCGGAGATGACGCGGTTGTGGACAGCAGCAATTGCCGCAGCAGCTATCTTGTCGTTACCGAGAAGGAGGCAGAGCTTGCGGTCGAGATCGTTCGCTTCGACTACGACCGCGAAGCCCTTCTCGATAAGTTGGCCGTGACAGAACAGCCGATCGAGTTCTGGCGCTTGCTTCTGACAACCGGTGTTGTCAACCTTCAGATGCTCAAATCTTCGTGTTGATCGTGTTCTTACTTTCCTGGCCGGGGGCAGTGCAAAACGACGCGTTTCCGGGTGACGACGTGAACTGCACGCATTCCATGAACCCGGCCGCCAACATGGACACAGTCAACGACGCGCAAAAAATACGGGACACGCCCGGCCTTCTATGGCGGAAGGATACAAACATGTCACTCGTCCTTGCACGTGACCACGGAATACCGAACGGTATGCCCTTGGAGAATTGAGATGAGCGGATGGAAACGGCCAATGATCGGAAGGTGTGTTGGGATATCAGCTTGTGCATTTGGTGTCCTGTTCCTCACTGCCGGATGCGCACCCGTAAGGGGCGGACTTGACTTGAAGGCGCTTGGGCTGGCGTACCAGCTCAAGGAACTCAAGGAACCGCGCCCAAACCGCGTGCATGTCCTGCGCGTGGACCTTGCCAGCAGGAAGATCCGACCAGCCGTTGTCATTGGCGCGGACCCGGACGGCGACGGTCCGGCCGAGTCGGCGCTTGCCGATCCGTTGAAACTCGCGAACGACCGGTCGGTTCTCGCTTTCATCAATTCGAACGCTTGGGACAGTTTGGCGGACAGCGCCGGCAATATGAACCGGAGATGGTTTGAGGGACAGCCGGTCGATATCCACGGTCTGGTGGTTGCCGCCGGCCGGATGAGGAGTCCCGCCCAGCCGCCCGTCGCGTCCATCTGGGTCAACCGCGAGGGGCGTGTATTCCTGGGCGATGCTCCAGGCGACGAAACGGTCGGGGAGGCAACGGCGGGGTTCCAGCAGATTGTCAAGGAGGGAGCCCTTGTCGTTCCTGCCGACGGCGCATTGCATCCCCGGACGGCGATCGGCGTCGACGAGGATGGGATCGTGATGTGGCTGGTTGTGGTGGATGGACGGCAGAAGCAGTACAGTGAAGGCATGGATTTGCACGAATTAGGTCGCCTCATGCTCGGCTTGGGTTGCTGGAATGCGACGAATATGGACGGCGGCGGGAGCAGCATCATGGGCTTGGTGGGAGGGGACGGGCGGCTTCGCGTTGTGAACAGCCCTTCAGGCCGCCGTTTCGGAGTGTCCAGGATCCGCCCGCTTCCGATGATCTTTACGATCAGGGAGAAGTCGGATCCCAAGCGGTCTCCGGTCACGGATACGGACTCAACGGAAAGATGACATTGTGAACCAATCGTTCGAGCCGACGGTGAAGACGCCGCGGCTCAACTCGGCGTTGGCCGGTCTGGTTCGCGATTGCTCTCGATCACATGCAGGGGAGCAACCGCAGTTGATGTGTGTTGCCTGAGGCGCAGGGCTATATGTTCAATCCCAACTTCCGAAATTTGGCCATGGATCTACACCGGGGAGGATTCCACAAACAAGGCGCCGGAGACCGACAGTGAATAGCGCTGCGCGCCACCCGATGCCGCTCAATTGGCAAGATTTTCCCGATCAGGCTGCCTCATAAATTATTTTGATATCCTAAAATATGATAAATTGTAGCCATATTGGGCTTGGTAAGAGGCGAGAATCGAACTAAACTTCTTGCCATCCGTTCCTGGTTGACTGAGCGCGCGCGGTACCGTAGTCGGAAACCGCGGCGTTGGTTGCGTACGTAACGGAATTTAATTTCTCCTTTGAAACGGTGAATTCGAAGGTAGAAAGAAAATCTTAATTCACCACAAAACAGAAGAGGGGAAGAATGAGTAAAGGCACAGTCAA
>DPYP01000525.1:18370-18508 GCA_003545375.1 Lentisphaeria bacterium
GGGGGCCATGCAACGCTCAACGAAGGTCAGGAAGTAGAATTTGAGGTGGGCGAAGGCCAGAAAGGTCCATGTGCCAAGAATGTTGTTCCCCTCTGAGTAACCTCAGACGGAATCACATGACGAATCAATGCAACCGGC
>DPYP01000158.1:0-2392 GCA_003545375.1 Lentisphaeria bacterium
CATACACGATGATTCGGTCCAGTGCTCGAAGTCGTAGGAGGCGAAGGTCTGCAGCTTGCGTCCGACGCCGAAGTGTCCGCCGGCCTGGCCGTTCATGTAATAGCAGCCGTTGAAGCGGGTGAGTCCGGTCTGTTCCATGAGTGTCGCCACCGGGTTGCTGGCGCACTCGGTCCAGCGCAGTCCGTCGGGACTGTAGGCGGCGGCGGCCCTGGCGCCGTGCGGCAGGCTTTCGTAGGCGACCTTGAAGCGGCGGTCGGGGTCGGGGTCGTCCGGGTCATGGAGAACCGGCAGGGAAGCGAGGTCACAGCGTCCGCCGCTGAGATCGACGATGTTGTTGTCCTTGCTGCCGTTGTACTCGACCAGACCGAGATTGGGTTTCTTCCAGTGGATACCGTCGGTGCTGGTTGCGTAGCAGGCCCGCAACCCCTTGGCGCCGGTGATCCAGCCAACCTCCGGGTCCCAGCTCAAGGCGTTGGGGGCGAAGATTTCGTTGTCCTGGTAGCCCCGTGCGAGATACCACATGCGCAGCTCGCCGTCGACCGGGATCACTGTCCCGTAGAAGCGGACCGTCTCTTCGTCCGGCGCCCCCTCAGGTCCAGTGGAGATGACCGTGGGATTGACCTGGTCGGCTGATTTGCCAGGTGTCAGGAACAGCCGCAGACCGGTGCTGAACGGAATGCTGTGGTCATCGAAAGGGAAAAAAACCGCTTCCTGGAGGCTGGAAAAACCGGTGCCGCTGTGAACTTTCATGAAGATGTAGCTCGTTTCGCAGCCACAGTATCCTTAGCTATATTGCGATGCGCGGTCGTCGAAAACGTAAACTTGAACCGCGTTTCATGTTGTTTTTTTTGCGTGGCAAAATCACAGTCGGTCGGCGAGATCGGATGCGAGGATCTTCTCGCGGCGCTCCTCCTGATTCTCGAGGGCTTTCTTCCTGGCCTCCTCCTGCTCTCGCTTCATTGCCGCGTGTACCTCATTCGAGGTCTTGAGGTTGGTGTACATCACCATGATCGCGCCATCACCGGCCATCGCTGCCTGCACCCTGGTCTGTGCCGCCTGCAACGCAGTCCGTGTTTCTTCATCCTTGTAGTATTTCTCCGCGATCATCTTCTGGACCATCTTGTAGCCGAATGCATCGGTACTGCCTTCGGGCGCGTCGGGCAATCGGAAATAGGCGGTGACCTCGTACAGCATGTCGTTGATGAAGTGATATTCGGTGCTGTCCGCCTTGCCTTCGGTCGAGACATACCGTGACATTTCGATCCCCTGTCGGGAGGCGCCGGGCTTCTCATCTTTCTTGCCGTCGACGACGGCGGCGACTTCCTCGAGGCTCTGGCCCCATTGCGTCTCGCCGTAGCCCTTGACCAGCGCCGGTTCGGCGCCGGCGATTGTAATGGTCAGCAAGATAGTCGTGACAACGGACATCGGCATGATCGGGATTCGGTGCATTGTTTGAGTCTCCAGTGTATGGTTTTCGTGATTGGCGTGTGATTAACCTACGATGCAGCGAGTGCAAATGCTAACCCGTGCCCTGTCATCCTGTCATCCTGTCATCCTGTTATCCTGCCCCGAAATCGTGCCCCCGATCGTGCCCCGAAAAAAAACCGATTTTTCAGAAATAGGCTTGCAATCCGCCTGCGGATATCTTATACCATAACACAAAGCAAGCGGGAAACCGCGATGTAATTGAACCACAAACCAACAATCCATAACAACAAATACAGCACAACAAGATGGTGATCGGTGGCCGAAAGGCTGGCGGTCGCTGCAACTCGACGCCGCCACTTCCGATGGAAGAGCGGCAGAATTCCAAAATCCCAAACTCAGAGAGAGAAACAAAAATGAATAAGCTACTCACAACCATGGCAATGGCCGTGATAACGATGTTTGTGATGCCGACCGCGTTCGCCCAGCTTAGCGATGGCGACAAGGTAAACGTCTTAGCTATCTCGCAGCAGATGAGCGGCAGCGGTCGACTCTCCTTAGTGCACATGATCAATGTCGATAACGGCATGGGTGTTCAGAATATCGATTCAATGAGTAATTTCGACATCCAGGGCGGTGCTGTGACAGCGCCCAAAAACCAGAATGCACGGCAGCACTTTCTCGTACAGGCATACGCCAGAGAGGATGGCAACGAGACGTGGAACCAGATCAGATTCCAGGACTATGACCGGGGTGCCACCTACACGCGCGATTTCGCGGTTAAGACGGACTGTACTGTTGACTTCCGAATCAGCAGCTCTGGCTCGGCCGACTATGAAGAAATCCTTCCGTTTGCGCGACACGGCTACACCATGCTGGCAGCCGACGGCTCGATTTACATGTCGATCACAATCGAGGATCCCCGCTGCAGCGGTGGCGCGGCGGACAGCGCTGCCGGCGCGCAGGG
>DPYP01000158.1:2813-3154 GCA_003545375.1 Lentisphaeria bacterium
GCTGGTGCCGCTGGAGACGCTGGTGCCGCTGGTGACGCTGGCGCCGCTGGTGCGGATGCGCCGTGTGTGTCTTGTCAGGATGTCGCCAACTCGGCAGTCGATTTGGCCTGCGCGATTCTGGGCGAAAATCCGCCGGCGAATGTCCAGGACATTCGGGATACAGCCGACGTGATTGTCACTTCTCTGATGATCAGCGCCAATATCTGTGACCCGGACAACTGCGACGTCGGTTCTGAAATCGATGCCGTCATCGACAGCAAGCTGGGTGAATAACCCATAAGCGGGACCGCAAGGTTTTTACTACGGAAAGCCTGGGAATCGAGTGATTCCCGGGCTTTTTT
>DPYP01000158.1:3550-7882 GCA_003545375.1 Lentisphaeria bacterium
CCCGAGCAAAGGCTGGTCCGCCGCACCCGCGCCGGATATCTTTCCTGAACCACCATGAGAAACGGGGAGTATCCTTTGGGCGACGGGACGTGCCCCATCCCCAGGAAATTTGAGAACTTCGTGTGGTGCTGCAACGCCTGGAAGTCTTGAGGACGGGAAACCGGAAATCTGGGTGCTATTTTATTCGATAATCTCGTGTAGAAACACTTTTCCCCAACGGATCATGTCTTTACCCCGTTTTTTCTTCAATATCGACAGTGCGCACTTGATGTGGAACGCGCCGCCGATTGCTCTCGAACAGTTCTTGCATGAAATCCTCGGTGTCACACAAGGCACGTCCAGGATACGCGCAACGTGCATGATCCCGTGCTGGAGCCATGGCAGATGCCAATCACGGACTGCACATCGCCGTACTTGATCATCGCGCGACAGAGCACGGCCATGGGGTTCGCATGGTTGAGCAGCACAGCCTCGGGCGAGTACTTCGACACAGCACGGCAGATTTCCAGGTGGATCGGGATACTGCGAAATGCCGCCATCATCGCAGCCGGCCCGGCGGTGTCGCCGACGACCTGCTGGATGCCGTGGCGGGCACAGATCAGTTTGTCGCCGAGATGCACCGGTGAATCATAATAGCCGGCCGCTCCGGAAGCGCCGGCGCCGCCGATAGACGTCAGGACAAAATCACAGCCGTCAACAGCCTGGCGGAGCGTTTCGGCAACACGAAATCTCAGGCCGGCGCCCGCTGTCCGGCTGAACCGCCGCCCCATCTTCGCGATCAGTTCGGCGCGGTCCCGATCGATATCGTATAGGACGATCGTGCTGCCGTGCATTTCCTCGCATAGCGCGAAATCGGCCACCGGCCGAACAAAGTACAATCCACCGCCACCCAAACACGCAATCTTCATGGTCGTCCCCTTGCAGTTGTTCCGGCCATCATACATCATCGCCGTATTCATCCGTTGTCTTGCCGTATTCATCCGTTGTCTTGCCGTAGACATCCGTTGTCCTTTCCCGCATCTGTTGTCTAGGAGCGATCGGGACTTCCCTATACGTCCCCGACAGCCGTCACGGCCCGATACGCTTCCCCAGCCTGCTTGCGCCAGACCGGGATATTCTCCGAGTTCCGGTACTTGAAGCTTGCGGCCTCGTAGAAGATATAGCCGTCGAACCCTGCAGCTCTGGCGTCCTCGACGAGGGCGCGAGTCAGCTCGATAAAGCGCGGCGAAATGTAGGATGACGCGTTGCTGGCGCAGATTGTCATCGGGGTGTCGTGCTGCTTCGCCAGCGGCAACACGTTCTCATGGATATACGGGTCCTGCGATCCCATGTTCTTGATGAAGCCCTCGTCGATCAACCCTTCCCGTATCCAGGTTGGCCAATCGAGATGTATTTCCATCCGCTGGTCGTACTGCGGCGGTACCTCGATGCCGTGTTCGAGATGGGCGATCAGCTTCTTGCCGGCGGCGGCGGTGACCTTGTGCGCGGCCCGGAAGAACTCTGTATAAAAGTCGCCGCGGATCCGGCGCACCCGCTCGCAGTCCTGCCAGGACGGTGTCACGGCGCGACCGTACATACTGTGGAACGTCTCCCGCACCGGCTCGGCGAACGCGTAGAGCATGTAGTCCGGAATGTTGTTGTGCTGACACAGCGTGCGGATGCTCAAGCCGTCGGCGGCAGTGTTCAGAATCCGGTGTACATGCCACAGCCATACCTCGCGCGCCGCGTCATAGCTCGGTTCGAGCAAGGTCGGCAGGTTCGGGTGCCGCTTCAATGCCAGACCGTGCGCGCCTTTGCCCCAGCGGTAGTCCTCGAGATAGAATTGGGAGCGGTTCATCCAGCCGGGGCCCCACTCCCGATAGAACATGATGCCGCTGCGATGATCGCCGCCGCGGGTGCCAATAGTGTTCGGCACGATGCGGCCCGTAGCGTCGTACGCCTCGACTAGTGCGTACGTACGGTGCACAAAGGTCGCGTCTTTGCGGATGTCGATGACGACGTACGTATCGGTGACCTTCAGCCCCGACAACTCGAGTACCCAGTTCGTCTGCGTCCCGGCGCCGGGTACCGTACCGGCAGCGGTCCACACCTGGTGCGGACGTCGCACTTTGCGCGTGGCGATCGTGATCTTGCCGCGGTACGGCTTGAAGCTCCGGTTGTTGAGACTCGTCCACAACCGCAGCTCGGAACGCTTGAACTCGGGTATCGGCTCGCGGGAATAGACACAGAGCTTCGTCACCGGCTCGGCGGATGGCTGGTGCCACTCGGGATGCAGCTGCATCGTTGCGGCCTGGTTGTCGCGAATGCACTGGCGCGCTTCCAGCGGGACATTGCGGAGGCTGGTCACGGACTTCCCCCGTTCGCCCGGGTTGCCGGGGCGGTCGGCAGCGATGTCGAATGTCTTGTGAACGCCGATGAACTCGAGTCCCTCTGCCTTGGCCAGCTTCGCGGCGAGGGGCATGATGTCGCCACAGTTGCGATACGTCTCCCTGAACAACTTCTGTACCTTTGCGATCGGGTTCAGGAAGAGCCGCTCCGGCGTCCTGTCTACCCAATGCACACGCGTGAACCCGGTATCCGCCATCAGCTTCATTTCGGCGGCGAGCGCCTCCGGCGTATACGGCAGCTCAGACGTCATGATGTCGTCGCCCACATCGAAGGTGAATCCGACGGTGAATGGCCGCGGCTTGAGGATCACGTCGACCGCGAAATACTCAGGCTCTACCCGACGTCCTGCCTGCGGGATCAAACGATAGCGGCCCGATTGACGCCCTTTCAGCGACGCGCGTAGGCGCCAGTTGTTAGCCTTGCCTGAGCGCCGGCAGCGGACCGCTTCACCACATGGGTCGAGCAATTGGAATTCCGGTGCCGTCTTCCCTTCGAACGTGCCTTCAACGACCAGCTTGTCCCCATCCACATCGGCGTGCGCGACCTGCACAACGACCGGTCCGCGCCCTTTGTACAGCGTCCCGTACGACGTCGACACCGCTGGGCAGGTGCCGTGGTTCCACGACGTCACCTCCTCCGGAAACGGCCAGGCTCGACCGATGTTAATACCGCACGCCGGCCCCCGCCGGAAAACATCGTCGAGATTGAACCAGATAAAGCACCAGGCGTATCGTTCAAGACCACCGAATTCCTCCGGGCTGGGTGCGGTGTACGAGTACTTTTTGTGTTCGAGGAACGGAAACGCGGTGGAATGCGCCGCCGGATACGGCGTGTGGTGTGCCGGTCCGAAAAACTGGTCGACGTGGAAGAACCAATGGAACGAGGAGAGCCGGTCATGGTACGGATCCAGCATCACCTCGCAGCTGTCCGGCAGCGGATCGACCACGCCCTGGCCGCGGTCATAGATATCCTGCAGGCACACCGCGATCAGCAGGTCGCGGCCGTTTTCGTACGTCTTGAACACCGTCTTCTTCGACGCCGGCACGCGCGTCTCTCGAACCATGAACCCGTCGCTGACACGGTCGGCTACCGGCGAGCCTTTCGCTCCGTCACCGCGCAGGATCTCTTTCTTGATCGCAGGCAGCCGGAACTGCTTCACGCGCTTGGCCACACAGTGCTTGTTGCTGGGATGTACTCGTATGCTCATTTTGTCCCGCCACGATTAGCGCGGTTGTCCAAACAGGTCTCATAAGGTAAGCGTTCTGCTAAAATAGCCTTCGTTGACACGGTGGGTAGTAGCGGGCGTCACAGTCGGCTACTGGCGAGCTTTGGTACGCCGCGCGCTCGTTGACGTGCCGATTGCAGGACGATCGGCCATCCCGTTGCGACGTTGCGTCGTGGCGTGAGACTTCTTATCGGGTTGGTTGGGTTGGCTCATTGGTCGTGCATTTTGGTGTGTTTGGGGATTTATGGTACCAGGTAGGTTGAAATGGCACGGACTTAAGGGCTTGAGAAGTGGTGTCGGCCATTACAACAAGCCCACGGGAGCTTAGTAGCGACCCGCCGCGGTCGTCACTTTCGGCGTCTATGTCCCTTTCCCCCGCGGAGGGATCGTCCTACGGGGAACGCTTGTCAAAATCCACTTCTTTGCCCTTAAGTCAGAACCAAGTTGCCTGACGTACAGTCGTCGCCCATTCCGAATTCTGCCAGTGGATTCAAAGGCCGGGGACGGATCGACAAGTGGGCAGCGAGCCTGGCACTCGCCGGCAGCGACGCACTGCCGGGCCGATGCCGTAGGCATTGCGGACTCCGCAAATAAACCCACTGAGATTCTTGGAATCAGATGTACGCGGACCTAAATTTCTGATACCGCGCATTCGCGGCTCCGCCGCCTTAAAGAGGGATCTGATGAAGAAGAAAGGCCGCTTCACGCTCATAGAACTT
>DPYP01000158.1:8263-11043 GCA_003545375.1 Lentisphaeria bacterium
CAGGGCCAAGCGGAGCGCCAAGGTTATCGTGTGCATGAGCAATATGAAACAGCTCGCCAAGGGAATGACCATCTACGCGGTGGAATACGACGCCACATGGCCGCTGCACGTCAAGACGACCGGCAACGAGTCGTACTCCAACCAGATCTGGAACCACCGCGGGCCAAATGTGTATCGCAACCTCGGCTATGACAAGGATGAATGGCTGGATCTCTTCGCAGAACTGGTGCTTGCCGATTCGATTGTCGGCTGGTGCCCGTTTGATGGATGGGATAAGCCCACACAGATTGGCGGCCTGCACTACTCGAACAGTTCAACGACTACCTACAATGACGAGAAAGGCGACCTGGTCGTCATCGGATACAATCGATACGCAGGTTTCCACCCCGTTGACCGATCCACTACGGATCCGAATTTCGACTTCACGAACACCGAGAACTCACAGACGGATTCTGCACCGTATAAGGTGGGGAATTCGAGCGACGTTATTCTGACAGACCCGAGCTGGAACAACTCCCACACGTCGCTTGACGCTCATTCCGATAATCAGGCCGCGAACGGATATTTTTGGATGCCGCACGTGCTCAAGTACAACGAAAACAATGTCGGCTACGCTGACGGCCACGTCGAAACCCATCGCCACAGGGGAATGACCCAGACTGCCGGCGGCAATTGGTATTTCCCGGACGGCCATCACATTATCCGCTATCACGCGCCGCCGGGCGGCGATCCGCATTACACGCCGTATTAGAAGTTAGACCTTCCGCAGCGGCGTCCGTTGCTTATGCCGGCAAGATCAGAGCCGGTCGGCGAGATCGGATGCGAGGATCTTCTCGCGGCGCTCGTCTGCGCTCTCGAGGGCTTGCTTCCTTGCTTCCTCCTGCTTCTTCTTGATCGCCGCGTGCACCTCGCTCGAGATCCTGGAGTTGCTGTACATCGCTATGATCTGGCCGTCGGGGGTGATCGCTGCCGCACATGCTCAGGGCAAACCATTCTGGGGGTCGATGCGCTTCAACGACGGGCATCCGCCCGAGTATGGTCCACGCAGCCGGTTCTGCATGGATCACCCGGAATATTTTGTCGGCGACGACTGCGCATCTGAAATCCACTCACCGGGGCCTGATGGCAAGATCATGGCGTGTCGTCATCTCAACTACGCGGTGCCCGCTGTCCGCGAACACCGGAAGGAGCTCATCGAGGACCTCTGCAGCCGTTACGATCTGGACGGGTTCGAGCTGGATTTCACACGCCACAATTTCCACAGCTTTACGAAGGCGGATGTCCATCGCGCCTGCGACATCCTCACCGACTACATGCGCGAAGTGCACGAGCAGCTTGGTCGAGTCGGCGAGGAGCGGGGGCGCCCGCTTGGATTCTCAGTCCGCATACCCGGGTCGCTCGAAGTGTGTGAAGCATCGGGATTCGACATCAAGACCTGGTTGCGCGAAGGGCTGGTGACGTCGCTGACCCCGACCGTCTATTACGACACAACCTGCGAGCTGCCCCTGGATGCATTCGTCAAGTTGACGGCAGGCACGGACATAACGGTTTATGCCAGCGTCACGGAAGGCGTTGGCCCCGGACGGTTCCGGCCGCCGCCGATCGAGGCCGTACGCGCTGCGATGTCGAATGCCTGGCACCACGGTGTCGACGGTATCAGCCTGTTCAATTTCCACCACCACCAGATGACCAATCGTCCTGGCGACATGGCTATCCTGTCGGAGTGCGGCGACCCTGCGACACTGGCGCGCAAGGACAAGCTGTA
The DNA here is from genome assembly GCA_003545375.1 of Lentisphaeria bacterium. Lineage (GTDB taxonomy): Bacteria > Verrucomicrobiota > Lentisphaeria > JABSQK01 > CAJWLW01 > CAJWLW01. The sequence goes on from DPYP01000158.1 coordinate 10,029, forward strand.
CATGCTTGCGGGCATCGGCGTGTCACATCAGTCCCGCTTCTTCGGCATGGAGAACCTTTCATGGCATCGCCACCAGCTCCCGGTCGATATCCCCGTCGAACCGGACGGCCCGGGTGTCACGGTCACCGTCCCGGTCAGCGACGATATTGCCGCGGCCCGGCGCGATCGCATACTGGCCTCGATCACCCTGCGCCTGGATCTCCTGCACTTCACCACGTTCGAAAAGATTTCCCTGCGCGTCAACGGCAAAGAGGTGCCGGTGAGTGCCGCCAAGTGGGGTGTGAGCTGGCAGTACGCCTTCAACTGGAACGGCATGCACGGCGACTGGGAGGCGTCTTTCGATCTCACCGGCGGTGACTGGATCCGGCAGGGCGACAACGAAGTAAATCTGATCCTGCACGAGCGACCCGACGACATCGCGCCGCCCTTCACCTTGTACGTCCTGCGCCTCGAGATCAAGTACAACATCCTGCCGATGGGATTGGCGCGCATCGAATCGTAGTCGCATTATTTTCAATCATTTTACCCATTCTCTTCCAGCGGCCAGATCGCCTTCATCTGCCATGCGTCCAGAGACCGCAGCGTCGCCTTGCCGCCCCTTGCAAAAACCCGTACGCCGATGCTGTCCGGCCGTGCCGGATAGATGCGCTTGGCCAGATAATAGCGGCCGCCGTTGACGAACACTTCGACGACGCTGCGATCGATGAAGACCCGCAGTTCGACGGGTTCCCCGGCGACGTGGGCAGCGTGGCAGCGCTGCGATTCGCGATTGTTTATATCCGGCCTGGTGCTGGAGCGGGTAACATCGAGGACGAGCTCCCGCAACGGTGGTATCTCCCGGCGGTAATAATGGTTCGGATTGGCGTTAAAACGAATTTGCGTCTGTTCCTCGCCGCCGGGCGAACAGCATACGACCAGGCCGAATTCCTCGGCATCGTCCCACTCGAACACCGCCCTGATCTCCAGCCGGTTCCCGGCCACCGGGTCGAGCGGCACAATCGAGTCCGGCGCGATC
>DPYP01000193.1:0-11472 GCA_003545375.1 Lentisphaeria bacterium
CATCATCATGCAATCAACATTCTGCGCCTGGCAGATACCGGCGATGCTCCGGAGATTTCGTTCAAAGAAAATGGGCGGGTTGTCGGCCAGCATACGGTGAGCGGGCACGGACTCAAATATGCCGGCAGGATATGTACCTCGTTTCTTTTGCAACTCAAACTGATCGGCATGGTTTGTTTCAACACCGTGATACGTTTGAAATACGCCCATACCGGCGTTGCCCCGGCGTTGCCCGCATACAGTTCGCACGACTCGCAGGAGCGCCAAACAGTTCCAGGCACTCTGCGGTCGGTCGATGAATGCCATGCGACTGCCGTGGTTGTCGCCAGTGTACGCCGATGCCGGATGCACGAATCGTGGATGCACGTCATTGATGCCATGATAGACGATTACCAGATCCGGCTCCAGATCGAGCACGCGGAACTGGAGATTGATCAGACTTTCCCAGGACGAATACATCGAGCACCCGGCATTGACCACCTCGACCTGTCCATGGCCGGACGCTCGCAGGCCTTGCTGAAGGAGAACGGGATACGATCTGCCATAGTCGTCGATGGCCGTCGAATAGGTTGTCGAACCGCCAAGCAGGACGATACGGTAGACGCCGTCAGGCTTCGGTACAGCAACCTCGTCGCCGCGAAAACCGAGGGTGTTGTGGCGGTTCGGTCCCTTGGCGTAATTCGGCGCCGGAATGAAGGGCAGGTACGGATGCGCCGCGAACCGCAGGGCAGCGGCACTGCGAATCTGTTTGACCGACCCGTACTTCTGCAGCAGCCGCGGCGATGCCACCGATGTCAGGCACCAATTCAGTGCGAGCTCCGCAGCAACGAGGGAAATGATCGTTGCGCAGGCGGCCAGGAGAATCCTGGCAGCGGTTCTGTTGTTTGTGGGACAGTCGGACATGTAGCGGGTTCGGTTGTGAGTGGCTCGATCTGGTCTCAGCGCAGCTCGAGACCACGAAGTTCGCGACTGTGCCAGTAATGAAAACCGTTGGCCTCGAAACGCCAATGGCCCTCGCCCGGCCTCTGTTTCAAAGTGATACTGGGCATGACCCCCGACTTTTTGTTCTTGCGGAATTTTCCGCGGTACGATGACATAGCCCGCAGGCCTGCAACCACATGAATCGTGCCATCCGGACGAACAAACCAGTTCTCACCGCCCATCAGCGTGGGGATCACGGCCAGAATGACCTCCCGTCTACTTTTCACTACGGCAACATATCGATCGGGTCTTTCCTGCCACCTGTTGCGCTCGATGTCTGACATCCAAACATAATCAGTGAGCAGTTCAATGTACTTTTCCCGCTTGAACAATTCCCGGAGTTCTGCCAGATATACACGAACCTCCCCCGCCTGGGCCGCGGTGATGCGCACCGCGTCGTTATTTCTGGGGCGCATTTCGCTTTTACCGATCAGCCGTTCCAGATCTCCGTCACCCAAGCCGTGATGCTGCATGGCGGCTTTCATCGTTTGAAGTAGGTCATGGTATACGACTGTGATTTCATCGGCAGATATCGCTCCGGTTTTAAGATCGCCGACAACAGTGTCGATCTCGGCATCATGCGCCGCCAGCCACGCTTGCACTTCGGCATAACTGGCATCATCGATCTCTCCTCGCTGGTGACGCACCTCGATCACATCGCGCAGGCGCGGAAGCACTGATTTTCTGATAGTGATCAACCGCAGATGAGCGGTGATCAGGCCGTACTGCTCGCAACCTGTCTGCAGGATCTCGTCGGCGTCTGCTAAGCGAGCTCTGAATTCATCGATTGAGGTCCTGCGCTTCTCGAAATCTGCTACGATCTCGCGAATCACTGATCGACGGTCCGCAAGCCACGCCATGACCTCTTCGGACGTGGCGCCATACAGTTGGTCATATCTCTCGAGGATCTGGACGCAGCCGTGTCGCCTCCATTCCCCGATACGCTCATAATGCTGCCGCGCCTTACGCAGGAAATACTGTGATTCGTCATCGCCGCCGCGGCGATTCAATAGCCCGCCTTCGGATACGTACCCGGTCACACCGAACACCGCGAGCACGGCAAACTGACATGAAATCGAGATTTTCATTCACTCTTTCAACCTGATGCGAAGGGGAAGTCAAAGCCGTGAACTATAGTATAGTACACGTTTCTCTACGTGCCGAAATTTACAGATTCAGGGAGTACGAATGGCAGGCGGAAAATATTCGATGACACCAGTGGACGTACCGGCAGTCGACACACAATACCGGACGATCCGGACACCGCTGCCGGTGCCGGAATCCTTGCCGATCTTCGAGGACCTGATGCGGTACGAGCCCGTTTCCATGCAGGGCCAGCCGCCGGTAGTCTGGGACAATGCCAGCGATTTTCAGGTACACGACGCCTGGGGCAACACCTGGCTCGACTGGTCCTCCGGCGTACTGATTACCAACAGCGGCCATGGGCACCCCGAGATGATCGAGGCCATCCGGCAAATGATCGACAAACCCCTGCTGGCGACCTACTGCTTTCCCCACGAGGGCCGCGCCCGCCTGGCGAAGATGCTCGCCGAGCGTGCGCCTGCCGGCCTCGACAAGGTGTTCCTCATCTCCACCGGCTCCGAGGCGACGGAAAATTGCATCAAGCTGGCAAAAACCTGGGGCCGTGAACAGGTCGGCCCACAGAAAAACGTTTTTGTCACCTTCGTCAACACCTTCCACGGCCGTACGATGGGCGCACAGACAGCAGGGGGCATGGCCGCCGGCAAGACCTGGATCGGCGACCTCGACCCGAGCTTTGTGCAGGTGCCGTTTCCTGATGGCTTCAAGAACGAAAATACAGATTTCAGCCTGTTCGAGTCGACTCTGGCAGACGCAGGTATCGCCGCCGCAGAGGTCGCCGGTGTCATGTCCGAAACCTACCAGGGCGTCGGCCCCGATTTCATGCCGACCGAGTACGCGCAGCAGCTCAGAAAATGGTGCGACGATTGCGGTGCACTGCTGATTTTCGACGAAGTCCAGTCAGGCTTCGGCCGCACAGGCACGTATTGGGGCTTCGAACACTACGGCATCACACCCGATCTCATCGCATGCGGCAAAGGCATTTCCGGCGCCCTGCCCTTGTCCGCGGTGATTGGCCGCGGCGACGTCATGGATTTGTACAGCCCCGGCTCGATGACTTCAACGCATTCGGCAAGCCCGGTAGCAGTCGCCAGTGCCATTGCCAACCTCGAAGTAATCGACAAGCAGAACCTGGTACAAAATGCCGCAACTCTGGGCCAGGTGCTGGCCGCCGGACTCGATGAAATCCAGCAGACCTGCCCGCAACGGCTTGGCTGCGCCCGGGCCCGCGGCATGGTCGGCGGTATTCAGATCGTCAAGCCCGGCACGCGAACGCCTGATCCGGACACTGCTTTCCTGATCAACGAAAGCTGTTTCCACAAAGGCCTGCTGATGTTCGCACCGGTCGGCATTGGCGGCGAATGCATCAAAATCAGCCCGCCGCTGACAACGCCCAGGTCGGCGCTCGACGAGGGGCTCGAGGTGCTGGCCGAAGTCTGTGCCGAAGTCCTGGACTGAATTTTCCCGACGAAACTTTGCCTATAATCCAGCATAATGATGGAAGCCAGCGTGCGTCCCCTGTGCCTGACGCCATGGAACCAAACCTCACACCCGGCAATCCAAAACAGTTCCGGGCTGACGCCCGCCCGGCCTTGACGCAATGACAAAACCGCGCTGCAAAACGTCCCGCTGCTGCCTGCTGCTGATCGGACTGGTGATCGCCTCTGTCGCGGCAGCCGCCGACCTGGCAAAAGTCGACCGCGTGCGCCGCGCCCCCGGCAATCTCAATTTCGCTGCCAGATGGCTGGACGGCGACGGCCTGACACTGCACCTCGACGGCGGCAAAGGCACGGCAGTGAAAGTCCAATTGCGGCGTGAAGATCCCACTGCCGTGATCCAGACAGAAGATCACGACAAGATCCATACTGCGCAGTTCGACATCGCCGGCATGCCGACGGACGAGCGCGACGTCGACATTGTCCTGAAGGTGCGACCGGCGTACTGGAGCATCTACGCCGATAACCGCCGCATCGCATTGCTGCCCGTCGCGCTGCCCCTGCCGTTCACCGTGTTGCTGCCGACCAGTCAACTGCCGGAGGACAAAAAAGAGCCGTACTTCCAGAAAACCGGCCGCGTCGAAGTCCATGCCGATTTCATGAACGCTCTCATCCGCGAATGGGACATCGTCGACACCGGAAAATTCGTCGGTGAGCTCGTCGGGATCAACGGTGACAGCGCCGTGCTGGAGGGCATCGATACCGCCGGCAAGATCAGGCCGAAAATCACTTCGTTGTCAGCCGACGACCAAGCCTGTATTGCCAACTACCGCCGGACAAAAGGCACCAATCTCGGACCGTTCGGGCGGGTATCCGGCACCTGGGCGTTACGCTCCGTACGTGACCGGGTGCTGGCGGCAGGTGATGACAAGCGCGCCGAAGACTATCCGCCACAGGAGAAACTCAGCGCCAATTTCTACAGTCTCGCCGGCAAGGGAGTCAACGCTGTGGTCATCGACGGCGAAGACTTCCACGACGACTACGCAGTCAGTGCCGCCGTCGAATTCGTGCCGGGGACAGAAAGCGGCTTGGTCTTCCACTATCAGGGACCGGACGAATACTACGCTTTCACAATGTCGACGCCGACCCGCGCCAGCGACGAGACAATCCTCACGCTGTGGCGCCGGCAAGGCAGCGACGAGCGCCAGCGGCTCTACGCCGTCGCTATGGACCTTACGCCAAACCAATGGGTTATGCCGAGAGTCGAAGCCCGACAGGATCGCATCGTTTGCTACCTGGACCGAGTCAAGATCATTGACCTGCCGCACCTCCTGCCAGCGGGCGGACGCTACGGACTGTTTGCCAACGCCCCCACCGAAGTGCGATTCGACGACTTCGAGGTCCATACCCTCGGCGAGCTCGATCTGCGCAAGGCCCGTGACATTCGCTTTTATACCGTCCTCGAGCATGGCGACTTTTTCCCGCAACGCCGCAAAAATATCAAAGGTCCAGGCGAACTGTCCCCAGCCATTTCGCGCAATCCCCAGTGGCTGGTGCTGGGTGGCACAGTGGACCGTCCGCATGTCTTCAGTGCCAACTTCAAGTCAATCATGGGCGGCGACAGCATCGGGTTGCTGGCCGGCTACACCGACGGCAACGCCCCGCACTATCGTTTCACCTATGAGCAGGCTGCAAACGCCGAAATCTTCGGGGTCTACGAGGTGATTGACGATGTCGCCAAGCCGCTGCAAGTCTGGCAGAAATCACTGAAGCCCATCGAAAAAGACGGCAAGCCGCCGATGGTCAACCTTATGGTCGACGCCAGCGACGGCCGTGAAGTGCGTTTTTATCGCGACGGCGACCTCGCACTGGTCCATCAACATGACCGCCGCCTGGATGGCGCTTCCGGGGTATTTGTCGGCCCGAACACACGAACCCTCGTCTCCGGCATGCAGTACGTGTTCGAGCGGCAACTGTACCGCAACCACTTTGAGAAGAACCGCCGGTTCGCGGACGACCCCTACATGCGCCACTGGTCGTCGCCGGAAGGCGACTGGATCATCGATCCGAAAGGCAATACGGCCTGGCACAAAAGCGATTTCTTCGGCCGCTTCGAGGTTACCTTGCCGGTCGTCGCGGCTGGGAAATTGTTCATGGGGATTCTGGAAGATCGCGAAGTCGGGCCCTTGGTACTCGAACTGGAGGGCGGCAATATCCGGCTGATCCGCCCGGGTGACCGCGAGCTGCTCGACATCGAGCTCGGCGTCGGCAAGATCGATGCGGTTCCGCTGATGCCGCAGGAACGCAAGGGACAGATGCCGCCACTCATCACGATGCACTATGAGGGCTACACGGCATGGGTCACATTCAACAACACGATCGTCTGCCGCGCCCAGCTCGATCGGCCGTTGAAGGGGAGACGCATGCGTCTGGAAGGCTACGCCAACAAGGACCTGACCGACAGCCGAGTCTACCGCTACCGGGTGACCGACTACATGTTCAACCGCGCCCCGAGCGACTGGCTGGTCAATGGCGGCAACTGGCAAGTAACCAACCGGTTCCAGTGCAACCCGACATGGTCGCATATGAACGGCCAAGCCGCCGACAGTTTCGGCGCCATGTGGACAAAATTCCGCTACGGCGGCGATTTCTGCGTCGAGGTTTACGCCGGGGTGCGCGAGGGTTTTTACAGTCGTTGCGGCGACATCAACATCTCGATGTTGAGCAACACCGTCTCGACGAGTCGCGGCTATACCGTCACCTGCACCGGTTGGGATTTCGATCACTCCCAACTCTACAGCAAGCTGTTTCGGAATGGCGAGGAATTTGCACGCTCGGAAAAATATCTGGTTCCCCGCACCCGCGACGGTCTGCGGCAATTGAACCCCGATCCCCGGATCAAGCACGACCGTGGCGTCCACGGTGCCTGGTACTATCTCAAGCTGCGGCGTATCGGCAACAAACTTGAGTTGTGGTTTGACAACGAGTTGGTATTCGAGCAGGCAGACGCCGAGCCGCTCGACGAAGGCATGATGGGGCTGTGGACTTTTCTCAATTCCATCGTCGTCGCCCGAGTTAAGATCGCCGCCGAAGATATCCGTCCGATGCCCCGGCACTTCCGCAAATACAACGCTCCGATCGTACCGAAATCGGCAATGGGCCTCAGCCGCGAAAACCAGTACGGGAAGCTCAAGGAAGGCGACCATCCGGCCATGTCCATGCTGCCGCGTCTCTGGACGGTGAAAGATCCGGTGGCCTACGGCGAGATTGCCTGGTACACGCGCAAGTGGGATGGGCCGTATTTCGTCTTCACCAATCGCCTCGGTGCCGGGGCCATGCATGCCCGACCAGACCTGCCCCTGGAACCCCTCGCGGAGTTCGCCGGCTGGTCATTCCTTATAAAGCGTACCGATGACGCCGAGTTCAATTTCCACTACTCGATCGGCCGTCGAAACGCGATCGGAGAGTTCGTACCTGAAAAGCGATTTTTTCACCGCATCAGCGGCACCGGCTTCGGCAAGGGTCCGACCACTATGTACGGCGAGACAGCGGTGTCCGGCACCAAAAGGCGTCGCAGCAACTGGCACGAGCGTGGTCGCTGGACTGAGGTTTTCGTCTGGCTGCCTGTCGATGAGATTCGATCGAGCCTCGATCAGGAAAATATGATGGTGCGCCTCGACGGCTTCGGCAATCTACAACCGAGCTTCGTACTGCAGGGACTCAGCGGCAACCAACCTGGCGCCGCCTATGCTGTAGCCCAGCTCACACCTATTCGTTATCGCAAGCCGAGATTGACTGAAGCTGAGTCCGCAGCAGATTCATCGGCTGCCAGGAAAACCTCGTACGTTTTGCTGCGCCAGGCTCACGGCACTACACTCGCACGCAGTAGCGACATTTCGGAAATCAACTCTGCTATCGACCGACTCGACAGCAAGGGGCTGACCACTGCCTGGCTGCGAACAGTCATTCCCGGTGCCGCCGTCACGACACTGCGACTGTCATGGATCAATGAGCCGGAGCAGATGGACATCGACTGCTCCTGGGACAAAAACGTCGCTGGTCGAATTCGCATACAACACACCGCTGAGTATCGCAATCGCCGATTCAGCGGCATGAACGTGCAAGCCAACGGCGTCCGGCTCGATGTCATTCCTGCCGGCTTTGGCGCCTACACCGCTATGCTGCCGCGCCTCGACAAGCTGCTGGCAGACACTGGAGACATCGTCGTTGAAATCAGCTTCTTGCCAAGCGTCCACGGCGGCGCCTCGCAGTCGAACACGAGAGTCCTCAAATGGGCTGATGCCGAAACTCCAACACGGCCGGTCCTGCTCGGCGTCAAGGGGCTGACCGAGCTACTGGAAACGTTCGAGTCCAATGCGCCCAAAGGCACGCCCCAGGCACAGACGCGCCTGATTTACGGCAACTCGATACAGGACACATTCATGCAATGCTACAACTCGAATCCGGATCACCGGCTTGCCTTTGATTTGGAGGCTCCGTTCAGCCTTGCCAGGTATCCGATCATGCAATTCCGGTATCGGGCCGATGCCATGACCAACATCACTTTACGCCTACAGGAAAAATCTGATATCCGACTTGGCGAGAACAATTACGAAAGAGCCGTCAAGGTACGTTACGCCACACCTCTCGACCGAAGCGGCCACTGGAAAGTCTGGATGGGAATGGCTGCTGACGGGCTGCGGGATCGAGCCTATCTGAAAACGCATTTCTTTCCAGAAACCCTTCGTTTTCGATCGATGCATCAGACCAATCAGACTGGACGCTTCAGCGACTGGAATATTGACGATATCGTCTTCGGCCCCGCCGTCGCATCGCCCGCTGCCCTGGCATTCACGCCACAATACTTCGATTTTGTCGGCATCGACAGGGTCTACGTCGCAGTGCACCCGAGCAAGGCACCTTATGACCAGCTCGACGATGAGCGGCGACAGGCCATCGAATGGTCCGAGATCACGAACTACGAATTGCACACACCGCAGTTCAAGCACTTCAACGGCATCGGGCATCTGCTCCTGAAGGCGGTCAATGTGCACGGCCGCCAATCAAGTGTCACCGATGTTCCGTTCATACTGGACAACACACCAATCACCTCGAGCAAAATAAAAATCGAACCGTCAGATAACCCTGCCGGTAACGGCACCGTGCTGCGCATCACCTTGACGACTGCGGGCGGCGCACCCCTGGCGCTGGAGAAGCTGCGCTTTCGCGTCGATGGCAAAGCGATCGAAATCGAACCGTACCTCAGCGAATTCATCCACCAAAGCAACAAGGAAATACTGCAGCTGAATTACCCGTACATCCTGCGACGCCAACTCAACCAGGCAGCGGCCGGCTCCACGCTCACCTTTACGATCGACAACATCGAGGACGGAGCTGGCAACCAGATGGCAGCCCGCGATTACACAATCCCGATCAATTACGCCAATGACAAAACAGGCCCGGCATGGCTGCCGGCGCAGATGCCCGACAACCTGTTCTGGCGCTGTGAGTGGGAAGGGCGCGGCACGCTCGAACCGACCTTTGAAGGCACCAAGGGCAATGTTATCGACATGGTCCACAAGCCGGGCGAAGCGCCGTATCTCATGACCCGCAGCCACGGCAAAAGCGGAAACATCTGGCAAGTACTCCGCTGGGATGTCAATGCACATCCGTACCTGGCGCTGCGCATGCGGCAACCGCAACTGCAGGAAGGCGGCGACTTCTCGGTGCGCCTGCGATTGTCGACCACCGGTGAACACGTGGTGATCCCGGTCAGCGGCAACACTGAGCATCCGCACGTGCTCAAGCACGACACACCGATCCAGTGGACCGCCGGCGAATGGTACTCGTTGATCATCAACGTCGCAGCCGCGGTTCGGCAAGCCGCCGGCGACAAGGCCGACGACGTCCGGATCAATCAGATCGAGATCCAGCGGAACCACGAAAATAAAAACGCAGAACTGCATGTGGAGAACCTCTGCGTCCTGGCCGACTGGCCGGCAAAGGCCACCGTCCAGCTCGATGCCTACGACGCCAGCGGCATCGGCAAGCTGCACTGGCAGTTCGTCACAACCAGCGGCAAGGTTGTGCGCCAGGGACAGAGTCGGAAGCTGACGGTTCAACCAGCGCAGCTTGACCTGCCGCGTGACGTCCCCGGCTGGCTCGAGCTACGCGTCCACGACCGCGCCGGCAACAGCTCGAGGCCACTGCGTGTCCCCCTCCCCTGATTTGCTTACAGTTACTCATTGCATCCTCGACAACTCATTTTCCGCGTTGTTGCACAATGGACAGCCCGTCAGGTTCGGTTACATTGACAATGACCCCACCTATTCACTGATTCAGGAGACCTCATATGTACAAGGTACACTTTTCCATCGTCGGACAGGACAGCCCAATCAATAGCTTGTCCAAGGCCTTCTCGAACCTGCAAATTGTGAGTCTCGGCAGTTTCGATCTCGACGAAACTTCCGCCGAACAATTCGCCGCCATCCGCCCACACGACGCCGGCGAACTTAAAGCCGTCCTCGAATACCTCGCCACCGCCCCCGGCTTCGAAGGATTCGAACTGCTCGAGCACACCGACGACCAAGCGTTCCTGCGCTGGCAGGCTGCGTGTGCCCCCGAAAACTTCAGCTCCCGTGTCGTGCAGGAAAATCAATGCTTCAAGATCGGCATGGAAGAGCTGCAGAACGGCGAGGAGAAATGGACGGTCGCCTGCACCACGGAGGAGCAGGCGCAACGGTTGCTGGATGAACTCGGTGAACTCGGCAAACTGACCTCCAGCGAGATCAGTGAGGACAGTTGGCAACTCCTGCTGGGCAACTAGATGCACGGCCGGCAATGGGACGCAATCATTGTCGGAGCCGGACACAATGGGCTGACCTGCGCCGCCTGCCTGGCGCGCGCCGGTAAACGCGTACTGGTTCTCGAAGCCCGTGATCGGATCGGCGGCGCCTGCAGCCTCCACGAACCATGGCCGGGATACCGGGTCTCTCCCTGCGCTTACCTCTGTGGCCTGCTGCACCCGCTGATCATCGACGAACTGAACCTGCCGGCGCACGGGTTCGAATGGTTCCCGGCAGAGTCCGGAATGTTTGTTCCGTTTGACGACGGCAGCAGCATCCAGTTGTGGGAGGACGAAGACCGTTGCAGCGACGAGTTGCGTACTTTCGCGCCGGGTGATGTCGATGGTTTCCAAGCCATGTACGCACTCATGGCCAGCGTACGAGATGCTATCCGCCCGCCGGGTGCTGACGACATGTGGATCGGCTTGCCTCCGAGCCGCGACGAGTTGGCCGCACGCGTCGGCCACGATCCCGACGCCATGGGACTGCTGTTCGAGTGGTCGATGGCCGAGTATGTCGAACGCTATATCACCGACGAACGCCTGCAGTGCGCCCTGCTCGGCCAAGGCATCATCGGCACCAACGCCAGCCCGTTCACGCCGGGCACCGCCTCGATCCACTTTCATCACTCCTGCGGCCGCATGTTCGGACGGCCGGGCATGTGGGGCTATGTCAAAGGCGGCATGGGCCGGGTTTCATTCATCCTGGCGGACATCGCACGGGACGCCGGCGTGGAAATCCGCACCGGCATGCCGGTAGCGCGGATCAATCCGGCCGCCGGCGTCGAACTCGCCGACGGCAAACAAATCGACGCACCAATCGTCATTTCAAACGCCGATCCAAAGGTCACCTTGTCACTCCTGGGCGATGCTGCAACCGCTGATTGGCGGGCCCAGGTGGACGCCGTCCCGATCGAAGGCTGCACCCTCAAGGTCAACGTTGCCCTGCATGAACTGCCAAGCTTCACCGCACGCCCCGGTACCGATTGTGTGCATCACCATGGCCAGATCAATACGCCATTGACGAAGGACGAGTGGCAAGCCGGCTTCGACGCCGCACAAGCCGGACGCCTGCCGGCACGGCTGTGGACGGAGCTATACTTCCACTCC
>DPYP01000107.1:0-156 GCA_003545375.1 Lentisphaeria bacterium
CGCCTGGCAGCCGATCAGAGCGATGCGCGCGTCGGGGTTGCGGCGGTTGATACGATTGACCAGACGTCGAGTATCCGCATCGCCATTCTCGGTGACGGTACAGGTGTTGACGACGACGATATCGGCGTCGGTATCGGCAGCGACGATATCGAAATC
>DPYP01000107.1:486-4606 GCA_003545375.1 Lentisphaeria bacterium
CGGCTCTCGAACGAGCGGGTGATGGCCGCGGTTTCGGCCTGGTTCAAGCGACAGCCGAGGGTATGAAATGAAATGCTTCGTGTCATAACTCTCACAACGTGGACAAGTGAAGTTGCGAAGCTACAATCTGTCGCGGCCAAGGTCAAGCGTAACGCCAGCAACACTGCCGGCTGATTACTCGTCCCAATACTCGAAACGCTCGATAGTGAAACCGTTGGTGAAGCCGTCGCGGCGGATGACGGCAAGAAACTTCTGTTCGGCCTGGATCCGGTCAATTCCCACGTCGAACTGGCCGAGAATGCCGTCCAGGTAGCCGGTCGGGAAATCCTTGACAACCTGTGAGACAATGATGCCGGTGAAATAGTTGGGCCGGACAGTGGTGATATTGGTAACCTTGCCGATAATCTCTTCGCGTTGACGATCGGTGGACATGGTGATCACGGAATTGTCGTAGAGCTTGGATACGTTGGCAATCATGCCGCGCTCTTCGAAAGTACTGCCGCCGAGGATCGGGTTGTTTGCGTACAGGAACCCGCCCGTGCCAACCGAAGCGATCGTGCCGGCAATAGCGGCAGCATCAGCCTCAGTGACTGTAGTGCCGGTGCTCGCCGGAGAAGCATAGGTACCGCCGAGGGGCACGCCGGTAAGCAGAGCCTTGACGACCTTCGGCGAATAAGTGTTGATGTTGACGCGACCGTAAACCACCGTGTCACTGCTCATCTTCACCTGTGACAGGATGTTGGCATCGCCATCGCTATAGTCATCCATACCAGATCTGCTGCCGGCATTCTCGTCGTAATCGGTGAGGTTGATCGATTCCCAGGGGCGCCCACGATGAATGCACCCAAGCTCCCACAATGTCTGCATTGTGCCGTTGCGGATGTACGCGGTCGAAACCTCCCATGGCTCCGTCGCACCAATCTCTATATCCTTATCGCCACCCGGATTCGGGTTGCAGACGCTGTTCTTTGCAGCTGGAGAAATGGTGCCGGCGGGCAGCAGTGACCAGCCGCCGGGCGTCCATGTCATGTCGTCTTCAGCGAGGTTGTCACGCGGGTCGTTGGCTTCCGAGGTGATGAAACGTACGGTTCCCCGGTTGACCGTGGTTGTCACGCTTGCACTGGTCCGTGAAAAATCCCACAACCGGTCGCCGGCGTCGGTGTATCGTGCAGATACAATACGCACGCCAAAGTCCGTGATCGCCCTATTGGTTCCGATGTAGAGAATTTTTTCCTGTCGTGTCACAGCCACATAACTGGTGGCCTCAACGTTACCGAGGTTGGCCCAATTGAAGACAAATGTGACTGGACTGTTCCGTAGATTCGAACCGGTAAGCTCAACCGTCGCGTTAAGCTTGCCATTGTTGCCCAGCGCGGTGGTGAACATGTTGACCAGTTCGACAGTCAGCCCCAGGCGCAACGCGAAGGCGCCTTTACCGTCACCGATCACCTGGGCATCAAAGCCGAATTCGTTGAGGTACGGCGTCTTTTCCAGCCCGGTGTAGGTCGGATTGAACACACTGTCCGTCGTGGCAATGCTGTCGGCATCGCAATAGTCAATGAGATTGGCCATGACCGCGTACTTACAGGGTGATGACCCGTAGGCCAGCCACGGGATGCCGCCGGTATTGGGCGCAACCTTGTCACCAGCCCAGAATTCAGCCGCTCCGCTGGCGACGCCGGCGGTTGTGACGGTGTTGTTGTAAGCGTTCCAGTCGGTATTGACCAGGTCGAATCGGTGGCGGTCGATGTGTCCGTCGTGATAGGCTTCGATATCGTAGCTGTGCGGGAAAATCGTCCGTACCATTTCGTCGATGTTGGCAGTACTCGAAGCCACAACGCTGTTGCGCCGCAAAATATTGAATCGCGAAAGCCACGGCAACCCGGCGGGCAGCTCGCCGTTCCCCAGGCCGACCGGCTGAAAGTGCTCGGCCATGGCATCACTGTCGAACGCTGCTCTAAGGTCGAGATCCGACGTCGTACGACCAACGCGCACATCGTTTTCGTTGCCCTCGGCCACGCTGGCACTGATTGCATAGGTCGGATCGATGAGGCCGGACTCGTCAATGACGAGGTACGCGAAACGACCGACAATAGCGCCGCTGCCGGCTGGATCCAACTGATGAATCCAGCCGATGCTGGAATCTAGGAAGGCCACAGACGGGGCCGGTGTGAAACTGACACCGGCAACGCCCACATGCAGAGCCGAATCAATTCCGGCGTTGTCGGTACTGGTCGTCGCCCAGTAGTAGCGCCCGCCCCAAGTGCTGCCCTCCGTCGTCAGACCGAAATGATTGCTCTGTCCAGACTTGGTAGCGGGAAAGACATTCGAAGGGTCGGTAGAGTCGGCAAACTCTTCGCTGAGCTGGGCGAACAGGCAGTTCAGACCGGTCTCCCCTAACAGCCGGGCCATGACGACATGCTCGCCAGTGCGTGCGGTCGTCACGGATTGCAGCGCAGTGGCAGCGAAAGCCAGCACCATCACCAGCAACAATGACAGGACTCCAAGCGTCAGGATGATCGCGACACCACGTTCACGGGCGTGCGCCCGCAGGCGAGGTGCCAGGCAGCGACCGCTTGCGTGCAGCCGTTCGCTCAATCGCTTCAGTTGATGGCGTGCAGGTTTCAATTCTGCAGATGCCCCAGGTAAAAAACTTTGGTGAATGAGCGCTGCGTTTTGAACCGCTGCGTCGCCGGTAGATTCTTCAACGACTCGTCGAAAAGCACAAGATCGACAACGACGCGAGCAGGCCTGACGACAGTATCGCTGCCGGCGCTGAACACGGTGTTGTCCTCGGTGTAGAAAGTCATGCTGAACTCGGCAACGCCGCCAACAACCTTTTGGAATTCAGCCAGGTCGGGATTGAGGTTGTTATTCAGCCACCAGTCTGCCGGCTGCCCGAGAAAATCCCAGTTGGCGCTGTCGTTGTCAGACACCAACTGACGGGTGAGGTTGTACTGCGTCGCCGGATCACTCGAATCTATATGATGCTTGTAGGTAATCTCGCAGAGGCGCGAGTAAGCACCTGCCAGCGGCTCCGTGCTGGCAACAAAGCAGGCATGCAGCGCGTCGTTGGCATCTGCGGGCGTCGGCCCGAACACATAGAGACCAATCTCCCGATTCGACACCGCGCTGTTGACGATGCATTGCAGGTCACGCTCGATAATATTGAAAGCGGTTCGAGAGTTCTGGTAGATACGCGCGGTGCTGTCGCTGAGGCTCCAGGTGCGCTGCGACGAGGCCAGGAAGGAGAACAGGATCAGCATGATGGAGCTGACCAGCGCCATCGACACAATCAACTCGACCAGAGTAAACTTTCTGCGCCAAATGGGCATCATGAACTTGCGGTGTATAGACTCAAGCGATCAACGGTTACAATATACGAGGTGCCAGATCAAAGGAAGCGTGCAAAATTGGGCCATGCCGCACCGAAGACGAAAGTTCCCGGGCCGGCAGATTCGTGAATTATGCGGATTCAGTCTGCCTGGGCAATAAAGGAGGAAAAGGAATAAATCTGCTTCTGACGATTATCATACGGCAGCGTCGCCGGCCAGCTCACTTCCACATGCAGCGACACCATCCGACCAGTCACTTGCGGTTCCGATACTTCAGCCCACATGACCAGGTTCCCGACGAAATCCTTGCCGCCCGTGTGAGAGATCTGCTCGACGCGAAACAGCCCGTTGCGATGCGTGGCCGGATCAAATTCGGCATTGACATCGTCCGCCGCGAAAAGAACCCTGAGCCTGCCACTGCTCTCCAGCGGGCGCCTGCTCCACGCCGTATCGTCCGCCACCAGCGGCCGGCGCGCCGGCAAAGCCTCAGCCACTGCCGGGTCGGCAGACATCTCCTCGGCCATATAGTGCAGGAGGAAATCGGCCGCGTTGGACGCTGTCGCAAGGGCGACGGCATCGCGATTGGCGTTGAGTCCGACCGGCAGCACCGACATCACGGCAATGACGCCCATCACAACGGCCGTCAGCGCCAGCACGACTTCCTCCATGCTGAAAAAACGCCGGCGCGCCAAGGACCCACAGGTAAGCCTTCTCTGATGCATCCTGCTCATTTGACCGCGATTCCGGTTGCAGGCTGAAGCGGGTATCAGTCTGCCCGCCGTTTG
>DPYP01000601.1:0-1985 GCA_003545375.1 Lentisphaeria bacterium
CCTCGGGCAACTCATCACCACGGCTGGCAAGGATATCGGCGAGCTTCGCCAGTCCGTCGTTGTCGAAAAAATCACTATCCCAGTCACTGAATGCACCGGACAGATCTTTGCGGACACCGGAATCGAGCAGGACCCCGGGTTTTTCTTGGCGGAACTCACCGAAGCGGATCAGTTTCATTTCTGGACCATTGGCTGCAGGTTGACGTCAGAGTTGTCAGAATTGAGGGGCTAACGGTACCGCCACAAGCCTGAAAGTCAATGGAGATACGGGAGTGTTCAGGTATCAGATTTCAGCTATCGGAGAAAAATAAACTGTCACCCGCATCGCGATTCCATTACGACTGTGATTACGGGACGACACCTGCTATCTCATTCCCCCGACAACCCCGGGATCTCCATGTACCGTCGATTGTCCTGGCAGGCAATCTGGCCGCCATCGACGATGATGGCTTGCGCGGTTATGAAGGATGAATCACGGCCAAGCAGGAAGGCAATGACGCTGGCGATTTCGCCAGCATCGCCGTAGCGGTCCATCGGGATCTGCCGAGTGTATGCGGCCTTGAAAAGGGGATCTTCGATTGAGAGGTCGCCGGGTGTACTGATGACCCCGGGGCACACGGCATTGACGCGAATTTCATCCGCCGCCAGCTCGCCTCCTGCCGTTCTTGTCAGGGCCAGCAGTGCCGCCTTTGATGCGTCATAGGCGCTGCAGCCCGTGCTTGAACGAAAGGCATTACGACTGACAACGTTGACGATAGCCCCACCGCCGGCTGCTGCCATGACGGGCGCGATAGCGCGAATGAGCGCGAACGGCGCCGTCACATTGACGGCAAAGGCAAGCTGCCACACGTCGTTGGTCAATTCAGTGATGCGTCCACCGGGCCAGATGCCGGCATTGTTGACCAGCCGCAAAATGGGGCCGTGCTGCTCGGTCAGTTCGGCAACCAGCGCGGTAATGGCATCGCCGTTGCTCAGATCGAATGACACCGGCAACACGTCCTCACCGAGTTCAGCCTGCAGGTCGTTCAGCGTATCTTCATTGCGATCAAGCGCGATGACACGACAACCGTCCTGCAGCAACCGTGCGGTAGTCGCCCGGCCAATCCCCTGGGCCGCACCAGTCACCAGTGCCAGAATTTTTTCATCAGCCGCCATCAACTCCTCCACGCTTCAGTTCTCAACATTTAACTGTTCAACCTTTCTCTCAACGCATCAACAGTCCGCCGTTGATCTCGACAATCTCGCCGGCCATGAACGAACTGCCGGGCGACAACAGTAGAAGCGCAAGATCGACGACCTCATCCGCCTGCCCCATCCGTCCAACTGGCGTCAACTTGTTCAACAAGGCAGCGACTTCCGGTGTCGCCCGGCCTTCCTGCATCGGGGTATCAACGACGCCGGGGGCAAAGCCGTTGACTCGAATCCCATGCGGCGCCAGCTCACGAGCCAGACCGCGCGTAAACGTGTGCACGGCGGATTTCGCTGCTGCGTAGGGCACAGTCCCGCCGCCACCACCGGTATGGCCGGCAACCGACCCGACCGTGACTATGGCGCCTTCGCCCTGTGGAATCATCCGCCTCGCCGCCTGCTGGCAGCACAGAAAAACACTGGTGGCGTTAACCCTGATCATTTGGTCCCACTCCGACAACGGACATTCTACCACAGGATTCTTTTCCATCCATTCGCCGGCATTGCAGACAATCATATCAAGTTTGCCGCCGAAGGTTTCGTCGACAGTGGTGAACATCCGCTCAACGTGTTCCGGATCACCGACGTTCGCCTGCAGCACCAGTCCGCTGCCACCGGCACTGTCGATTTCTTCCTTGATCGCTTCGGCTGCAGCCTGGTTACGATTGTAGTTGATGCCGACGTTCGCTCCGGCACGGCCGAGTGCCAAGGCGATCGCACTCCCCATGCCCGAGCTGGCACCGGTCACGATCGCAGTCCGGCCTTTGAACCAATCTATGTTCGTCATCGTTGTGTAC
>DPYP01000601.1:2018-7742 GCA_003545375.1 Lentisphaeria bacterium
ACGATGACACTGAAGTGTTCCCAGAAGTAACTGAAAATTCGACCATTTTCGTACTTACGGAAATTCCATCATCTTGGAACTTCACAGATTGCTTCGTTTTATGTCTGAGCGTCATAGAAAAAGGAAAAGACCAAATCATGAAAATTTTGGCCATCCCAAAAACAATTAATACTTCAAAGAGAGCTCCGGCCCGACCGAGTGCCAAGGCGATCGCACGCCCCATGCCCGAACTGGCACCGGTCACAATCGCAGTCCTGCCCTTAAACCAGTCTATGTTCGTCATCGTTGTGTACCCTTCATTTTTTGACCACGTCCTCGAACTCTTCGAACAGTTCGACACTGATCCCATCCGGGTCCAGGGCATAGACAGCGCGAGCGACGGTGACACCGCCACGGACCACGTCCACCGGTGGGTTGATCGAACCGTAACCGTCGGCAACGAGCTTTTCGTAGAGCGCCTCGACATCGTCAACCTCATAGGCGCAATGCGAGGATCCGACATAGTGATTGCGCTGTTCGCGTGGCGACGAAGGCGGGTTGATGTACTGGATCAGTTCGAGTATGAACTCATTCACCGGATGCCGCAGCAGCGCCGTGATGATATGCACGTTCTCGTAGCCGAGTATCACATCGTAGCTGGGCAGGTCCTTGCGCTCACTCACGCGAAGTTCCTCGAACCCCAGCGTATCCCGATAAAACTTCAGTGACGACTGAACGTCCGACACGGTGAACCCGTGGTGGTGAATCATTTTAACAGCCATAAGGTTTCTCCTGGTCATTCAATTAGCGGGTGGCGGATGCAAGTGGCAAGTGTGACTGTCACCTGAGCTATTAAACGCTCGGCGGCCCGACATTAAAGACAATCGTCTTCAAATCGCTCATGAAATCCAAAGTATGCCGGCCGCCAATACGGCCGACACCGCTGCTATTCGAACCCATGCCGCCGAAAGGCAGGTGATGCTCCCAGAAATGCGGCCAGTCGTTGACGACTGTGATGCCCGAATTCAGCTGTTCGGCCCATTCCCAGGCGCGGGTGACGTCCTTGGTAAAGACCGACGACGAGAGGCCGAGATCACACGCGTCGATATAGGCCCACGCTTCTTCGTCATTCTTGAAGCCGACGATCGGTGCGATCGGCCCAAAGGTCTCTTCCTTGTTCACCAGTGAATCGATCGAAAAATCGGTCAGCACAGTGGGTTCGTAGAAAAACCCGGGCCGATCCGGGCGGTCACCGCCAGTCACCACCGTTGCGCCCTTCGCAAGGGCGTCCTCGAGATGCGCCGTCATCTTGTCGACAACGCCCATGTTGTTTTGCGGCCCCATGTTGACGGACTCCTCTCGCGGATCGCCGAGGATCCAGTTCCCGGCCTGTTCGACCATCGCCTCGACCAGCGCGTCCTTGATGCTGTCGTGCACAAAAATGCGCTCGGCACAGGAGCACACCTGTCCGGCCGCATAGTAGCACGCCGCAGCTATGCACGGTGCGATTTCCTGTGGATCGGCATCCTCCAGAACCACGATCGGGCCGTTGCCGCCAAGCTCAAACAGTCGCGGCTTCAATCCACAGCGCGCAGTGATTATGCGCGCCGTCTGCGGACTGCCCGTCATGCCGACAGCGTGGGTGCCCGGATTCACGACCAGCTCGTCGCCCACTTCGGCGCCCGGACCGGTAATCAGATTGATCACCCCCGGAGGCAGCTCAGTAGCCGCAATGCATTTCATCAACTCGACAGCAGTCGCTGCTGCTGTCGGCGCGGGCGACCAGCACACGGCGTTGCCCATGACAATCGCGAATGGCAGATACTCACCGGGAATCGCAGCCGGGAAATTCCAGGGTGTCAGGCAGGTAACAACGCCGCGCGGCTGGTGGAAGGTCAGAACTCGTTTTGTCGCATCCGCACAGGGTTTCGTGTGTGCCTCGAAGTATTTCGCCTGTTCCGCAGCCACCACCCACGGCGTGTCCGACTCACCGGCCTCGTCGTTGGCTTCGCCGTGGAATGGCTTGCCGAGCTCTGTGCAGAGAATGTCACGGAGGTCTTCCCTGTGCTGGCCGATTACCTCCGCGACGGCTGTCGCCGCAGCGCACCGGTCCCACAGCGACACCTTGCGCCAGGACTTGGCCGCCTCGTTGGCAGCCGCAATAGCCCGTTGCGCGTCTTCGCGCCCGCCCTTTGCTATCTTCCCGAATGGCTCGCCGAGGGCTGGGTTGATGGCATCGTAGGTTTCACCGGAGGCAGCGTCGCACCACTCGCCGTTTATGTACATTTGATAGTTGTTCATTCCGCGTCCTGTAGAAAGTGGTTAATCACAATTTTGCAAGGCATAAGTTCCCCCAAGGTTGGGAGCTATTCAAGTCAATCAGTCACTCGCGTGGACAACACCCGGCCATTCGCGCCGGACGCAGTGAAGTACATAACTTCGCTGCTGCGCGTGTAGTGAATCAGGTGACAAATTGTTCCGGTGCCAGTAGTGGAACCACCCACGAAAGCGCCTACATGAATGTGCCTATCGTCGTTGCGTGTCTGTTGATTCAGCCGCAACTGATGTCAGTGAGTCTGCCGCTATTCCCGATGAGGACGCAAATCCATTGCGCCGTGCATTCCCCATGTTGTCCATGTGCAAGCAACGTGGATCTAACCGGTCGCCGCCTCACGCGCCCGATGCAGGTCTTCCACAGCCTTGGCGGCGCCGGCTCTGATGAAATCAAGTTCGTTGTTGCACTCGAAGTATTGGACCCCCTTATCAATCCAGTACCTGGCGCCGTCGTAATCCGCCGCCACAATCCCCCGGATGATATTACGACGCGCAGCAATGTCGAGGATACCGTTGACGGTTTCAAGGAAGCCAGGGTCCTGGTACTGTCCGGGGATGCCATAGGACAAACTCAGGTCGCTGGAACCGATGAAACAGATATCGATCCCGTCAACGGCCATCACGGCCTCGGCGTTCTCGGCGCCGGGCCGGGTTTCGAAATGGGCGATCGAGAACGTCTCGGCGTTCATTTCGTCGTACCAATCCGTTTTATCGACCGTCGCATAGTACGAGTTTCCGTAGCCGGTCGCACTGGCCCGCGAGCCGACCGGCGGAAACTTGATGTAATCGATCAACGTACGCATGTCATCCGCGGTTTCCGTACGCGGCAACTGGATCCCCATGACTCCCATCTCCAGCAGACGCGCTGTATCCGCCCGCGACAACTCCCCCAGCTTGCTGACAACCGTCAGCCCATGGTCGCGCGCGCACAGGACAAAATCGGCCAGGCGTGACGGATCAAACGAAGCATGTTCGTTCTCTAGAAAAATAAAATCGAATCCGGCATTCACGTACGCTTTCACGACCGACGGCCGCAGATGTTCGCACACGGTGGCACCGAACACAATGTCCCCGTCGTCCAGGCGTTGTTTCAAGGTCTTCATTGAGCTCCCAATTATCGTTCGAGGTTCATCTCTCATCTTCCATTTTAACCGGCGAGCAGCAAGCTATGCCGGTCCCGTATCCCCATCATGCATCACCGCCATCCGAGTATCCCTCGCCCGGACTGAACGATTGCTCCGGCGACCTCCTGTCCTGCATCTACCGCGGTCCTGAGAGAATCGCCCTGCGCCAGCGCGGCCAGGACGCCGCCATTGAATCCGTCTCCGGCACCGACGGTGACGTCGGCAGACCCGGGTTTGTGCGCCGCTTGATGCCCAAACGGTTCGTCGAATCCCTGCCAGGCAGCGCCTTCTTCACCGAGCTTCACAATAACGTCTCGCGGCCCGTGGTCCAGCACGAATCGGGTGATTGCCTCGGGATCGGTGCGATCGGACCAGGCGCCCAGCTCGTCCCCGGTGCCAATGACCAGGTCGCTCTGTCGCCATAGCGCATGCATGGCTGGTGGCTGGAGCGTTCTCAGCCAGCTTAGACCGCTGTCCAGCACGGTACGGGTGCCGTGCTCTCGCGCCGCA
Source organism: Lentisphaeria bacterium (assembly GCA_003545375.1). Classification (GTDB taxonomy): domain Bacteria; phylum Verrucomicrobiota; class Lentisphaeria; order JABSQK01; family CAJWLW01; genus CAJWLW01. Next base: position 5,966 of record DPYP01000601.1, read on the forward strand.
GTCAGCGCCAGCAGGATATTGTCATAGTCGTCCTGGGTGGCTTTCGTATGGGTCCCGATCAACAACCACGCGGCATCGTCGCATTGACTTGCAGCCAGCCAGTCCACCGGTGGCCCGACATATTGCAGACAGCCCAATCGTTTGCCCTGGTCATCGACGGCGGTCACCGCACTCATCGTCGAGGCCGTCGGCTCTCCAAGCAATCGCACGCCTGCCTCATCGAGCCAACGACGAGTCAACTGCCCGCTCATATCGGTGCCCACGGGTGCACTCAGGAAAACAGTCCCGCCCAGTTTGCCGATCACGTATGCCGGGGCAGCCCCGTTACCACCAAGCCCGACGTCTATCGGCAGCTGCAGCTCCGTGATCAGTTCCGGCGTGTATCCATCGATACCGTCCCCGGCACACCAATTTGCAGGTGCATTGCGTACGGTAATGTCGACGCTGACCGATCCGGCAATTGCGATGGTTGTCATTGAGTCTCGCCTTTTGAATGTGACAGACCACTTTCAACTCGGCCGATAATCCTCAGAAACGTGCAGGATCCCCAGCACGCCTGGATACATCAATCGGCACCCAAGTCCGCCATGTAGACACGGGTATTCGCCCCGTCCATGTTGTCCATCAGAAAATAGACAAATCGCCCGGTGCGGCTCAGCCTGGCACCGGACTGGGTGTAATGGTTCGAGTTCGGTGCCGGCGGGATAACCACTTTCCTTGAAGCCCACGGATCGGCAGCGGTGGTATCGATCTTGAAAATCCCTCGTGGATTCGAGAGCAGCAGCCACTTACCGGCGAGGCTGGGAGTCAACCCGTCGCCGAGATGGTCCAGGGTGTCATTGATCGGATCCCATGCAGCCACACCGCTGCTGCGCCCCTGGTACCGGATGTTGTAGGTGTGCATGTAAATTTTGTCTTCGCACATTGTGACCATGCACGGGTTCTGGATATTTTTCTCCTCGTACATCGACACCGGCAAAGGCTTTGTCTTCGCGGTGCCGTCGTCGTTAAAACTGCCGTCCCAATAGTAGATCGTCGCCCTGGCGCAGTCGTGACTGCCGAAGATCCAGGTCATCGTACCGTTTCGGGTCTGGGGGCCGCGATTGTAGAGCCATGAGTTTGCCGGGTCGGCACCTTCGTTGCATGTGCTCGCATGTATCAGTTTGAATTTTTCTTCGGCAAGATCCAGATAATACACGTTGCCGTGAAGGATGTTGCCCTCACCGCGCCTGTATCCGATCACACCGAACCCGCCGGTGTCGTCATTGCCAACCGACATCTGCCCGAGCGACATACCATCAGGCAGGTCATATATCTTGGTGTTTTCCGGGTTGGCTATCTCACGCAGGATCAACTGGTCGATTGGCCCGCTCTCCCTGGCATACGCCACGTACTTGTCGTTGACCGCAACCTGCCCGGACTTGTAGTGCAGGTGTCCCCAGACAATCTGGATCCCGGTCTTCGCGTCGTCACCGATCAGTTTCAACTCCTGCGTCTTCGTGTCGTACAAGTAGATTCGGCTGGCACCGTTTTTGGCGGCAGTAATTGCCGCGTAGCGCCCGTAAATCGACAGATGCAGCGGCCGGAATCCGTCGTCGGTCACCCCCATCACCAATACCGGCTTCTCGAGCAACGGGTAGACCTCGACTTGCCCAACCTGCTCCTGCGCCGCGGCATCGGCAGACATCTCCGCAGCTCGCGTCGCGGACGCCCCAAGGAAGACGGTCGTCGGCACGAGCATTGCCGTGGCAAGGGACATTACGCACAAATACAGTTT
>DPYP01000322.1:0-3851 GCA_003545375.1 Lentisphaeria bacterium
CGGAATGCGCACGACGCCGGACTCAACCGGCACGATGCCGTCGGCCTCGAGCGCCATTGCCAGGGCGTTGAAGGATTCCGGCGGCGCCAGGATTTCGGCGATATCCTCGTCGGCAGTAATTTCCTCAATCTCGACTTCGGCGCTGAAGCACAGTTCCATGAGCGTTTCTTCATCGGCTTTTTCGCCTTCGATAACGAAGCGGGCTTTGCGATGAAACATCCACGCGACAGCGCCGTTGCTGGCCAGATTTCCGTTGGCTTTGGTGATCATGTGGCGGACTTCGGCAGCCGTGCGGTTGCGATTGTCGGACAGGCAGTCGACCATGATCGCAACGCCGCCGCTGGCATAGGCCTCGTAGCTGAGTTCCTCAAGGACCGCACCGCCAAGTTCACCGGCACCCTTCTTGATGGCGCGGTCGATGTTGTCGTTGGGCATGTTGACGACTTTTGCTGAAGCGATCGCGGTGCGCAGTCTGGCGTTTGACAACGGATCCTTGCCGCCATCGCGGGTGGCCTGAATCAGTTCTTTAGCCAAACGCGAGAATGTTTTACCGCGCTTGGCGTCGGTACGACCCTTTTTATGCTTGATCGTTGACCATTTATTATGTCCGGACATACATAAACTCCTCAGAAATCGGCCTGGCAACGGAGATGCGAGGTAGGATTTTACTGCGCTTACGTTTGTTTTTCAATTCGCGAAAGTAAGAGGTGGTCCCAGTGGGTTGGTGCTGTCGGCGGTCAGTTGTCGATACGATCGCACAGCATATCGGGGATCGCGCTGAGGTACTCGATCGTATCGGGGTCGTTGACGATGCCGAGATGGCTGGCGGCGGGCAAGGCCCAGATGTTTACCGGCGGGAGGTGCCGACCTTTGCCAAGAAGACGGGCCAGCGTGTTGCTGAAGCTCACCAGCGAAGGAATTAGTGCCAGGACGTCGTTGGCTTCATCGGTGGCCGGTGGTTCGTAGTGGTTGGAGATGGCGACCCGGATTTCTTCCGACAACCGCCAGTGTTCGGCTAGCAGGGCGCCAGTGGACTGGTGCAGCGGCTGCAGGATATCATAAAATGACTCTTCCGTATACGTGTCATCACCCGCTTCTGTGGCATAATTGTCAGCTATCTCCCGAAGTAGTGCCAGCTTGCCGATATCGTGGAGGAGCCCGGCAGTAAAGGCCATATCGGGATCGGGAAAATATCGCAGGCTGAGGTAGTTGGCAATTTGCGCCACCACGCAGGAATGTTCGACGATGGCTGTGGCGATATGATGAAATGGGCTGTTCTTGGCGGCCGTTACCTTGCTGGCCTGCATGTAGAGAATGCCCTTGACTGTCTGTAGCCCCAGCCGCTGCATGGCGGTTCGCAGATGCTTGATCTGGATGCCCCGGTAATGAGTTGCTGAATTGGCTGTACGCAGAATTTCGGACGTCAGCACAGGGCTACGTGAGATCAGTTCGCTGACTTTGGCCAGGTCCAGATTGTCCTGATTGAGAAGCTGCCGGATGCGGGTGACGTTATCAGGGATATCGAGCAGGCTGAACTGGTTTTCGGAGATTTTCTCTGCCAGTTTGCTCTGGGCCACGGCGGCATCGAAGTTTGTCAACTGCACCACGTCGCCGGTGGCAGTGTCGATCTCGTCGCATTCCCACCACATCCTGGTTTTCTCAGACGGATCAACTGCTGAAGATGCTCGGCGTTCCATGGTTTCGGGGGCTGTAACGACGCCGACGTCTTCGTCCTTGCCGAACATCGAACTGAGTTTTTGCAGGAACGTTGCCATTGTGATGTTACTCTTTTGAGCGGAGGTTTGAATCCCAATGGATTTTCACATTGGCGCAACAACTTGGCCGTGTACTTCATATGACACAAACGACGCTGCACAACGTGTGCCGGGTCGCTGTCAGGCACGACTAACCCCGCCGGCATACGAAGGGGGTTCCAAAAACTTTTGAGCTTCCCGGTGTTTTTCGCTGCCGTCGATCGATTGCTGGTCCTCACCGCAACTGTACAAAGGTAGCGTGTTTTAAGCCCGCTCCCCCGCGGTTTCAAGCAAAAGAAATGAAGCGCCGGCAGGCAATGGTTCTCCCGAAATGCCGCGAATCCAATACTGGCAAGGGGTTGCGCGGTTTCAGATAACGCCGTGTTTCTTTGCGTCGGGCCTTTCGCGGGAGCCGGGTAAGGATAATAGCGCCAAAAATTACGGTGAATTGCCGCAAGGCCAGTTTACGTCTTAGCCTGTGGTGAAGTTGCATGAGTCCGTCTCTGCCGGATCCACATGTGGCGACCGGCTGCACCCGGCCCGGATGCCGGCCGAAGATGCTGTGGAGTCCATCTGCCAGCGCTTAGTACGCAACGTCCGGCATTCCGAACAGTCGCCCGGTTGCTCTGTCTGTCGCAATTGTCAAGTGGATCCGCAGCAGTAAAACGTTGCCCTGCACCTCCCCAGCATTGCACTGCCTGGTGGATGTGCTAATCGATGTGCAGCCGACAGAACTGGATTGTCGGAAGGGAAGTTTCACGAGCCCTCGGGTAGTCGTTGCACTACAACGATTTTCAAGCCTCGGGCACCGAGGCCGATGTGGCGCCGCAGCAATTCGACGCACTCCTGGGAAAATCGTACGTAATCACGGTCCGATGCCAGAAAAATGTCCATTTCTTGGAATCCTTGAATAGCTTGACTGTCCCCGAAACTGTAGTAGAATCGTCGCAAAGGACCACGGTGGTCGTGGGCGCGAGTTCATTTGGGAAACCTTGGCTAATGAGAAGCTATATATGACGTTTAAGGTCGGTATCATTGGTTGTGGTAGAATGGCGAGTTCCATTGAGGACCAGGCACAGGAAAGTAGACGTGGCGGAAGGAGGGCGACCCCTCTGGTGATGCCTTACTGCCACGCAGGCGGGTATACGATCGTTGAAGAGACCGAGATGGTCGCCGGCTGTGACATCTCGGAGGAAAGGCTGTCGGCCTTTCAAAAACGCTGGAACGTTCCGCGAGGTTACACCGACTTTCGGGAGCTGATTGACAAGGAAAAACCCGATATTCTCAGCATCACGACCCGCCCCGAGCAGCACGCCGAAGCAATGATTTATGGCGCAGAACACGGCGTCAAGGGGATGTACGCCGAGAAACCATTATGTTGTTCGCTCGCCGAAGCCGACGCCATCAGGGATGCCTTCGAGCGCAATGGCGTTTTCCTGGAATACGGACCCTGGGTGCGCAGCTCGGCCTGCTACCGACAAGCACGAGAGATTGCCACGAGCGGCGAGTTAGGTAATGTCGAGTCAGTGCTTGGCTTCTCCGGCAAAAGCTGCAACGGCCACACGACCGACGCTCTGCTTTACCTGTTAGGCGACCCTAACCCAGTTTCCATTCAAGGAACATTCGATGAACTGCACCCCGTCGAAGGGGATACCTCCAACATGCGGTTCCTTGATGCGCATGCGCCAATTCGATCTGCGTTCGTCGCGTTTGACAACGGTACTACACTACGTGTGGCCGGTGTTGGGATTCAGGAGTTGGAACTGTACTGCGAAAGGGGGATCATCCGCATCCAGAATATCGCAGAGTCACTTTATGTGCGGAAGACAGATGGCCGTTCAAGATGTTACGACCCCATCGAAGTTAAACCTGTGACCCATTGGAGCAACACAGAGCGGAAGATCCGTGAACTTGTGGAGTCGATCAAGACGCGGAAGCCTGGCGTCAGCAACCTTCGTGCAACAATGCTGGGCACGGAGATCGGTTTCGGCCTTTATGAGTCACACCTGCAAGGCGGCATCGCCGTCCGCCCTCCGATCCCAAATCGCGAGCGTTGGGTTTCAAGCTGGTAAGGGATACAATATGTGGTGTGACAAT
>DPYP01000596.1:0-5105 GCA_003545375.1 Lentisphaeria bacterium
CCAGGCCGCGATCAGCCCTTTGGGACACGGTTGCAGATCGTGCTTGATCCGGGCATGGAGTTTACCGAGCTTGTAGCACGGCACCGCGGCGTACATGTGATGCTCGGTATGATAATTCATATGCCAGTATAAGAAACGAACGAACGGGCTGAGAATAACCGTGCGGCAGCAGAGACGGAAATCCTTCACATTGTCCCGCAGCCCTATGTGCTGGGAATTGTTACAGAAGAAAAAAAGCCAGTTGCCGTAGCAGTGCGCCAGAGTTGTCAGCACTGGCAGCATCCACCATTGGCGCCAGATCGAAACACCTACAATAGCCAGATGCGTGAGGAGATTGATCCGGGCCCAGTTTCGCATCTTCGCGAGCTTCCGGGGTGACGACTCCGGAAATATTGTGTGCTCCCAGTCGCCCAACAGCTTGCCGCGGCAGTGCCGGATATTCACCGGCCACCTGGTTATCAATTGCATGAAATCGATGAATCCGGTTCTGAGAAAATCTTTCACTGAGGTTTTCATCGGCAGCACCACTTCCAGATCGGCCGGCGGGTGCAGGGTGTACTTGTGATGTTCCTGGTGGCTGGCCCAGAAATGGACTGGATTGTGGCCGGTGAGGAGACTAAAAATCCGCAGGAAGAGCGTGTTGAGGAACTTCGTTCTGAATACCGAGCTGTGCACGAGCTCGTGGAACCCGTTGTCGAGGAATTTGAAACAAGTGCCGTGAATGAAAATTATCAGCAGCAGGACGGGCAGCGGCCAGTGGCCGGCGGCGTACCAGGCGGTCGCACCGGTCAGGCCAACCAGGCCGAGATGCCCCAGTGCCTGACACAGGCCCCAGAAATCACTGCGTTGATTCAACTCCTTCAGCGTTGCCGAGTCGATCGGTGTCCGGTACCAGTCGATGCTGTCCATGGGAGATTGGGTTACTGGGTTACTGGGATACTGAGAGAAGAAGGAAAATCGCCGGATTGGGCGAAAATTCAAGCGCCGTATGGCACCGCACGGATGAGAGTTTCCACCTGCAGTGGACCGTTGCAAACAGCCGTCAAGATGCCGGTGCCCCCAGGATTTCGCATTCCGCATTTGCGATACGATGGTGGCATGGTAGGGTATTTTGCGCCGTAATCAAACACATTTACGTGGAGTCAGAGAGGTGAGCGAAATCAATAATGTCTGTGTTGTCGGTGCCGGTACGCTTGGGGCGCGCATTGCGCTGCAGTCGGCGATATTCGGTTTCGACGTGACGATGGTCGATTGCTCGCAGGAGGTCCTGGACGGGGCCGCTGCAGAGCAGGCGTCGGAGGGGATTGACGATCACATTGCGAGCGATCTGGCCACCGCCGGTGACCGCGAGCAGATTCTCTCCCGCATCAAGTTGTCGACCGCTCTCGAGGTTGCCGCTGCCGGCGCCGACATCGTGATCGAGGCCGTGACCGAGGATGTCGCGGTCAAGCGTCAGGTATTTGCTGCCCTCGACGCCGCGGTACCTGCCCACACGATCCTTGCAACCAACAGTTCATCGATCCCTGTCTCGATGATCGAGAGCGCTGTGCAACGTCCGGATCGTGTACTCAACTTTCATTTCGTGCAGGGGCACTGGCGGCTGATGTTCGTCGAGCTCATGCGCGGTTCCCAGACGTCGGACACCACGATCGGGATCATGCGCGATTTCGCAGAATCGATCCACGCGATCCCGTTCATCCTGCAGAAGGAGCACATGGGCTTCATCTTCAACCGCATCTGGCGGGTGATCAAGAAGGAGGTCCTGCGCATGCTAGACGAGGGTGTGACTACTGCTGCCGATATCGACCGCACCTGGATGCTGAAGCATCAGACGACCTTGGGACCCTGTGCGATAATGGACACGATCGGCCTTGATGTGGTGCGGGACATCGAGAATGTCTATGCCGACGCATCGGGTGATCCGTCCGACCGCCCGCCGCAACTGTTACATGACATGATCGCCCGCGGCGAGCTCGGGGTCAAATCCGACAAAGGCTTCTACACCTATCCGAATCCTGCTTTTGAGCATCCCGGATTCCTGAATGGCAGCAACGGTGGTTAATTGCCGGCATAGTCGATCGTTTTGATGATCCCTCCGCCTTGCATGGAGACGTTTGCATGGCCGCAGATCGACATTCGCCCTGCCTCTAACTCTCAATTCATTGATCTTGTCCGATCCGGAATAGCGGGCAGAATTCTCTTTAAGACAAACACACTCATCAACTCAGTTGCTACTTATAAGCAAGATCTATCCTTTACGCAACCCTATACACCACTCATCCTCAACTCACAAATACTCGAACTCACTCGTTCATAGTGCCACGCCTCCAGAAAACGAATGGCACGCAAACAAAATACATCGTGATACTGTAAACTGCCGCCGGCACAGTCACCGGAGGAAGGACCTGACCCTCAACTGCCGCAACGATGCTTCCAACCGCGATCGCCAGCGTTCCGTTCTGCACACCTGACTCGATCGAAATGGTCGTCGCGTCCCGATCGTCAAGACGTAGCACCTTAGCCGAAGCGAGCCCGGACCCTAGCATCACAATGCTCAACAATACCGCGACCGGCCCCAAAGTGCCTAGGTTACTCGAGAAGACCTCCCAATTCTTCGCTAGGGCCGCGATGATAATTACCACGAACAGTACACCCGCCGCACGCGATACACCCGGCGCCATCTTCTCCACCAGCGCAGGAGACTTCGCCGTAAAGACCATTCCGATCAACACCGGCACTGCCGTGATCAAGAACATCGTTAGGCCGAGCCGAGTCACATCAACAGGTGGCGCGTCATCCCCCATAAAATGATTGAAGCTAAAAGCGACCAGCAACGGCACAGTGAGAATCGACAACAAACTCGTAATTGCCGTGAGAGAGATTGACAGCGGCGCGTTCCCCCTAGCGAGCTTAGCAAGAAGGTTACTCGTCACTCCTCCAGGGCATAGCGCCAGGATCATTAGACCGACCGCAAAGATCGCTGACAACCCAAAGGCATGCGCTAAGCCGAGTGCGACCAGCGGCAGAAACACGATCTGGTTAAAAAGGCCAACACCAAAAGCGACCGGAAATTTCAACACTCGAGAAAAGTCGCGCCCCTTCAGCCCGAGACCAAGGGAGAACATGATAAAAGCGAGGATGAGCGGGAGGAGAACCTTGACGATCATAGTGAGTAGGGATTATTGAAATGTGATCTTCTGACACTTTACAAGAGACAACTACTGTAAATCAATAACTTCTCAGTGCCTATTTACGCCATCTAATTGATTAAGAAATTTCCGAAGATAGGTCTGGCCGCATTCTCTATGACAGGCGGCTGCACAAGAAAAGCGCAGCTGCTACTTCCGGGCGGGGAGCTCGGTTGATCCGGGCACGTCGGGGTCATCGGGGGCCAGTTCGACCAACCACTGGGGAAACGCTCCGCCGACGTCGGCCAGTGCAATATCAAAGAGTTTTCGCGCAACGTGCGGATGCTTATGGGCGACGTTTTTCGCCAGTGGCCGGCCGCCTTTCATCTCGTGCAGCACAACGCCCTTGCCGTCTACCTTGGCATTGAACCACCAACGCTTGTTGATAACGGTAGCTGCTGAGCCCCAGCCAACGGTAACGTGGTCGCGCCGGCCGGCACGACCGGCCACCGCATCGGTCAAGAACCGCATGCCGTCGATTGCACTTGACGGGCGTACGCGTGCTGCGCGCAGAACCTCGGCTGTGATGTCGTGGTGTTGGACGAACAGGTCGGCTTTCTTGCCCGCGTGGCGGCCCTTTGGCAGGCGAATCATCAGCGGCACGTCGAACACCACCGGCCTCGACGGGTAGCCGCGCTTGCCCATGAACTGGTCGTCACCGATGGAGTGGCCGTGGTCACCCGTGACGATCACCAGGGTGGTATCGAGCAGTCGCATCACACGCATCTGCTCCATGAGGTGGCCGAACCAACGGTCAGACATAGTCACGGCCCCGCAGTAGTTGGCTCGCGTGCGGTCCAGCAATTCAGGAGGAAGCTTGGTGGTATCCGCATAGCTACTGGCGACCTGCTCCCGGCCGTCACGGTCTGAGTACATCCGTCGATAGTGTTCCGGTACCAGCCATGGCTCGTGCATGTCGAACGACTCGACGGTCAGAAAGAACTTCTCGGCGTCGGCGTTCTGCTCCAGCCAACAGGCAGCCTCCCGCATGACGCGCGGGGCGCAGTAGTCTTCCTCCTTGGTCCGGTCGTGCATGTTCATGATGGATCGCTCGATGACTTCCATGGGGAGCGGATGGCCCCGCATCTCTGCGGGCAGCCAATAATCGAGTTGCTCCTGCGATGGGCGCGGGCCGGAACGATACGGGTCGCACTGTTGCCCGCGAACAAACGACCACTGGTCGAAGCCGCGCCAGTGGTTGCTCGACGGCGCAAACATGGGGTAGACGTCGGCGATCAGGCCTGTGCGGTAGCCGGCAGCTTTGAGCATCTCGGCCAGCGTGTCCTGATCCTCGGGTATCGCGCCCCAGCCGGGTATGTCGACAGAATCGCCGGCCTGGCGGTCGTCGTCTTTCCTGAACGAGTACGCCCGTCGACCAGTGTAGAGGGCCCGCCGCGCCGGAAGGGTCGGCAGCGATTCGGGATAGGCACGCGTAAACATCACCGACTCGCGGGCAAAGGCGTCAAGGTGTGGCGTGTGAACCTTGCCCCACGGCGGTTGGCCATAGGCGTTTACGCAATCCTTGCGAAGCGATTCAAGTACGATCAAAACAATGTTCATGGTGTTCCTTGTCAGTCAACCCAGCCTGAGCATCTGGCCGCCCCACGCCGCAGTTTCCTGCCGGAGAGCGTCGAGATTGCCGGGACGGAGTGAGCTTAGCGAAATCCTTGGGGTAGCGTGCACGGAGTATAGCATTGTCGCGACCGGTCAATCATAAAATTATAGACGATTTCGTTACAACGAATGGCTATGTATCGTTCGGTGTTGCGTTGACAATTATGTGTTTCCAAATCGCACCGATCAAACCAGTAAATGTGCCGATTGCCAAGAAAACGCCACAGAAGAGTTTGGCGGATTCCTCCAAGATGACCGAAACCACAGTTGGTGGTTCATTTGTTGAATCAATAAAGGTATGTA
>DPYP01000420.1:0-20584 GCA_003545375.1 Lentisphaeria bacterium
GTGGCACAGATCAAATTGAAGATTGCCATCCTGAAACTTCGTGACCGACTCGCAGGGAACGACAGCTTCGCTACCGAATTACAGGAAATGGTGATGACGCTTGCGGCCTGGGCACAGCAGCACGGGTACACCGACCGGTTCCGCGGACCGTTCAGAACTCTGATCCGACCGGTACTGGAGCAAGTCGCAATGCAGACCCGTGACAGTGAACGCCTCAGGCAGGCAATGGACGGATGTGACGCCCGCGATGTGAACGGCGTCTTTACCGAGTTGCTGGATTCATTGAAGGGGTTACAATTGAAGTAATGAAGTCTCTCGCCGGTGTGGAGCACACCAGCTGGCGATGCTGGCGCATTTTTCCGGGAACAACGCTGGGCACTGAAAGCGAAGACATGACAACAAGCCATAAAACCCCGAGAGTCGACAGCGTGACCGCAGCGCTGTCAGTAGTTGCACCGGACTCACTGCGATCCCGGTTAATCGGGGGAAGCGGATTTGCTGTCAGGCAAGACGAGAATCCTGGCGCCTGGCAATTCACCGATGTCACCGACGTCGGTCCGGACCAGTGGGTGCTGCGCTACCGTTCCGCGGACGAGGCTCTCGAAGCCAGTTGCACAGTCAACGTCATTGCCGACCATCACGCCGCCGTCTATCAGACGCGGATCACCAACCTGTCGACCAAGGTGTCGCGGCCCTTTCAAGAACTTTCCCCGATCGCCTTGAAGGTCGCCGACATCGATGAAGCGGCCGAGGTGATGAGTGCCACCGGCGGTGCCATGTCTAACGGATATCCGGCCAGGGAGACATTTTTCATCCGCCGCCATGCCGTCGCACATGGACGCCGCATCTGGTTTCCGGCCGTCGAGACATTTGATGTGTGGGCGAATATCGGGATACGCTACGGGCGTTCGTCCAATTTTGATTTGCCGATCATCATGGTAAAAGCGGGGATCGATACGGGGAGCCCTGGGTTTTTCATCGGTATGGAATGGTCGGCCACGTGGTGCATGCACGTTGCGGTTGAACCGGACGGCAGCTGTCTTGAACTGTCGGGTGGCATTGAGATACAGGACCTGACACTCGACAGCGGTGAGGCAATTGAGCTGCCCGCGGTGCACATCGGCTTTTTCGAAAATGGGTTCGAGGCCGGCTCGAATGCCTGCCGCCGTTACATCCACCAGCGCGTGATTCCGTATTACCAGGACAGCCCCATGCTTCCCCGGGTGGCCTACACCATCTGGCCCGGCATCGATGCGCCGTACACCGATGCGGATGTGTTGCCACAGATCGACTGTGCGGCGGAGCTGGGTGTCGAGACATTTATCATCGACGCTGCATGGTATCCGGGGGATTTTCCCAAAGGCGTTGGCAACTGGGAGGCCGATCGCGAAAAATTTCCCGACGGCCTGGAGCCGATATCTCAGCACATCCGAGACAAGGGCATGGGATTCGGACTTTATTTCGATCCGGAATACGCCGTCCCCGGGACCCTGATGGCCCGTGAGCACCCCGAGTTTTTCTACTATTCTCCAGATGTGCCTCAGACCCCGGTTACAGGTGGTATGAACTTCGTGGATATGGTCGGCGGAAAAACCCCGGTCGAGCGGTACCTTTATAATTTCAGTATGCCGGCAGCCTGCGACTATCTCATCGAATTCCTGGGCGACTTCATCGAGCGCTATCAGTTGAGTTACATCCGTTGGGACTGCAATACGCGGGACATCTGGGCGACCAATTCCGGTCGCGTGCTGACGTGGCGTTTAGTGGATCCGACGGGCAAGGTCCAGTTTACCTACCTGGATGGGCTCTACCGTGTCTGGGAGACGATAACCAGTAAGTATCCGAACCTGATACTCGAGAACTGCTGCGGCGGCGGCAGGCGAATCGACTTTGGTACGTTGGCGCGGACCCGGGCCTGCTGGTGCAGCGACCAGATGAACGATCCCCATTTGTATCAGATGACACAGCTCGGCGGCAACACCTTTCTCCCGGGCAACTACCTGGGCTCTTCGATAGGTCCGATTAAAGGTGGCGCCGCGCGTGGCAATCTCGATGCGGGCTTCACGGATTTGTCATTTATCAGTCGCCTGGCTGGCGGGTTGTTTTTTCATGGGCGCCTCGCGGAATGGCCGCCCGAGACAACCGAACGAGCAAAACACTGGGTGACTGTGTACAAGAACATCCGACATTTATTGGTGCGCGAATACTACCGTCTTTTGCCGCAGCCGCAGTCGGTTGAGGATTGGGATGCGTGCCAGTTCTGCGATGGCGCCGAATGCGGTATCGTGTTCGTCTTTCGTTGGGCGGGAAATCGAGACCGGCAAGCGTTGCCGCTGCGTGCGATTGACGCGGCAGCGACCTACCTTTTCGCGAATCTCTCCGACGGAAGGGAAACGACGGTTGCCGGAAAGCAGCTTGTTGGAAACGGGTTCGAAGTTGATCTCGGCCGCAGCTCGGCTAAGCTGTTTTCGTATCGGAGGGTCTCGACAAGCTAACCCGCTTCGGCGGGCTCCGGTATTATTTAACAGTTGCCGATTGTTGGTCAGATTCTCACCAAGACTGCCGATGTCACTCACCAGAGCATTTGTCGAAAAGGATTGTCTCGACGGGATTCGCTGGGCCCTCAACAAGATTGCCGTCCGTGATATCGACGTCCTTGGATCAGGCGACATCACGACGCCCGCGCCCGCGGTCATTGTCGGCAAGCTGGACAGTCCGCACGTCAAGAAGATCGTTCGTGAGCAGAAGATCGCCATCGGCCGCAAGGCTCGTCTGCCGGACACGATCATTCTTCGCTCGTTGCGCGGCGGCTCCGTCCTGGTGACCGGCGACAACGATCGTGCATTGATCTACGGAATACTGGAATTGCCGCGGCACCTGCATTCCTCCCGAATCTCGCTCACCGACTCCCCGTCGTTCCACCGCCGCATCTACAAGCACGAGCTCGTTGACAGCGAGAATGGCGTCAGCCTGCGCGAATGGCACCGTGGCGATTGGGCTACGGTGTCCGATGCCTTCTGGGAAGGTCTTTTCCAGCAGCTCAGTGAATGCCGCTACAACGGCCTTGTCTTCTGGTGCTATCAGCCGTTTGAACAGTGGATCTGGAACGAGGAATTTCCGGAAGCCCGGACGCTGAAGCACAGCGAATGGAAGCGGAACGCGAAGCGATTGCGTTTCATTTTTTCCCGGGCGAAGCAATACGGGATTGAATTGTACTTCCATTTTTACGTTGCCCACTGCTCGAGGCCCTTCGCGCGCCGCCATCAACTTGTCGATCGCGGCCCGGCGTATCACGGTGGCGAGGACGCACCGGTGATCCGTCGGTATACAGAGTACTGCATCGACAAGATCCTGGGCGAGTATCCGCAGCTTGACGGTATCTGGCTCAACATGGAGACGCTGAACGATGCCTACGACTTCATCGAGGAGAGCATCGTTGTGCCGATGCGCCGGCAGCAGCGGCCATTAAAGCTGTTTATCCGACTGTGGAACGCCTATTTCCCCGAGCGCATGGCCGCCTTCGCAGCCGGCATTGCCGGCACCAACATCGCACTGATTCTGCCGCACAAACATCACAGTGACCGGTATTGCCGCCCGAGACCGGATCGCCGGCTCAAGGCCTGGATCGATGCGGTGCCGGACGCCGAGGTCCTGATGATGACCGGCCCCTGCCACACGACTGCCGCGGCGCAGCTCTCCAGCTCGATCTGGGTGGACCCGGATTTCATACGGACGCTCCTGCATCGCGCCCACCGGCTGGGGGTCAGAAACGTCAGCTTCAACACCAACCTCGAGTTGTTCGACAAGCCCGACGATGACGTCGCGTTTCATTCCAACGAACGGATCATGGCCCGGTTCAACAAGCCACATGCGGTCCTGACCGGCCGGTGGACGTGGCACCTGGAAACGGCGACGAACGCCGGGATGCTGGCGCAGTATTTCAAAGACGAATACGATTTGAAGAACGGCGGCGAGAATTTCTACCTCGCGTTGCTGCAGGCGACCAGCCGGATCATCTGTCTCGCAAACCTGCAGTTTTTCCACAATGCGTTTTACCTGAAGCCGAAAGCGGACAACCCATATGTCCAGGAGCCGTACGCCTACGACACGGCGAGCAGCTTCAGTGACCGGCCGAATGAATCGTACCAGTACACCGGCGGGCTCCTGCCGGCCCGCGCCATCGTGGATCACGCCTGTCCGCGTATTATCGATCATATCAACGGCGGCCGCGCCACAAACACCCCGCTCACCGTCATCGAAGAGCTCGACAAGGCGGCCGCGGCAAGCTTGACCGCCGGCGCGCAACTGGCAGTTCACGAGCCGTCTTTTCAGAATATCCGGGAATTGAAAATCCTCCTTGAAGCGCGGGCGATGTACGCGGCGTTTATTGCCCACAACATCAGGGCAGGGCTGGCGCTGTTCGCGCTGCACAAGCATGCGGACTTCGCGGCATTCCGGGAAGGGTTGGACATCGGGATCGCGGCTTTGCGCCAAGCGGTGACAGCGGCGGCGCGCTTTGAATCGTGTCAGACCGACCTGTTCGGCGCCGTCATTCAGTTCGGTCGTGGCGGGGTCGATGCCGCCGGCGTCGAGGCGTCGTTGCAGGAGTGGACTGACCTTCGTGCAATGTTGATCCGCAACAAGAAGGCGTTTCCGGCCTTCGCGTGCTACGCCGCGTCACTCAACTGCTACATCAGGACCAGGGCACAGATCAGGCCCTTCCGGATCTATACCGACGAGCTTTACGACCGCCGGGCCGGAGCGTGCATCGAGCGGGCCCGGCGAATGGTCGCGCCGCGGCGGTCCGTAAAATTCATCAGCGAATGGGAACACTGGCTGGAGGCGCAACAGCAAAAGCTTTCAGTCAAGTCGATGCCATGTCCGTCTACCGGCGAAAGTCGCATCGAACCTCTGAGACTGGACGACGCGTTCGGTCGCGGCATGCCGCTGGTGCAGGATTATCTCGCTTTTTTCGGACAGGCCCGGAATTTTCCGCCAAGCCAGGAAGTGATTGGGTTCAGCCTGGGTTACGATGACCGCAGTTTTTTCGTCGTCGTTCGCGGTGAATCCGAAAGAGGCGAGGATCTCTACCCGGCATGGGACGCGCAGGCGGATCTCCTCGCAAGCCTTTATTTCATCGGCATCAACATCAACCCGCATGCCGACGGCCGGCAGGTTTATCAGCTTTGGCTGGCGCCTTCGGAGTTGTGGAGATACTTTCATATCCAATATGATCTGGAGCGCGGCCTGTTCCGCCGGGCATTGCCTGATGACGTCGGTATTACCGCTGTCGTCGAGCGCCTGGGCAACGGGCATTGGTCGACACGGATCGAGATTCCGTTTGCGGCCCTCGACGCGAGGCCGACGCCTGGTGCGGAATGGGATTTCAACATCCACTGCACGCCGGCCCTGATGAGCGATGATTATGCGTGGAACGCGACCTTTGAGGACTGGCGCCGCGGCAATCCGCGCCGGCTCGGGAAGATTTCTTTTGAGTAGGTTTCAGTCGGACAGGGCCGACCGGCCGCGCTTGAAACCAGGCAGCCGAAACCGGCGGCGGCACGGCCACCCGAGGACCCAATGAAAATTGTACGGACAGCGGTAATCGGTGTCGGCGGCCGTGGCCGCTATTTTGCGCGCATGTACGACCAGGCCGCGCATCCGGGCTTCGAGCTGCGGGCGGTGTGCGACCTGCAGCCGGACCGCCTCGAATTGGTCCGCAGCGCGCGAGGCGAGGGCATCTCGTATCACTCGGACATGCACGAGCTGCTCGCCCGCGACGACATCGACGCGGTACTGGTGGCGACCCAGGACCCGGACCATGCGGCGCCGACGATCGCGGCGCTGTCCGCCGGCAAACACGTGCTGGTTGAAAAGCCGCTGTGCCAATCCATCGACGACAGCAACCGAATCATACGCGAGGCACGCCAGGCGAAAGGCATCCTGATGATCGGCTTCGAGCTGCGCGAAGCGTCGGTGTTCAGCAGCATGAAGCAACTGCTGGACGAAGGACGCATCGGCCCGGTGAAGATCGGCCACGCCTTCGACAACGTTTCGGTGGGAGGCAACTACTTCTTTCATTGTCCAACGATGCAGAAGGCCTTTTTCAAAACGCTGCTGTTGCAGAAAGCGTGTCACTCGCTTGACCTGCTGAACTGGTTCATGAACAGCGAACCGGTGAAAGTGTACGCCGTCGGTGGGCGTGATTTCTATGGCGGTGACGCCGACCCGAATCTCCGCTGCCGAAAGTGTGACCGTGCCGACGAATGCCCGTACGCGATTGACGGCGACCGATTCCTGATGGACTACGGCGTGACCATCGAAGTAGACGACTATTGTGTCTGGAGCAAGGAGATGGATCTGAACGACAATGCCGAGCTCTGCATCTCGTACGCCAACGGCGGCAAGGCGACGTTTCATGAGTGCCACTTCACCCCCGAGTACTCGCGGGAGTTCTGGCTGGTCGGGCCGAAAGGAAAGATGTACGGCCACTTTAACAACGAAGGCCAGTTTCTTATCCGCATCGAATACTCTCACGCGACGGAACGACGGGTGGAGGAGTTCAAGCCCGTTCATACCGGCGGCGCCCACGGCGGTGGCGACGCACGGCTGCGGGACGAGTTTTACCGCCGTATTGTGGAAAACGATCCGCCGGTGGACGCCCTTGAGTCCGCCTATTACTCAACCGCGCTGGCGCTGTGCGCGGAGGAGTCGATCGGGTCGGGTATGCCGGTGGTCATTCCCGGGATATAAGACGAAGCAATTCGCGATTAAGAATCGGACCAGGAGCGGGATTGGGGTGAGGGGGCAGATATGATAAGCGAGACCCCGGACTGGGTGTGGAATGCAAGGTTTACACACTGGTGGTTCAAGAAGGATCGTGAAACCCGCGATGTCGAACACCATTTCAACAGTGCCTTCAGCGGAATCGCCAGTGATCGGGAAATCGCACGGGTGATCGGCAAGCTGAAGCGGGCCCGCATCAATGCTGTCTTGACTCACGGCATTGTCCGCCTGGTGAAACTGAACGAGCTCGGCCTGGCGCCAAGGGTTATCGCCGGCACGAAGCACGTTGTCGATGCCTGCCACGACGCCGACATCAGGGTTATTCATCACTGCTCGGCCGGACTCGCAGCGCAAACGCTCCGGGAGGTCAGGCAAAAGGAATGGCTCACCGTCGACAGTCGGACGGGGACATACGGGCACCTGGACCAATGGGGCGGATGGTATTGGTACTGTGTCAACAACCCGGGGTACCGCCGGCATTACTTCAATCTCGCCACTGAGTTTTTGCAAGGGTCCGGTGTGGACGGCTTCATGGTGGACGAGGTGTACTTCCGCACCGGCTGGGGCACCTGCGCCTGCCCGCATTGCAAGCGGAAGTTCAAGCGGCGTACGGGGTATGCGCTGCCCGGCCGGAACGACTCGGCGTTCTGGGGCAATATGGAGGACCCGCGGTTTCGGGAGTGGCTCCGATTCCGTTGCGCGTCGGTCGGGGATTTCTACGCGGATCTGGCATCGACATTGAAACGAATCGATCCGCATCAGGTCCTGCTCGGCTGCAAGAACAAGGAGGAGAACCAGCGTCACTCGCAGCAGTATGGTGATCATAACGACGAGCGAATGCGCGGCGTCAACCTGTTGTTTTACGAGACCGAGAATTCCTCGTCCATCCTCTACAACTGGCAGACCCGTGCGGTGAGCCTGCGACTGTACTTGGCGCTGGGCCATGCCTACAGCACCCCGACCATGACCTTCATGCGCAACATGAACGCGAATGAGGACTTCTTAAGCTGGGCGCTGCGCGCTGCACATGGCATGCGCATGTGGGCAGCTTCCAGGGGTGCCATGCTCGGCGTGCCGACCCATATTTTCCGATCGGCCGAAAGCCAGTCCTTCCATGAAAAGGTCTTTGGCTGGGAGGCAGACCACGAGACCGAACTGGTTCGTTCCGTCTTGCCGTTCAGTAACGTCGCCGTGCTCTTCTCGGCTTCGACGCGGGACATGTATAAAGGATCCCATGCGGATTATTATGCGGAGGAATGGTTCGGGTGGTGCCGGGTGTTGCTGGAAGCAAACATTCAGTACGAGGTCATTGTCGAATCTGGCCTGGATAATCCCGGACTCGCGCAGTATGACCACTTGATTCTGCCCAACGCCGCCTGTTTGAGTGACCGGCAATGCGATCAAATCAGACAATTCGTCGATCGCGGTGGAAGCCTCATCATGACGCACGAGACATCATTGCTGGATGAGACCGGCGAGAGGCGGGCGGACTTCGCGCTGGGCGATCTTATCGGCGCGAGCTATCGCAGAACATTGGAAGGTACACATCTGCCTGTCGTCTTCGATGAATTCCCGGGAAGCGGAACACAGGGCGAAGCGCGTGGGATTTGCAGCACCGAGTATTATCCTTGCCCGCAGGTTTTGATTTCGGTCGGACCCGGCGTCTCAGCTGTTGGTACCACCACCGTCGATGAGTGTACAGAGCCGGTGGTTGTTTGCCGGCGGCAGGGCAAGTCGAGATTGGTCTACCTGGGAAACAAGCCGGGATTGATGTACTACACGCCTCAGCGGGTCACCGGGACCAAGCCGATCCGCCCATTCACTTCCGAGGAAGACAGAGCACGATACAAACGCCTGATGCTGAACGCCATCCGCTGGGCAATGAGAGACAAATTCAATTTGCTGACGGAGCATGTTCCCGAGGGGGTCATGGTCAAAGCATTCCGACAATGCCGTTGCGATAATGAGGCGGTCGTAATCCACCTGCTCAATTGCCTGGGCGCCACATACGGCCCGAACGATGTCATCCCCGCCGGGCATCAAGTAACATTTCCGAAAATAAAGCGGGACATGACAATTGAGTTGCGGGGGCGTAAGATAAGAGACGCTTACGTCATCTCACCCGATTGGAAGGGGAAACGGGATGTCGCATTCAAACAGGTGCGGGGCGGTTGCCGGATCACGATCCCGGCGAACTTTTTGCGGCGATACTCAGTGGTCTATGCCAGGTGATCACAGCGGAGTCCGGCAGCGGTAGCGGGTGGGACGAACTTAACTGACGTCGCACAGGCATCCAGACAGGCTCCAGCCTGTCCGGCGAGGCACAATAGATAGAATTCCCATGCGAAGAAAGCACCGATGAAAAGCCGGCAGACATTTGTCATTGTACTCCTTGTCTTCCTCTGTTTGCGGTCAGGCGTCAACGCGAACGAATCCCACATTTGTACCGCATATAAGTTGACGTCCGGCATCACCATCGACGGTGAGCTCGGAGATCGCGCCTGGACCATCCTGTCGGAGGTGACCGGTTTTCGTCTCCTCGGTACGACCGAATGGAGCGGTGAGCAGACCTATTTTCGAATCGGTTGGGACATGGAAGCACCCTATATCGCTGTCCGTTGTGAGGAACTGGATATCGCCAGAATCAAGGCGGTACACAAAGACGGCGGCGCCATCTGGGAGGATGACAGCCTGGGGTTTTTCCTCGCGCCCAGACACCCATGCTTTGCGCAGAGCGATCCTCGAAATGCGGTTTGCTCGGCCGTAATCGGTTATTGACTGTACGGAGAAAAGATATAATGAGTAAGCGATTCACCCGTTTTCTTGCTGTCGTTGCGATGACGATCGTTTTTTTCACGATTGCGACGACGGTTACGGCCGGCAGCACCACGCTCACCGACAAACAACGCGATCCACTGGAAACCCTGGCGACTACCGTTGCCGGCAAATCCGCCGTCGTGAAAGGTGCCGGAAACACCCTGCAGTCCATTGCCGAGGACATCGCGGATGCGACTGTTTTCAGCTATGACGCATCGTCGAAAACCGCGGTCTCGAAGGTGAATATTGTCGTCGAGTTCGGTGCCATTCTGACGATTCAGGGTGAGACACTGAAGATGCTCGGGCCGAAGATCCTGGTCCGGTTCGGCGGTGAGGTTTTCATTGACAACGCCACAGTCAGCGGGGCCAGCGGGCACAGGTATGACTTCGCCATCTTCGGCGGCGCGACAATCCGCAACAGCAGGATCAGCGGTTTGAGTTTTGAACCCATGCCTTTCAACTCCGCCGTCGTCAACTACCGGAACGTCAAGTTGTTTCCGAAGCGGGCGAGCGAAGGCCGGTACTTCATCGGCAAAGTGAATATCGACCAACCCGCGGACGATACGCCTGTCAACGTGCAGACCGTGGCGTTCATCAAGACTCATATACCGTTGGTCAAGCTATACCTGGAACCGAAGTTCGATTTGCTCCAGTTCGATTTGGATGATTTGTCGGGCCGGATCGACACCGCGGTATTCGATGCCTTGTACGAAGCGGTTGCCGGCATCAGAGCGGATATTTCTCTGACAACACGCGACTTGCAGGCAACCCTCACCACCCGGGCGAAGCAGGAAGTTGCACAGCCGCTCGAATCGGATGACCCGGAACTGTCGATGCTGCGGCAACGCCAGACATATTTGCGGGAGATCAACCGAGTGCAGAACCGGCTCGAGGCCAGGATCGATGCCGTCAGCAGGCAGATGCAAGAGCAGCTTGCCAGGCTCGCACCGGTCGAGGTTCCGGACGTACCCATGGACGACTGGCTGCGCGACACCTTTCACCGGTCGATCGGTTCCGGAATTTCGATGGCTGAGCCGACGTTTGCAGACCCCGTGCCGGACGGGTTGACCAGCATGGAAATATTGATGCGCCACCTTGCCAAGGCCGGTATGACGCCATATGTCGATGATATCTGCCTGCGTATGATAAATCGAGGCCCGGAAGTTGGCAAAACCTATATGAAAGCCCTGTATCGTGAAGCTTCGAAGCAGAACATCAAAGTGTTCACCCCGGGTGACTTCAAGGAGTTGATGCGCGACCCGACCTGGGGCTGCCTGGGGCAGGAAGGTAAGCGGGAGCGCCATGCGCCGTGCTGGAACAATCCCAAACTCATCAATGCGATGAAGGAACAGATCAAGACGGCCGTGGACCTGGTCGGCCACGAGCCGTCATTCGCGGGGTTCTATTTGAACGAACCACGAGCCTTTAACGGCTGGGACGACATCTGCCAGACCGCATTCAGAGCCTACCTGCGCGACAAGTATACGGCTGCGGAACTGAAAGCGCTGGGTATCGATGACGTCGACGCAGTCGTGCCGCCGCTCGTCACCGAGCGGGGTGCGCAACCGATCCTGTGGGCCGAGCATGGGGATTTTCGCGACGAGAGCATGAAGAATGCCTTTCAGCAGCTAATGGACTATATGCGTTCGCTGCACCCGGACGCGAAGCTGTTTCCCATCATCAATCCTGATGTCTGCCCGGCCAAGTATGGGCCGATCGTGGATGTTCTGGGCTGCGACTTTTACTCCCGCGGTGAAACCCGGCAAGCATACGCCACGGACCTATGGTGGTCGACGGCGAAAGGACCGTTGATCGCTACCATCGGCGCCTACAAGGACACCAGCCCCAGAATGTATGAGCGCGACCTGTGCACCGCCTACGCACATGGTGACGGCCTCCTGCTGTTCGAATGGAGCAGCATCTGGAAACACGCCCAGAGAGACGACCGCCGCAAGCACATCAGAGGTTGGACGCCCGAGAACTGGGACATCACGCGCAAACATTTTCATCGCATGGAAAGAATGGAGAAGTATCTGACGCAGACGGAATCCGCAGCTGTCATCGGGCTGCTGCACTCGGATCGCACCCATATCCTCGATCCACCCAATACCAGAAGCTTCAAGGGCCCCAGCCTGTACGCCGAGAACATGTCAGGTACGTACGTTGCGCTGACCTACGCACACCTGCAATGTGAGCCCTTTTTTGATGAGGGCATGACGGCGGCTCGGCTGGCACGCTACAAAGTTCTGATCCTGCCGGACGCCCGCAGCCTGAGGAATGCCGAAGTCAACATGATTCGAGACTGGGTGAAAGGCGGCGGCGTCCTCGTTGCCACTGCCGGCTCAACACGTTTCGATGAATGGGGCAGGGAATTGGCGGACTACCAGTTGAAGGATGTCTTCGGGACCTCATACGTCGAGTTCCGTTCCGAGCCTAAGACACTCGAGATGGACATCGAGACCGGCACGGAATTGGCGGCGGCGCTGGGACAAAAGAAACTGACCTGTGCGGCCGAGGGCGGCTATGAGGTAGTCAGGGCAGAATCCGGCAGAGTTGTCGCTGCCTGGGGCGACGGCAGCCCGGCGATCGTGGTCAACAACTTCGGGAAGGGCAGGAGTATCTTCCTCACGGTTCGCTATCCCGGCCGCGGTTATCGTACCCAGGCCTATATCCGCACGGCGAAAGATTTCCGTCCGTACACCATCACGCTGTTCGAAGGCTTGATGAAAGCCGCGTTGAAAACGGCCGGAATCGAACATCCCTTTACGGTCGCGAATTGCCCGATCGATACCACGGTTGTGATGCGGTCGCAGCCCGGCCGATACATCCTGCATCTGCTTAATCACGATCTCGACCAGCAGTCGGTCAGTGGTGTGGAAGCAACCGTGAATGTACCGACGACGGCGAACGTCAAGGTGTTCTATCCCGATGACAGCACGCCGGTGTAATATTCACTGGAGGGAAAGAAGGTTACCTTTGGCGTGCGCAAGTTTGATGTACATGAGGCAGTGGTGATCGAGTACGCCCGTTAATTGGCGATTGGCAATGAACAGACCGGCTGACAGCAATTTCGTCCCGGACGGCAACATGGAGTCCCCCGGCATCGTGGGCTGGCAGCCGCTTTACGAGCCGCCGCTGACGCTGGAGAAATCCACGGTACAGGCGCATTCGGGAAAGCAGAGCCTTCACGTTGTACTGAGTGCGTCCGTCGTGTCCGGGGTCCAGCAATGGGTTGGCGGGCTGGAGCCGGGCCGGTATTATTTCGAGGCCTGGCTCAAGAGTGGGCCACCTCCCGAAGGCGTTACCAGAATCCCGAAGTGCGTCATTGACCTGCAGGCCATGCGAGGGGGTGAAATCCTGGGCCAAGGGGTGTTCGTGGCCGGTGACTGGGAGAAGCATCACTTCCTCTTCGATCTGCCCTACGGCAGTGAAGGCATCCTGATCCGCCTGCGCGGCAGAGACCATGTCCAGACTGAATTCTGGATTGATGATCTTTCCCTCACAAAGCTGTCCGCGCAACCTGTCACCGGCAGAGTCCATGATGAAGACGACAACGGTATCGCCGGTGTCCAGGTTTCGCACCGCAGCGAGATCGCGGTGACCGACAGCAACGGCGTTTACCGCTTCGAGGCCGGCTGGCCGAGGGCGTTTGTTTTCGTAACCACCCCGCGTGGATATCGGCGTGCAACCGACTTCTATGCCCGAGTGCCAAGCGACATCGAAGACAACTTTACCGCCGACTTTTCGCTGCAGCTACGGGCTGAATCAGATGACGTATCGTTCGTCATCATTGGCGACTCACACCTGGGGCACGACAGTATACCGGAAGCAGTGATCCGCGAAGATCTGGCGGAAATATGCGAGCTCGGTGTGGATTTCATTGTTGAAATCGGCGATACGGCGGATCATCCGGACAACGTCGAACAGCATCGTGTCTGGAAGGATATCGCGTCCACATCCCCGATTCCCGTCTTCACTGTTACCGGCAACCACGATTACCCGCTGTATCCTGATTTCTTCGGCCCGCGCTCGTATTCTTTTGACCGCGGCGCCTACCACTTCGTTGCCTTCAACTTTCAGCCTGAAAAAGAAGAGGTGGAATGGCTATGGAACGACCTGAGTCGCCAGCGGTTCAACAAGCCGACGATTGTATTCTCTCATTACATGACCGACGAGAAACGGGTCAGGCTGATGGCCATGAGCAATGTGATCGCCCTGTTCACCGGGCACTTCCATGCGAATCGACGGTTCAAGCATGACAACAATCTCGATGTCATTGCCACGGTGACGCCGCATGTCGGTGGCAGTGCGCCAAACCCGCGGGCGTACCGGCTGGTGCGTCTTGAAGACGGCAGTCTGAAGCACACCGAGCTGATTTACGGTGGTGTCAAGAAGCTTCTCCGTATTGTCTCGCTGGTGCCACTCATTGTCAATGCTTACGACACAACCGCGACGATAGACAGGGTCATTTGTGAAATCGACGGAGAAGACGAACGAACGCTAACCCGTACAGGAAAATTATGCTGGCGGGGTGATTCCGGCATTCGCGACGGCGGCACCGCCACTATTATCGTCAAAGCGGTGAACAGCAATGGCGAGACCTGGGTGGAAGAAGCCCAATGCAACGAACCACCCGGCGCGCCTGTGTTGCCAAAGCCCGGCGCCGACTGGCCCATGTTCCAACGGGACATTGCCCACACCGGTACAACTCCGGACCGCGTTGTGCCACCGCTGCATCTGGCTTGGGCAAGCAGCACCGGCGGCAGTATTGAGCTCGGCTCGCCGGTTGTCGCTGAAGGGAAGGTTTTCGTTGGCGTAGTCGATGACGAGAACATCGACGTGGCCGGCATCATCGCCTTCGATGCGGTTTCCGGAGAGCAAATCTGGAAACGTGGTACGGATGCCTCGATACCGCATGCGCCCGTATACGCGGACGGTCTCGTATATGGGCTCAGCCATATCGGCACCGTCTATGCCGTCGACGCCGAGACCGGTGAGTTGCGATGGACGCACGCCCTGGGAAATCCCCTGAACCGCAGAACCCTGGCCAGCCCAGCGGTTGGTGATGGATTGGTCCACGTGGTTCTGACCGGTGGGATCGTCGTCGCGCTGGACGCCGAGACGGGAACTGAAACCTGGAAGACGGGGGATATCAGAAATGCTGATCTGCCCTATTCCTTTCCAACACCGGCGCGTTTCGAGAACATGATTTTCTTTGGTGCCGGGAGTAGCCTGGAAGGCAGCGTCATTCTGGGCATCGACGCTTATTCAGGTGAGGAGTTGTGGCGCAGCAATGAGTTTTCGGGACGCGCTCGGTCTGCCGTGACCATTGGTGCGGGAAAGGCTTTTGTCGGTAGCCTGCATGATACTTTTCACGCGATTGACCTGGCGACGGGCGCGCTGGCGTGGGAGGTTCCAAACGTTGGCGGCACATCCTCAGCGGCGATCGCCGAGTCCTTGGTTTACGTGGGGGGCGACAACAGTGGAAAGGTCGTGGCAATCAATGCCGAAACCGGTGACCAACAGTGGTGTTTTCAAACCGGCCGCGCCGTTATGGACCTCACCCACTATCTGCGAGGCGGCAGTGCCGTGCTGTCGTCGCCGGCAATCTCCGGCGACCTTATCTATGTGGGCGCCAACGACGGTATGCTCCATGCATTGGATCGCGAAAGCGGCCAGAGTCGCTGGGACTTCGACTTCGGCGTACCCGTTGTATCTTCTCCGGCAGTCTCGGGAAACACCGTCTATGTCTGCGCGCTCGATGGCAATGTCTACGCGTTCACTCAGTCACAGACTGTGGCCTGAGCGTGAAAGCCTGGGCATGCCAAGGTGCAGATACGACCTGCGAAACGAACTCATTGCTTTGCCAGTCCCGATGGCGCGTTGGTTCCACTGTACTCGGTACCGACATATTCGACCAACTGGAGACCGCAGCGATGTCATCGGACCGCAGATGTGGTATAGTCCCCAAAACCGAAATGATTAACAAGAGCCACTTCAAATGAGACACATTTCCATCTGTCGCTGCACGCTCCTTGCCGGCGCATTACTGCTGTGCCTGCACGGGCCTGCATTCGGTGAAAACCTGATTCCCAATGGTGACTTTGAAAACGAGATACAGGTGAATCCCGACGAGCCCTGGCGGGATATCGGCCCGGGCCGGTGGGTGTCCGGCAAAGCGATCACCAAGGTTGGTCCGGACGGCGTCAACGGCACGCAGTGTCTCCATATGAAAATCGAAAAAGGCGGCTGGCTGGCTTACAAAGTCTCGGATATCGAACACGGTGCCTGCTACAAGATCACATTCTCCGTCATCTCCGAGGACAAGGGCTAGATCATTCTCCGCGGTGAAGGAGGTATTCCCTGGAAGGTGCGCATCGGTGAGCGGGAATGGTACGATTTAAGTGTGGTGTTCGAAGGAATGACCGAAGACGGCAGTATCCCGGTGGTGTTCGAGTCCAAACATGGCGCTGCCGTGCGAATCGACAACCTTTCGCTGCGCAAAATCCCATGGCCGGTCGTGCGCGGCCGGGTGTTTCACGATCGCAACGGGAATGGAAGCCACGACGAAGGCGAGCCCGGGGTGCCGGGGGTCCAGGTCAATGGTGCCTCCCATGTCAGCAAGTCCCAAGCCGACGGCACGTACGAGGTGAACGTCATCCCGCGCCGCCACGTTTACATGACCAAGCCTGCGGGGTGGCGGCTGGGCGGCAAATTCTACCAGCGACTGCCGCGTGACATCCCGGCGGATTACACCGTTGATTTCGCCTTGATCCCCGACCCCGACGAGCCGCAGGACGATTTCAGTTTCCTCACCTACAACGACATGCACTTGCGCGTGCCGACCCCGGAGGATGCGGAAAAGCAAAGGGAGACCACCAGCCCGGCGGATATGGAACGGGGCATCGCGTTGTTGAACGCCATGTACCCCAAACCGCAATGCGTCATCGATATCGGGGACATGGTTGACTGGGGCGACGACGACATGTTCAAGGCGTATGTCGAACGCATGCCCTTGTTTGAGATCCCGTTCTGGCCCGTGGTCGGGAATCATGAGAAACGGCGCACCGGCCACGATGAATTGGAGAACTACGAGAAGTGGGTCGGTCCGCTGAATTTCTCCTTTGACTACGGACGCTATCATTTCATTTGCCTGCGCTTTGACTGGACGCCGTACAAGGCGGCGTGGCTCGATCGGGACCTGGAACTGAACAAGGACAAGCCGAAGCTGTTTTTCTCCCACTACGTCAGGAGCTGGAGCCTGATCGAGCGCATGTCCAAGGCGAACAAAGCGCTGGCTGTGTTCTCCGGGCACTGGCACGCGGAACATGCCTTTCATTGGAACCAGATGGTCTATCAGTCATCGACCTCGTTCATTCGCGCCGGCGGTTCAGCGGTGCCCGGCGCGTTCAAACACGTGCGCCTCAAGGAAGACAAGCTCGAGATCAGCATGCGCATAGTCGGGTTCGACGATCATTTGCAGCTCATCTATCCTGCGGCCGGTTCGACCATCGGTGCCGGCAAGACGACGCTGAAAGCGAACGTCTATGACACCGCCGCGATCGTCGATCGCGTGGATTGTGTTGTCAACGGCGGCGAACCGCTGGGCAGTCGACGTGGACTTGAAGCCGGGTAAACACCAGGTGAAGATGACGGCCATCGCCGGCGAGCAATCCTGGTCGGGTGAGGGGAGATTCACCGTTGCCGCGGCACCTGCCGTCACGCCGAAGGTGGGAACGTCGTGGCCGACCTTCCAGGCCAACAGTCAGCGCACCGGAAAAGCGGCTGACGCCGTGGCACCGCCGTTACACCTTGCCTGGGTTGCCAACACCGGTGGGCGAGTCGGCTTTTCGTCACCGATCGTTTATGACAACCGGATTTACATTGGCGTCGAGGACAGCGAACGGATGGATCGCTCCGGCATCGTGGCGCTGAACTCCGAGACCGGTGAAGAGATTTGGCACAGCCACACCGATGCGTCGGTAAAGCACACGGTCGCCGGTGCCGAGGGCAAGGTGTTCGTGGTCACCTCGAATGGGGAGATCGTTGCCTTCAAGGCTGACACCGGCGAAAAGCTTTGGGGAGAAGCGTTGACAGCAAGCTGGACGCGCAAGATACAAATGCCGATGCTCGTGCATGACGGCGTTCTGGTGACCGGCACAGCGCAGGACTTTGTCGCCATCGACATCGAGACCGGCAAGCGCCTGTGGAACCATAAACTGTTGAAGCGCGGCACTGATCCCGGCTACCCGGTCAAGGGCCCCGCCGCCGTAGGCGACCGGGTCTTCGGTGTCGTCTCCCCGTCGCCGAATCTGCACGCCTGGAAAATCCACTCCGGCGAGGAGCTATGGGCGACAGACACGACACGCAACTCCAACCTGACGTCGAGCATCGTGCTTTCGGATGGAAATCTGATCATCGGCGGCATGGGTGGCATTCTTCACATGAACGCACAGGATACCGGCGACCACGTCAACTGGGTTAGAACCGGTACGATCTACAGCTTGCCGGCCATGGATGGCTTGCTGGCCTATACCTGTGACAACCGTGAAGGTAGGGTAAAGGCGGTCGATCTTGCCAACGGCGAGGTAAAATGGACATTCCAGACAAAGGATGCCCTGGCGCCCACCGTCCTGCACAAGATTCGCGGCCCGTCGATGATCGCCAGCCCCGTGCTCTCCGGCAACACCGTCTATGTCGGCGCCGATGACGGCTGGTTCTACGCCCTGGACAGCGCCACTGGTGAAGCGGTATGGTCGCACTACATCGGCGTCCCCGTCACCGCGTCCGCAGCTGTCTCCGGCAACGCCGTCTTTGTCAGTGCCCTGGACGGCAACGTTTACGCGTTTGTGAAGGATTGAAGGATTGAAGGATTCAGTCCTTCGATTTCTTCAATACTACAACGCGGAACTGGAAGGGCTCCATGACAAGCGGTACGCGGGTCGTCGTCTCATCCTGCGAGAACGGCAATCTTTACCAGGCCGATTTTTGTAAAGAGATGCTCGAGCAGATGCTTGCAAGATTCTTCAAAGGGCACGTTTGGACGTCGCGGCACGTGGGAAATATCGTGAAAATAATCTCGCACCGGCTCGTGTCCTTATCCTGGTGAGGATTCCGGTATCGTCAGCGTTCGCAGTCAAACGCTTCCCAGCCGATATAGTTCCTGCCGTCGGCCGTCACATTGGTCCACAACCAATTGAACCAGCTCTGGCCGCCGATGCCGCGGACCGAGCCATCCATGTAGGCAATGTTGATTCGTCTGTCCTGGTGACCGTCGAACAACATGCCCTGGAAAAAATGATCGGCGATGAATGCCTTATGGGCATCCGCGATATCCTGTGTGTCGCCGTCTCTGCTGGTTACTTCCGACGACAGGCGGGTATTCAGCAGCAGGCATTTATTGCCTGACGTCATGTCGTCCCGCTCGAAACCCAAGCGCCAGGTGCCCCGGTAGGCGTAGCTTCCGTAGACCAGATCGTTTGTGCCCCAGTTGTGCCAGCCGCCGTCGCCGTATTGGTCTTCCCTATCATATGTGATTTCTGTGTTCAACGGGCAGTAATAGATGTGACCATTGTCGATGTACTGTCCCTCATACAGCTTTCCCAGTCCGTACGGTGCCATCGGGTTCGGGGAGCAGCCGGCCGGCTCTTCACCCGCGAGCACGTGCGCCTTGTTGTGGCCGATGGCCGTGTCGCCGCAGGAGCCCACGTTAATCGAGTTAATGGGAAAAAAGTCCTCATTGTCGTCGGCATACAACGCGGTGGCGAGACCGAGCTGCCGGAGCTGCCCGCCGCATACCGCGATCTGCGCGTTGGTCTTGGCGCCCTGCAGTGCCGGCAGAAGCATGGCTGCCAGGATGGCAATGATTGCGATAACCACCAACAATTCGATCAGCGTAAACGCTGTTTGTAAACGTTTTACTCTAGAACCTGCCATGGTTCTCTGCCTCGGCGCGGTGTGGTGGCAATCACTGCTGTGCCCGGATCTCGATCCCAGTAAATTATAGGCCAATTGACAACGGGATTCAAGCTGAGGTTACTGGCGCTCGCCTCACTCACTCCGCAGCCACGTGCGGCAATCGATGGCTTACCACTCAACCGCAAACCGGGTGCGCGTACCGACGGGAATGCGCAACGGTGCCCCGTCTCGACGGTCGACAGATACAGCGAGCCCGTCAACCAGCACCTCACGAATCTCACTGCTCGCCGCGACGGCGGATAATTCACACCAAAGCCGGTGGCGAAAATGCCCGGTTCGTTCGATCGGCGCGAACAGCGTTCCCGTCAACCGGTTCCGCGTCAAGCTCAGTTCTCCATTCACGGTAGCGGGTCTGGTTTCTGTGACTGCTATGTCCCCGTCGCCCTTGGCGCCTTCCGGATTGTCGCATAAGGCCCGCAGCGTCCAGCGTTGCGCCAGCGTCAACCCGCCCGCTGTGCAAAACGTCGCATGGGCGTTGTCCTCGTCGCAACACGCCAGAAACATTTCGGCGTCGGTCTCGATGACCCTGGATTCGACCGCGCCGTGCCCCGCACAAAACGCCGAGCCATCCCGTTCCCAGTTAAAGGTCACGCCATCCGGCGCATGCTGTGTGTGAACGCGTTCGCGGATGGCCTGGCCGTCCTCAGTCGGTTCATGCGGAATCAGCAGACTGCCGATTATGACCGCTTCATTGACCGCGACCGGAGTCTTGCAATAAGCCACGGTCCGCTGAAAGAAGGTGTCTTCATCCCAGACGCAACCGTTAAACTCGCATGGCGCCTGTGATGTCAGATCAACACCCGTCGGGCTCGCGAAAATCGCGCACAACCCGCCGGGTGTATTGGTGAACCCGGCATCGAGCATGCCAAGTGACAGGTCCACCCAATCCGGGCCCTGCCCCGGCACAGTCTGCGTGTGAAACAGCGGACTTGCCAGCAGTTCACAGCGTCCAGCCTGAACACGATCGATGACGATCAACACGCCAGTGCGCTTGTCCAGGAGA
>DPYP01000146.1:0-3863 GCA_003545375.1 Lentisphaeria bacterium
CATCGGCGTCCGTCCGAACTCGCCGCCCCAGATCGCCAGCGTGTCGTCAAGCAAGCCTCGCTGCCTGAGGTCTTTGAGCAACGCCGTCATCCCCTGGTCCACGTGGCGGACGGTCTGGACGATCCCGTCCTTGATCTTTCCGTGATGATCCCAGCCGCGATGGTACAGTTGAATGAATCGAACGCCTCGCTCGGCCAGTCGTCGGGCCAGCAGGCAGTTTCCGCCGAAGGATCCGTCGGCCCCCTTTGTGCCGTACATGTCGAGTGTGGCTTGCGTCTCGTCGGACAGGTCCATCAATGTCGGTACGCTGGTCTGCATGCGAAACGCCAGTTCGTACTGCCGAATCCGAGTCGCGATCTCCGGGTCGGCGGTCACCGCCTGGCGTTGGCGGTTCAATTCAGTGACGACGTCGATCACGTCGCGCTGGTCTCTGTCGGTTACTCCCGCGGGGTTACGCACGTAGAGCACGGGATCGCCAGTCGAATTGAAGTGAACGCCCTGAAACTGACCGGGAAGAAAACCGCTGTGCCATTGCCTCGCGGAGATCGGCTGGCTCTGACCACCGCCGGTTGATGTCATCACGATGAAACCCGGCAAGTTGTTGGACGCGCTGCCGAGTCCATACAGCAGCCACGATCCAATCGCCGGCCGGCCGCTGATCGATGTGCCGGTGTTCATGAACGTGTGGGCCGGATCGTGATTGATCGCCTCGGTCTTCAGTGAACGAACGATGCACAGCTCGTCTGCGACTTGCGGCAGATGTTCGAAGACAGTGCTGATCTCGATTCCCGAATCACCACACTTCCGGAACGGGTGCTGCGGCGCCATGCAGGTCAGCTTCTTGCCTTGAAGCTGCGCGATCGGCTGTCCCTTGGTGAAGGATTCGGGCATCGGTTGACCGTGAAGCTTTGCGAGCTGCGGCCGATAGTCGAACGTCTCCAGGTGCGAGGGGCCTCCCGCCATATAAAGGAAGATGACTCGCTTCGCTTTCGGCGCCACGTGTCGCGGGCTGACCAGGCCATTCCACCTCGGGACATCGGTCGACGATTCCGCGTGGGCGTCGTCGCCGAGAAGCGACGTGAGAGCCGTCATTCCCAAGCCGCATGCGGATGTGCCGAGAAATGATCGTCGACAGAGCTGTGTTCGTTGGAAAGACATGACCGGTTCCAGTCTGGTCTTCAAACTTGGCCACAAGCGGCCGGGCTTGGATTGCTTGAGTTTCTACTCTCGCGTGATGGTCTCATGCAGATTGAGCACAACCCGCGCGACAGCGGTCCAGGCAGCGTACTCCGTGAGCGGGATGTCTTTGGGCTGCGGGGATTCCCCGGCGCTGACGACCTTTTCGGCAGCCGCCTTGTCAGTCGCGAACCGCTTCATTTGTCGCGATACGAATCTGGTCAGGGCATCCACCTCGCTTTCGGTCGGATTGCGAGAAACCGCCAAACGAAACGCGAGCCTCAGACGATCAATGTCTGACGATCCGCCCTCGTGAATCACTCGGGCCGCGAAGACGCGCGCCGCCTCGACGTATGTTGGGTCGTTCAGCAACACCAATGACTGCTGCGGCGTATTGGACCGCGGACGCTCTGCTACGCATTCTTCGCGGGCCGGAGCGTCAAATGCTCTCAGGCTGGGATGCCAAAAGCTGCGCCGCCAGTAGGTGTACAGGCCGCGCCGATACAGGTTTTCGCCGTGGTCCTGGTTGTACTTGGCGTCCTTGTAGAGTCGGAACCAGTAGTTGGCGGGTTGATAGGGCCGCACGCTCGGTCCACCAGATTTTCGTGAGAGCAGTCCGCTAATCGCCAGCGCGTTATCCCGGACGAACTCGGCTTCGAGTCTCCAGCGTGCCTGGCGGGCGAAGTACCGGTTCTCCGGGTCGAGCTTTTGCTGGTCGGCAGTCGGCGTCGAGCCGCGGCGATACGCATCGGTCATCACAATCAGCTTGACCATGTGCCGCACGTTCCAGCCACTTTCGATGAACTCGACCGCCAGCCAGTCGAGCAGTTCCGGGTGCCTCGGCCATTGTCCTTGAGCGCCCAGGTCGTCAAGCGTCTGGCTGAGACCACGACCGAACAGCAGTCTCCAAAGGCGATTCACGAAAACTCGCGAAGTCAACGGGTTGTCGTCACTCACGATCCAGTTGGCGAGGTCCAGTCGCGTTGCACGGCCCTTGACCTGAAGTGAGCCGAGGAATGCGGGGATCGCCGGGTCGACGATAGGTCCGGAATCGTCCTGCCAATTGCCGCGAGGAAGAATCCGGATGTCGCGAGCTTTGCCCGGAATCGTGATGACCATCTTGGGCCAGTTCTTGGCGTCGCTGATCTGTTTTAACTCGCCTTCAACCGCTTTGATTCGCTCGCTTTTTGGATTCTCTTTGCGAAGTGACGCGAGTTGCGTTTCCAGTGCCTGCCACTTTTCAAGCTGCACTTTCGACGGAATCGGCGTCTCGCCGGGGTGCCCGACTCCTGGCTCTTTCAGGTCGGCGAAGAACGCCGCGAAGCTGTAGAAATCCCGCTGTGTGAACGGGTCGTACTTGTGGTCGTGACATTCAGCGCAACCCATTGTGGAGCCGAGAAAGATGGCGGCCGTGTTGCGGACGCGGTCGGCCGAATAGATCGCGAGATATTCCTTTGCCTGTGCCCCGCCTTCGCTGGTCGTCTGGTTCATCCGGTTCAGCCCAGATGCGACCTTCCACCGGTACTGCTCGAATTTTGTGCCTTTCATCAGGTCTCCCGCAAGCTGTTCGAGAACAAACTGGTCAAACGGTTTGTTCTCGTTGAAGCTGTCGATCACGTAGTCGCGATAAAGCCACACGCTGCGATGTGAATCTTTGTGGTACCCAACCGTGTCCGCGTACCGAACCAGGTCAAGCCAGTACAGCGCTAATCGCTCGCCGTGGTGTTTCGACTCGAGCAAACGATGAACGACTTTCTCGTACGCGTTGGGTGATTGATCGCTCAGAAACGACTCGACTTCCTGGGGAGTCGGCGGCAACCCGGTCAAATCGAGCGAAAGTCTGCGGATGAGCGTCGCACGATCGACCGCTGCCGCGGGTTTCAACGCTTGTTCTTGCATCCTTTTTAGAACGAATCGATCGACCGGACTCGAAACACCGTCAAAACCCGGACCTTTCGGCACCCTGGGACGAGTCGGAACAAGGTACGCCCAGTGCTTCTGCCAGGGAGCCCCCTGGCTGACCCAGCGACGCAGTACGGCGATCTGCTTGCGAGTCAATTTGCGACCCGATGCTGGTGGCGGCATCTGTAACTCGGGATCATCCGAAGTGATCCGATCAAGCAGATGGCCTGTCTTACCGGGACTCGATGGCAAGATCCCTGCAGCTCTCGCGACGTTCAGCCCCGTGCCGGTATCAAGCCGAAGTTTCGCCTTACGATTTCCGTTGTCGGGACCATGACACGTAAAACACGCACTCGACAAAATCGGCCGAACGTCACGGTTGAAATGAACGGTCTGCGCCGACGTGTCGTCGGCATACGCGGCGGAAATGCCGGATGCGACACAGAAAACAAAACCCAGCCCAACGCTCATTTTCATGTCGTTCGTCTCTCTCAATTGGTCCCCGTCAATCATATCGAAAAACGAGTTCCATTTTCGGGACAAACCCGATCACACGTCTGTGCTGATTGCCGTACAGCTCGTAGGCTCAACACAGCAGCACAGGCTATGTTGCCGCGCCCAGCAAAAACAATGACCCGAGTGAATTGACCGTCGATATCAAGTCCGAACTACGGTCCCTGGCGTCGGGCGGTGGGGCGACGGGACATGAGACGAGCTTACTGCAAGTCATCCAGCGACGAGATGTCCCAGACCTTTATCGTCTTGTCTTTGTTTCCGCTGGCGAT
>DPYP01000415.1:0-11704 GCA_003545375.1 Lentisphaeria bacterium
ATCCTGCCGCCATCCCATTTCAGGTCATCTGCGTCAACACCCGCACGCGTTGCCAGTTCCGTATGGCCGACACTGATCAGCGTACCCGCGGGTGCGGTGTCCTCGCTGACAATCGCCAGCTTCGCGCCGGTCGCCAACTCGACATAATGCTGCAGCCAACGCGCGGCCTCGCCGGTCCAGTGTTTCGCGTCGCGCGGAATGACGATCGTGGCCCGAGGCTTGCCGCCGGCGGTCAACTCGATCGAAGGACCGTCGCCCACTGCGATTCGCGGCAGTGGTTTGATCTGTTTTTTGCTGATCGCCGTTGGCCTTTTAGAATCCGGCACAGCCGGGTGACCCGCGGCGTAATGCGCGCCAATCTCCTGCGGATTCAACGCCTGGGAAAAACCCCGCACCTCGGCGATCAATCCCGTGAAGTAGCGCCACTTGGTCAGATAAAAACTGCGGCCGACATTGATCGGATTGTCCACGTATGGAATGATCCGCTCATCGGCATGCGGCAGTTTGCCGAGCGGGGCGAAGGTTGCCAGTTTGCCATCGATGTAGAGTCGCACCCAATGCCCGTCGCAGGTAAAAGCGACATGCACCCAGCGATCCAGCAGCGGCTGATTACGCGTGGTGGTCCAGTGCTCGGTGCTGCGATCCGGATCCAGTACGCAACAGTAAATATGACTGCCGTCCGACCCGACATGCATCATGTAGGAGGAGCGTCCGGCGCTGAACTTGCGGGCGATCAGGTGCGATTTCGCCGCCGTCGGTTTCATCCACAATTCGAATGTGAATTGCTGGCCGCGCAGCCCGGGGTGATCCGGCACTTCGAGGTAATCGTTTTCCCCGTCGAACGCAAGCGCGTATCCGTCGCCCGACTTGACCGGTTGTGCACCGTGAATACTGCCGTTCAGTCCGTTTCCGCTTTCATCTGCGATCGTTTCAACCGATGACTTGTTAAAACTGTATCGGAACATTTCGTTAGCGTCGTCTGCCGCCGGCATCGCCGGCGCGTACATCAGCAATCCGATCATGGCAACAGCCATACGATGTCGGCAGGGCATGTCTGCGACTCCTTGATGAGTGATTGTAGAGATGATTAGAAGGTATCTTGCTCATCGCCTTGGGGGATTTCCGGACAGTGAAATACAAACGCCCGTACAACAAGCGATTCGCGATGCTCTTTGTCGCCAGCTCACTCGAAGTACGGCTCGACAACAAGGTAATTGTACATGATCTGCTGACCGATCGGACCGCCGGGCTCATCCGCACTCGCCCAATCCGAAACCGTCAGCGTCGCGGTTTTGCCTTTCGCCCGAAACACCCGCCAGTGAGAATTCAGATATGCGTGGTTCTTGGCATTAAACAGCTCGTTGTTATGACCATAATGATTTTCAAAAATCTCCGGGGTAGCCTTTGGAAAGACATCGAATGGCGCCGAGTCCGAATGGATGTCGGCACGCTTGAGGTCGGGCACCCAATCCGTATTGTCGATGGATATCGAAACCGCCTCCGACTGCTTTACCGATTTGCCAGTGGTCAGGTTTGTGTAGTCCGCAGTGATCATCTTAAACGAGTACGCGCGGCCCGGCGTCAACCCGTTGACCTGCTGTGAAAACGTATTGGGCCCGTCGGCTGACCGTTTGGTTACAAGAATCGTATCGCCCTGAATACCGCCAAGATAACGTCCCTGCAGATGACCGTAACCGTCGAGCGTCTTCACGCCGGCCTCACCCGGGCCGGCGATTGTCCAGCCTGTAGTGTCGTCTTCAAAATCGCCGTTCACGATGTGATCGAGGCGATACGGGTCGTCCGTGATACGGTCCGTGCGACCCTCGAAACCGTAGTGGCGGTGCAGTTTTGCCGCCCAACGCAGGATCTCTTCGTCGACGTACGGCGAGTAATACCAGAAAGCGCCGTAGAGCCCAAACAGCGTCGGTTCGTTGGCCAGGGCGGCGAATTGCAGCTCCATCAGCATTTTGAAATTGGTGGACGGATCGATATCCTGGATCTGGCCGGTGGCCACAGCCGACCAGAACCCCATCGTGGCGACGCCGCGGCGCATGGATCCAGGGATCTGATTGTTGCCGCTCTCAATGGTTTGTACGATCATGGTTTGAATATCGTCGAGCGTCTCCTCTTCCGACTTTTGTTCCGTAAGGTATGCATAAAAGGAAAACGGCCAGCCCGCATCGAGCACCAGTTTCATCATTGCATAATCCCCTTCGGAGCCGAACACGGCGCCCTCGTACCACGGCTGATACGCGCGGCCGGCCAGGTCGGGATTGGCAAGTATCTTGGACACGGTTTTGGCGATCTCGATCTTCTGCTTGATACTTGGAGACCCGATCTGGTCGAGGATGATCCCGTCGGTCAACGGATGTCTAAATCCGCCGTGCCGAAGCATCTTCGCGTAGTAGTCATCGGCTGTTATGAAGTCATCGGTCGCGGATCTGAGGTGACTCGGGGCAACACCGAACGTGATCCAACGCCCTCCCTCTGCCCGCCACTCGCGCATGGCTGCTTCGTCGCTGGTGCCGCCGAGGATCGTCGTGCAATGCGGCAGTATGTGCTTGCGCAGAAAACCCATGGAAAAACCGGCGGGAAACGTGCTGTAGATCAATTCCGGAACGCTTCGCACAATGAGTTGCTCGATACGGCCCTGTACGCGGATTGAATGGCGTCCGACCGGCAGCAACCGTCTTGCTTCGGCCGCGGGCTCGCCCGGTTTCAACGACAGCAGCGGCTTGTCTTCGGCATCGAGAAGCAGCTCGCCATCGCCCGATGCAGTCACCAGCACCCAGCCCTGCCGCGGATTCATGAAATCGATCGCTGTCGCATCGAGCAGACCGCGCTCGGCAGCATTGATCAACTCGCTGGTCAGGTTATTCAGTACTTTTACCTGATGCTTCCCGCCCGGCAGCACCGTGGCAGGCGCGCGCGTGTCAACCACCTCCCGGCCTCCGGCATCAGTAAATGTTGCAACCAGTTGATAAGCACCCCAGTCGAGAGCCTCGGAAGAAAACGACAACGAAGAGGCCGCTGGCGGTCCCTCGATTTGTTTCTCGGCGAGCGCTTTGCCGGTGTCGCGCGCCTGCAAAGCAACGCGCAGCACCCCTGCCTTGCGAACCGATTCCGCGAGTCCCAGGTCCACGCGAAATGAAATGGCCGGATTCCCGTCTGCGGGTGTTTCCGCTTGCCACGGGTCGTCTACTCCGATGCGAATGGCTTCGCACAGCCACGGTCGTTGGACATGTGACAGGGCGAGAATCTCGTTGCTTGCCGCGTCGCGTATGACGAGCTTTTTCAGATCGGGCGCGGCGCGGGAAATGAACGTGTCCAACGGCGTTGTCCCGAGCGGTTCGACAGCAATGATCTCGGATGCACAGACGGCAGTAGCCCGGGCCGCCAGCGTCATGACAGTTATGTCTGCTTCTTTCGGAGCGCCGTCATCGGTCGCTGTCCAGCGTTCGATTTTTACCTTTTGCGCGGTGTCCGACGCGTTGCGCAGCAGCGACAAGAATTCTGCACGTTCGCCATTTCCATCCGCACGCTCGAGCAGTAGCAACTTCGGCGATTCGATTCGCAGCGGGTATTGCGCAAAGTCGACGTCGATACCCTCGACCAGTGGAAAGCTGTCGGCTACGTTGAAATCACCGCGTGCGGCGGTCGATGACATTTCGTGGCGTGGCGCAAAGCTGTTCCGGCACAGATTGATGCCCCAGGTCGATCCGAGTTCGGGGGAGATGCCGAAATTGTAAAACGGCACCGCCATCTCCAGCGACCAATAACCGTCGGCAATGTGGGTGGCGACCTGCCAGTCGCCGTTCCACGCCGGGTCGTACTGTGAACCGCCGCCACCGCGCCAGGAGTCGAACGTCGAACCGAAGGCGTTGACTACAAGCTGGCAATAATCCGTACCCGATTTTCCCGGATCAATCAGGATTTCGACGGTATCGTCGGAGAAAACATACGTGTCGTGCGGCTTCTGGTTGCCGACCGGCTTGAGCCCCTTCGGCATCATGCATTTCATCGCGATATAGAGATTCCGATTGTCGTAGCAGATATATCCGATTGACTGCTGCGCTGCCGGAAGATTGGTCCTGTGCGTGATAAATCGCTCGGCGACGCCGGCTGTCGTCCAGCAGGCGTCATCGAGTTTACCATCCATCACCGGCGGCGATTCGGCGCGCGTGGCGTTGATGGTTCGTATGGTTTCATCAAATCCTTTCTGACCGTGCGCAGAATGAGCGGCAACGCCAGTGATCATGACCATGATGTAAATTATCCTTTTCAATGGGGGCTCCGTGGATTTGCAGCTAAGGCGTTGCCGGATGACGACCGGCATTCTCAAACGGAATAACTTGGCGACGCAATGGACATTTCCAAGTTTATTGGTCAGTGCCGTGGTCCATGTACTCTTTGTCCAATATCAGTGTGTCGTCGGCCTCATCGACGATCTGCTCGGGCACCTGAGAGAACCTCGGATTCAGGATCGTACACTCGGATACGCCTTTGGCGATTTTTATTCCTGTCTTGCCGCTGGCGAAGTAGAGGTAGTTCAGATGCAGCGTGTCGCCGCGGCGCATGTCGACGCCGGTGTCGAAGCCCTCGATGGTGGTGTTGCTGATCACAAACTGATTGGTCGTATTGATGAGGAATGCGGTGCCGATGTTGCCGATGATACAGTCGTAGAAACCGAAGCCGATGGAACTGTTGTTCGCCTCGATAGCCGTATTGCAGGCCGCGACCGACACTTTGCGAAACGTGTTGTACATGGACGCCTCGTTGCCGCCGTCCAGCAGGATTCCCTTGTCGAATCCTCTGATCCGCACATCCTCGACAAGCGAATAGCTTTGCTTGGTGTAATCCATGCCCACCCCGCTGGATTTGCGGTCCATGCCGTTGAGGGTCAGCCCCCTGATCCGCCAGCCGGAGGTGCGCACCCCCGGATCGGGAGCCTGCAACATGGCCTTGACGATGCCGCGCAACACCGCCTGATCACCGATCAGGCGCGTCTTGTTGCGCAACTTGATCGTCCTGCTCACCGCATAGGTGCCGGCCGGCAGAAAGACTCGCCCACCCTGATGGCAGGCATCGATCGCGGCCTGGATGGCTGCGGTGTCATCGGTCTTGCGGTCGGCCTTGGCCCCCCACCATTGGGGATAGACTTCCTTGACGAATCGTGAGTCAAACACAACCCGGCCGGGCCCCTCGAAAATGTGCGCCAGCGGCGCCTGGATCGGCCCGGCAACGGTCAGTACCACACCGTCGGCAACCGCGAGCCGACCGCCCATTTGAAACTGCAGACAAATATTCGCGGGCACTTTTACATCGGTCGCGACGGATTCCACCGATTCGATTTTTAGTGTTGCCGGCTTGTCTCCGAGATCGAACACCTGCCGCGCCAGCCCCTTCAGTTCAGACCGATCGACGGGCGCGGGCTTCGGCAGGCGCGACCTGCCATCGGCATAATGCGCTCGCACCTCCCGTTCCGACAGCGGCCGGCGGTATATACGTACCTCGTCGATCATACCGTTGAAATAGGCATCACGGGTGCGGCCGATCCAAAGGCTTTGCCCGCTGCTCTTGATTGGTTCCGACAGGGAGTACATGGCATCCAGTTCGCCGTTCAGATACACCCGCATCTTGCTGCCGTTATAGGTGCCGACCACGTGCGACCACTCGCCCAAGGGGACGGGCACCCGCGGGTTGTTCCCGCCGCCGGATACATAGAACCACGCTGTCGAGTTGGGATTGAATGCGAGGGCATAGGACGAATGCGTCTTGCCGATGATCCACGTCTCGCCCGGTGGCCCGGCGTACGGGTAGATCCAGGCCTCCAGCGTGATGTGTTCGCTGATATCCAGGATCTCCGCGTCGCCGCAATCGACGTAATCATCGACACCATCCAGTTTCAGCGCGGTGCCGATGCCGGCATCGGGCGTCCAGGCGGCGCCGTTTTTCAAAACGCCGTTGTTGTTGTTGTCAGTGCGGTCGCGGGCGGTCTCGCCGTCGCCGGCTTCGAAGGTCCACCAGGCCACGAGGTCGCTGTCGCCGAGATAATCCAGGGCGGCGCTGCTGAACGCCGTGTTCAGAGCAATCAGAAACACGGTCATGAGTGTGCGAATTGTCATCAGTCCTCCGTATCAAAGTTTAGTGTCAGCGGTTCTTTTATGAAGCTGGTGCCGTAGCCCATGGCCATGCCCCTGATCCCCTTTTTCATCACCACTTTCTTACGGGTATCCCATGTTGTGTAGAAGGCCAGTCCCGTATCCTCGAGATTTCCGACCAGCCACTTGCAGAA
This sequence comes from Lentisphaeria bacterium, assembly GCA_003545375.1. Taxonomy (GTDB): domain Bacteria; phylum Verrucomicrobiota; class Lentisphaeria; order JABSQK01; family CAJWLW01; genus CAJWLW01. The sequence continues at coordinate 6,296 of DPYP01000415.1, forward strand.
TGCGCCATGTCCAGGCCACCAAATGTCTGTATATGCCTTGGGATAGGTCACGATCTTCAACCGGTAGGCCTCGAAGGCATCGACGCCGACTTTCAGTTCCTGCCAGTTTTCCGGCGTCTCTTTTGTCTGCCAGGTGCGATAGGCAATGAGCATCTCGGTCAGCAGCTTGATGAAATCAAACTGGTCCCTCGAGAGCCGAACCCAGCCCTGCGTCCGCTCTGTATCGGCCTCCTTTTCCGCTTTTTGGATGAGCGCCTCAAGCTGTTCAAGAAACGCGGGTGGATACTGGGCCAGAAACAAGTTGGGCGTGTTCATCCACCGCGGCAACCTGGTGTTCCGGCCGCTCGCGGAGATGTCATTCTTGTCGATCGGTACCACGTCACGCAACCGTGCCTCCAGCACGTCGAAAAACTGTGTCATGGTGCCGCTCGCCTTGCCGTACACGCCGTTACAGTATTCCTCGATGATGGCTTTGTAATCCTCAGACGGATCGCCCATCAGCCTGCCGGCCATATAGAAGACCCGGCCTTGCAGACCCCATATCGCCTCGGGATCCAGGCCCAGACCTACAAAGCCTTTCCCGTGCAGATACTGGACTCTCTCGGCTGTTTCCCCGGCCGTCATGTGGAGATTCAATCCCATCTGACATTGGGTGTTGAACCAAACGCTGAAACCCGCCAGGCCGGCGACCTTGCCGGACCAGGCCTCGATATACTCCGGATCCATGTGCATGAGCTCGCCGATTACATTGTCGCCGAAATAGTTGATCTTTTTCGACGGCCACGCTGTCGGTGCATAGCACATGAGCATGACCATCTTGTCCGGGTGGGATTTGGCTACTTCGTCAATAACCGCCTTGTGCAGAAGGAATAGCCGCTCCGGCGGGTTGTCCCTGAGTTTTGTGCGCTGAAATTCCTCCCAGCGCATGCCCGTGGGGAAACCACGATAGTTATCCAATTTCTCGCATTCGGGGCACTGGCACCGGCGATAGCCGTCCTCCTGGCCGATGGATTTCCAGTCCAATCCCCCATCGAGTCGATCTCGCACGTGTTCCACCAGCAGCCTTTTCACATCAGAATTGCTCGAGCACAGGTGATGGCCATACGGCGATTCTCTGGTCCATTCGGCATTCCTGCGCTCGCCGCCAATCAGGGCATAGTACTCGGGATGGGTCTTGCCGTATTTCTGCTGGGAGACCGCCGCATAGTAGGTATGCCCGCCCGCCGCCACCTTGACAGCCTTGCGATAGTTGTTGGCCAGTGCGGCGATCGCCTTGCCCGGCTCGCCCAGAACATTCTCGTCATATGGGGAGCGGTTGCCGTTGTAGGCGAAGGCCGGCTGGAAGATCTCGTCGAGGTCTTGCGGAACGAAAATGTCCTCGCTTTGTGGGACGAGCTCTCCCTGGGGGCCGGGAAGAAACCACCGGACCCCGCAAAAATCCTCGAGGAATTTGATGACCGCCCTGCACGTGCCTCTGGCGCCAACCCAGTCGCATGGCTGACTCGAACTGCCGTCACCCGGAACGGCCTGCACATCGAGTTCGGGATCATCCAGGCCAAGCAGGTAAAGCACGTTTTCCTTCACAATCAGCTTGCAGCCGTCGTACTTCAGGCCGCTGCTGTCAATGCCGTCCCTGGCGGCCATTCTCGTCTGACCGACTGAGATGAGGGCGCCCGAAGGCGCCGCCATGTCTTCGGTGATTGCGCTGAGCTTTGCACCCGTGGCTTTCTGGACATATTCCTGAAGCCACTTGACCGCCTCATTGGTCCACTTGCCGGGATTCGCAGGTGTCACAATGGTGGCTGTTGCCCGGCCGCCTTTTACAAGAGTCAGCATTTGTTTCGGTTTCAGTTCGAGCAGGACCACGTCATCCAGGAAGAATGATCCGCTCCCATTCATCGAGTCGGGCGGCACACCTCGGAAAATCACTTTTGAAAGACCTCTCCCAGCCGGAACGTTTGCCTTTGCCGGCGTAAACTTGGCGAGCCATTCATCGTCGAGCCCGCCTTGGAACCTTTCCTTTCCAATCGACTTGCCGAGCAAATTGAAATATTCGAGTTCCAGATACGCGTTGCCGCCGGGGCGGCTGTTTCCATTGCCGCGGTATGCCCAGTGAAAACGCTTCAAGGAGTAATTGGCCGTTCCAGCCGACGTGCCCAGATGCATGGCTCCGACTGTGATGCCGTGGCCGCCGAATCCAAAACTGCCCACTTGCATGCCGCTGATCGGTTTGGGGGTACTTTTAGAAGTGGAAACGTGTGTCCCCCAATAATTCGGTGCTGAGGATTCATTCGTCCATTTGGCCACAACCCCCTCCGGCGTCCCCGCGTCAGTGAACTTGCCACCCGCCGCGGGAAACCCTTGCCCCTGCTCAAAGCTTATAGAAACTTCTGCGGCACCGACCTCACCGCCAATCGCCGCAAGTGCCACCACCAGCCATAACTTTTTCATGCCATCACCCTTGAACCATAGAGACGCTCTGCCACAATTGTCCGGCAGTCACGTCACGAAGCAGTCCCAACCGGCTCGCCGTGAGGCGCGCGCCCACCTTCGCAAGGCCTATGGCGGGCAGGCATCGACGCGTCCTACTCGAAATCCAGCGTCAGCGGCTCTTTGATAAAACTGTAGTAATACGACTGGCCATAGCCCATCGGCATCCCGCGAATGCCTTTCTCCATCACGACTTTCTTGCGATTCTCCCACGGCACATAAAAGGCCACCGCCGTGTCCTCCAGGTTGCCGCAAAGCCATTTGCAGAACGTCGCATGCCCGGGCCACCAGACATCGGTGTATGACTTCGGATACGTGACAATCTTCAGCCGCCATGCCTCGAAAGCATCGACGCTGGCTTTCAGTTCCTGCCAGTTTTTCGGTGTCTCTTTTGTCTGCCACGCACGATAGTCGATCAGCATTTCAGTCAACAGCCTGACAAAATCGAACTGGTCGCGCGACAGGCGCACCCATCCCTTGTTGCGCGGCGTATCCGCGGCGGCTTCAGCACGCTGCATCAGGGACTCGAGCCGGGCAAGCACGTCGGGCGGATACATCGCCAGGAACATCGCGGACGTGTTCAACCAGCGCGGCATCTGTGTGTTGCGCGCGTCTGCCGCAATATCTTCGTCGCTGATCGGCACCACCTGGCTCAACCGCTGCTGCGCCAACTCGAAAAACTCGAGCATCGAACCCGATGCCTTGCCGTAAACGCCGTCGCAATACTCGCTGATGATCGCGTTGTAATCCTGCGTCGGATCGCCCAGCAACCGGCCCATCATGTAAAACACCGGTCCTTCGAGTCCCCACGTGGCTTCCGGGTCCAGGCTGATCGCGACAAAGCCGTTCTCGTGCAGGTAACGGATCCGTGTCGCCGCCTCCTCCGCAGTCATGTGGAGGTTCAAGCCCATCGGGCATTGGGTGTTGAACCAGTATGTGAAACCCGCGAGGCCGGCAACTTTGCCACGCCATGCTGCGATGTATTCGGGGTTGAGGTTCATCAACTCACCGATGATTTTGTCGCCGTAGGAGTCGATCTTCTTTGACGGCCAGGCAGTGGGTGCATAGCACATCAGCATGACCATCTTGTCCGGCCGGGACGCGGCGAGCGCGTCGGCAACGCCCTTGTGAAGCTGGAACAGGCGTTCAGGCGGCGCCTCTCTGAGCGACGAATTCTGGAATACTTCCCAGCGCATCCCCACGGGTGAGTCGCGATAGTTGTCCAACGCATCACACGGATCGCATTGACAGCGCAGGTAACCGTCCTCCTGGCCGATGGAGACCCAGTCGAGGCCCTGGTCGAATCGCATCTCCATGTACTCGGTCAATATCCGCTTGACATCGGGATTGGAGGAACACAGGTGGTTGCCCGGCCCGGTGCGCTTGCCGTTCAGGAGCGCGAAGTACTCGGGATGGTCGTCGAAGTACTTCTCGGTCGGCACCGCGTGGTAATAGGTGTGCCCGCCCGGTGCCACTTTGACCGCCTTACGATAATTGTTGGCCTGCGCGGCCAGCGACTTCCCCGGCTCGTTCAGAATGTTTTCGTCATATACGGAACGTCCATCGGAATAAGCGAAGGCCGTTCGCCCGGTCTCGTTCAGATCGCGGGGTACTCCGATGTCCGTTGCCTTCGGGACCCGTTCGCCTTGCGGGCCCGGCAGGAACCAGCGGACCCGGCAAAAATCCTCGAGGAATTTGATGACCGCTCTGCACGTGCCGCGGGCGCCGACCCAGTCGTGGGTGTTGGTCCCGACATGATCCCGACCCAGCAGGTAGAGCACATCGTCGGCGACGACAAGGCGGCAGTCGTCCCACTTCAAACCGGTGGTATCGACACCGGCCTCCCGCGCCATCGCTGTATGCCCGAGGCTGATCAGCGTACCGGCGGGGGCATTGCCTTCCGTCGCGATCGTCAGCTGCGCACCGCTGACTTTCTCGACGTACTCCTGCAACCACGCCGCGGCCGTCTTCGTCCACATCGGCGCATCGTCGGGGACAACGATCGTGCATGCGCTCTTGCCTGCTTTGACCAGTGAGAGTTTCGACACGGGTTGGACCTCCAACAGGGTTACGTCGTCAAGGAAAAACGTGCCGGAACCGATCGCCGGGTTGGGTGGTACGCCCCGGAAAATGATCCTTGACAGCGCCTTGCCCGCCGGCAGTGTTACCTTTACCGACTCGAACTTTGGTGTCCAGTCATCGTTGAGTCCGCCGGTGAACTTCTCCTTGCCCAGCGATCTGTGCTGCAGGTCGATGCATTCGACTTCCAGGTACGCATCGCCGCCTGGACGACTGTTGCCGTTGCCGCGGTAGGCCCAATGAAAACTGACCAGTGCGTAGTTGGCCGGCGTTCCCGAGGTATTCAGATGAATCGTCCCCACGGTAACACCGTGCCCACCGTCGCCGAATCCCGCGATCTGCTTGCCGTTGATCGGCGCCGGCGCATCTTGAGACCGGACGCCGAGCGGGCCGTCATCGGTAACCCACATATTGGGTGCCGCTGAATCGTTGGACCATCGCGTTACGACAGTTCCCGGCACGGCGCCGTCGGTAAATTCGACGCCTGCGGTTGGAAAGCCCTGGTCCTGCTCGAAGCCGATGACAACCGTACGCTGACCGCAAATCGGGGAAACAGCCCCGAGTGTCAGTGCCAATGCTAAGGTCCAATGCAGTCGTTGTAAATCACAAGTCACTTCATGATCTCCTTTAGATTGTTACCGGTCGGGAGCGGAAGGCTGATACCTGACCGCCGTGTCCATTCAATCGAAAAATTCCGAATTATTGAACAGATGATAGATAGACCTGCCGCCCTTCCGCCTGCGCCCGCCGGCCCGCCTCGACGATCGCCATCAACTCGAGCATTGATGTGCTCGAAACCGGTGCCGTCCCTGTGGTCGCCATGCTCTTGAGACCCTCAAG
>DPYP01000524.1:0-12941 GCA_003545375.1 Lentisphaeria bacterium
CTCGCGTTGGTATTCTGTTTATCTGGCAATAACTTGGCGAATGGTTCAGAACACGCGGCAGGCCGAGGGCCTTTTCATCACATTCGAAGGGGCGGAATGCTCCGGCAAATCGACCCAGACGCGGCTGCTGGCCGAGTGGTTGCGGGAGGCCGGCCATGAGGTGCTGGAGACGCGCGACCCGGGCGGCACGCGAGTCGGCGAGGAACTGCGGCACATCGTCAAGCACGTTTGCGGAGAGGACGCCGTGTGCGACGAATCCGAGCTGTTGATTTTCGGCGCCAGCCGTGCCCAATTGACCCGCAAAATCATCATGCCCTGCCTGTCCCGCGGCGGCGTCGTGCTGTGCGATCGTTTTGCGGACTCGACGACAGCCTACCAGGGCTACGGCCGTGGCTTCGATCTGGCGCTGATCGCTCAGATCAATCAACTGGCCACGTGCGGGCGCATGCCGGACCTGACGATACTTCTCGACATTGATCCGGAGACCATGCAGCAGCGCGGCCAGATGCGGATGGAGACGTTATTCGTCCAGGACCGCATCGAAGAAGAGTCCAGGCGGTTCCACGAGACCGTGCGCGAGGGGTACCTGAAAATTGCGGAGACCGCAGGGGACCGAGTCAAGGTGATCGACGGCGGGGGCGACCAGCGAATCATCCAAAACCAGATCCGGGAGCAGGTCAGTCATGCCCTTGAGCGAATTCAGAAATAAATATCCGGCGCTGATCGAACGGCTGTGGCAGGCGCGCTACGGTGACCGCATTGCGCACGCCTATCTGATCACCGGCGATCACCCGACGGCGCTCGAGCAATTCGCGCTGGGCTGGTCACAGATGTGTCTGTGCACGGCGCCGGTTGACAATGACGCGTGCGGCAACTGCGAGATTTGCACGCGCCTGGCGAACGGCACGTATGCGTACCAGCAGGTGCTCAAGCCGCGATCGAAGTCGCGACAGATTCTTATCGAACAGATTCGTGAACTGGAGCACTATCTGCATCTCAAGTCGGACGGCCAGATCAAGATCGGTCTAATCCATGACGCCGATCGGATGAATGAAGCGTCACAAAACGCGTTTCTTAAGACGCTCGAGGAACCGTCGCCGCGCACGCTGCTGCTGTTGTTGACCAGCAATACGATGAGCCTGCTGCCGACCATCCGCTCACGCTGTCAGACGCTGTCAATTCTACAGAACCGTGTCGGCTATGACTTCACCGGACGGGACGAGCTGATCCGCGTGATCTCGACGATGACGAAGGGCAAGGGAGCGATCATCGCAGTGGACGCGGCATTGCACATCGTGGCGACACTGCAGTCGTTGAAGAAGGAAGCCGAAACCGAGGTGAAACAGCAGCACAAAAGCTTGACGGCCCAGTCGGCCAACCTGGACCGGTCGGTGCAGAAGCGATTGGATGATGAGTTTCTGGCGCAGGCTGCAACGCTGTATCTGTCGCGGCGCGAATCTTTGTTCAGTGTTGTGCACACCTGGTTCGCTCAGGAGTATTTGCGTTCGCACGGCGTCGACGTCGATCACCTGCCGCATCCTGAGCTGTATGGCTGCCTGGGTGATGCCGGGCCGCCGCCGTTAAATCCAGGCGCGGCGCGGCGCAGCCTGGACGTGACCGAGGGGCTGCTGGAATCTTTGCGGTTCAATGTCGACGAACCGTTGGCAATTGAGGATTTTTGCCTGCAGGTCTGTGCCAAGGTCTGACCCCGGGCGATTCACAAGTCGCAGCCGATGTCCAGAATTGTTCATAACGTCGTATCTTCCGTTCATTCCAGCGGCCATGGAAACAAGAATATGACATTATTACTTCATATTCAACGTGTTGCGGTGTAGCCGTAGTTTCGGAAACAGTTTGTTGATAACTTGTGGATAAGATTGTGCGAAACTTCACAACTATTCACGATTGCAGATACTTAATGAATTTTCAGGACATGTTTAAAACGCTCGAGAAAGGCTCTTACACGACAGATCGGGGGGATCGTGGATCCGGACACAGGCAGTAACGGGGCAACGGACGCCGCTTCGCAGACGGAGGCGGAGATGTTGGCCGAATTCGAGGCCGGCATCCTCCGTAAGCCCGGCCGCTTCTGGCGGATGTGCATTACGCTGATCGCGATCGCCTGGTCGCTGTTTCAGATTGCCGTTGCTGCCGGTGACCTGGTGTTCGAGAAACGTCTGGATTCGATCCGTGTCCGCAGCATTCACCTGGGTTTTGCGATGCTGCTGCTGTTCCTCAACTATCCGCTGTTTCGCAAGCCGCGTTTCGGCATTAAGGCCTGGGCGGATATGCGGCGGTTGCCGTGGTGGGATGTTTGCTGTGCGGTGGTGGGCTGTCTGGCGGCGCTGTATCTGGCGATCGATTACGAGGGGTTGGCGCGGCGTCAGGGGCAGCCACTGGTGCGCGACATCGGCATCGGGATCGTGCTGTTGGTGCTGCTGCTGGAGGCGTCGCGGCGGGTGATCGGTCCCGCCCTGGCCGTGATCGCTCTGGTCTTCACGGTTTACGTCTTTACCTCCGAGCACATGCCGGAGTTTATCTTCGACAAGGGCGTCTCGCTTTATCGTTACGTCGAGCAGATGACTCTGTGGGACGCGGGCGTTTATGGTGTGCCGTTGGACGTGTCTGCGAAGATCGTGTTTCTGTTTGTGCTGTTCGGGTCGATGCTGGATCGAGCTGGCGGCGGGCGGTTTTTCATCGACTTGGCGCTGAGCCTGCTAGGCCGATATCGCGGTGGCCCTGCGAAGGCGGCGGTGCTGAGCAGCGGGCTGACAGGCATGATCTCAGGCTCGAGTATCGCCAATATCGTGACGACGGGCACGTTCACGATTCCGCTGATGAAGAAGGTTGGGTATCCTGCGAAGAAGGCGGCCGCTATCGAGGTAGCGGCGAGCACCGACGGGCAGCTGGCGCCGCCGATCATGGGCGCCGCAGCGTTCATCATTGCCGAGTATATCAACGTGCCGTACCTGGAGGTCGTGAAGGCAGCGATCATTCCGGCGGCGGTATCTTACGCGACGTTGTTCTACATCACCCATCTGGAGGCCTGCAAGCTGGGGCTGATGGGGATGGCCAAAGAGAACCTCAAGTCCTTTGGAACAGTGTTGTTCCAAGGTTTTCATTTTCTTATTCCGCTTGGCGTGCTGCTGTACTTTCTGATCATCGAGCGCCGCTCACCGGAGCCGTCGGTTTTTCACGCGATCTGGGTACTGGCGATCGTCATGGTGGCGCGCCGGATCTGGCAGGCGCTGCAAATGACACAGGTGGACGCCGCACCAATGCGGGAGACGAGTTTCGGCACGGCGGTTTCAGCTGGTCATAAGGTTGCCCGGGGTGTTGTGGGCGGAGTTGTGATGGGATTGCGTGACATACTCGACGGTCTGGCATCCGGGGCGCGCAACATGGTGAGTGTGGCGCTGGCCTGCGCGGCGGCGGGTATCGTCGTTGGCATCGTTGATATGGGATTGGCCGGCACGATCACGGACATCATTGGCACCTTGTCGCGTGGCAATGTTTTTCTGCTGCTGCTGATCACTGCGGTTGCCAGCCTGATCATCGGCATGGGACTGCCGACGACTGCGACGTATGTCGTCATCGGTTCGCTCATTGCGACAGTGATCGTTGATGTGGGCGGGGCCCATGGTTTTGTCGTGCCGCTGATGGCGGCACACCTGTTTTGCTTCTACTTCGGCATTCTAGCGGATGACACGCCGCCGGTCGGTCTGGCGGCGTACGCCGCCGCGGCAATTGCCAAGTCACCGCCGATTCCGACGGGGGTGCAGGCGTTTCTGTACGACATCCGCACAGCGATTCTACCGTTCATGTTCATATTCAACACCGATCTGATCCTGCACAACGTCACGCGCTGGGATCACGGTATACTGATCTTCGTTACGGCGTGCGTTGGGAGCTTTGCCTTCGCGGCGGCGACCCAAGGGTGGTTTCTGCGGCGCAACCGCTGGTATGAACTGCCGTTCTTCCTGGTTGCAACGCTGGTACTTATGCGCCCCGACCTAATCGCGCAGTGGCTCGGCATCGACTATAGTCAACGCTATTGGACCTCCCTCATCGGCATCGGGATAATCATATGTCTGTGGATGATACAGCGACTACGGCGTCAGCCGCCGATCCAGCTCTAAGCACCATGCGGTATGGCTGGCAGTGTGCGGCTGCGCTGGCGATTGGGCTTGCGGTGCTGGCCGCCATCCGTGCCCACAGTTTCAGTGAGCCGCTCGAGGCGGACGAGGCGATCTACGCTGTCGTTGCTGAGGATTGGCGCCAGGGCGGGCGCCCGTACGACACGGCCTGGGACAACAAACCGGTCGGCACTTTCGTGGCCTATCGTCTGGCGATTACCGCCTTCGGCTATGACGAAACGGGGTTGAAGATCTTCGGCCTGCTGTGCATGGGGCTGTGTGCCGTCCTGCTCTGCGGTTGCTTCGCACTGGAACGCCTGCCGGCCCTATTGATCGGGGCGCTACTGGTGATCTGGGGGCTGTGCAATGGGCTGGTTTCGTGTTTCGCCAACGGCATCAACGCCGAGGTTGTGATGTTGCCGCCACTGGTGCTGGCGTTTTTGCTGACGCGTCTCTACCTGGCGCGGCCACGCCAGTGGCTGTGGTGGATGGCGGTTCTGTCGGTGTGTTTGGCGATCCTGATCAAGCAGGTTGCTCTGCCGTTCCTGCTGGCACCATTCGCGGTGCTGGCCTGGCGCGACTGGCGCCGGCTGTTGCTGCATTTGGCCGCAGTTGCGCTAATTGTCGCCGCGGTGCACATCATTGCCTATGCCATGCTGGGCTTTGACTGGGATTTTGCCTGGCAGCAGTTCAGGCGCAACGCCAGTTATGTAGCCGGCGGCGGCACCGTCGGTGATGTTGAAATTTCGTCGCGGCTGGGGCGGTGGTTGCGGACGATTTTCCTGTTTCCGTTCGAGCCGCATGTGCTGGCTCTGGCGCCGCTCATTCTGATGGGGTTCGCGTCGATCGGGCTGCGGCTGTACGCCTATCGGGATCAGAAAGCGATGCACCTGGCAGCGTACTGGGTGGCGGTGATTCTGGCGATCGCGTTGCCGGGCAAGTGGTTCGAGCATTATTACATCCTGTGTCTGCCCTTCGTGCTGCTGGCGTTCAGCGAGTTCTGCCGGTACCTGCCGCCTCGGCTGCGGCTGGGGGTGATACTCACTTCGATCATTTATTTGCTGGCGACCGTCAGCGTCACTTATCTACGCGTACCGCCGAAGCAGATCAGTTTCCACAAGTACGGCAAAGTATGGTTCGTACGCGACAAGATGATCGGCGAGTGGCTGCATGCCGAAGGCTTGACGGGCAAGCGGATTTTCGTTGATGGCAGTCGGCCGGGCATTCTTTTTTACTCACGCAACCGCCCAGCGGTAAAATATTTCATCTCCTGGTACTACCACACGATGAACGTGACGACCTGGGACGCGGTTTTTGCGGTGCTGCGGGAGAATCCGCCGGACATCTGTGTGCTGACCAATCCAACGGACATCACATCAGAGTTTGCGGCGTGGCGCGAAGCGAATTTCGACCAAGCGGACCTGCCGGAACTCGAGCAGCAGTTAGGCGCCCGTGTTTATCTTCGCAAGTCGTGCGTTCCTGACACCTGAAACCTGATATGGACTACCGATTCGTATATATGACCTGCAGCAGTGCCGAGGAAGCCCGATCAATTGGCCGGGCCTTGGTACAGGAGAACATCGCAGCCTGCGTCAACATTCTCGGTGACATCGAATCGATCTACGAATGGCAGGGCGAGTTGTGCGAGGAACGCGAAGTTGCGATGATCGCAAAAACGACGGTTGCACGAATGCCAGCGCTGATCGCGCGAGTAAAGGCGCTGCACAGTTACGACTGCCCATGCATCATCGGTTTGCCGATCGGCGAGGGATACCAGCCGTATCTGGACTGGCTGAGCGAGAGTTGCTCGTAGAATTCAGTAGCGCTGGCTGAGATCCACGGCTATGCTGCCGCAGAACGCGCAGAGCATGATCAGTGCTAAGATCGCTGCGTAGATGCCCTGGTCTTCGCCTTGGGAGGCGTTCTTCGGATCTGCCATCAACTCGCGCCGCCCCAAGGTCGATACCGCTACCGATGCCAGCAGCATGATGGGGTACACGATCAGCGTTGCGGTCTGCATCAGGGGTGCGAAGGTATTAGAGAGTTGACCGATCCAGTGCAGATGCACCGATATCAGGACGCCGCCGAGCAGCAGCAGTAATGACATCAGGCATTTGGTGTTGGTGCCGGGCCGCTTGGCCACTAACCAGCATTTCAGCATGGCGGAACCGAGCAGCAGTGTGCAGAAAATCAGGATGATTGCTTCGGTTATCACAGCGGGTTGACGGGAAACCGAGTTCGGGGTGTGGTGTAAGGAATCGTTCGCGAACGGTACCGACGATCTGGCCTCGCGGCTGCGATGGCGTCACGACATGATTCCTGCCTGACTTGACGTATCGCAAATGTGCACGGTCGAATCGGGAATACAACTGGTGCACCGCCCGCGGACCGCACACCCGTTTCTTCGCCGGGTGCGAATTTCCTGCGCTCAACTTGCGTGCTATGGTCCGCCTACCATGGCGCGCAGCCCGGTTACCAGGCGTCCGATGCCTTCGACCACTGTTGCTTTTTCAAGGGCCCCATAGGCGATCCGGACGGCGCAGCCGTCGGTCAGGCCGAACGTCGATCCGGGCATGACCGCGACATGGTGTTCCCGGATGAGCCGCTCGACCAGGGTCATGGGGTCCATGTCGGTGTGGATTCGAAGCAGATAGTAAAAGGCACCGTCGGCCGGCGGCATGTCGCAGATATCGGCGATCGTTGCCAGTTTCTGTTCGACGAGCTCCCGCACTTCCTCGAGTGCTTGAAGTTGTTTACGGCAGTACGCGCGACCGGCATGCATTGCTCCGCAGGCGGCGAACTGCGAGATGACGGGCGGGCAGATAACATTGGTGTCCTGGATCTTACGCACCGCCTCGAACAACGTCTCAGGGATCACCATGTAGCCGATTCGCCAGCTCGCAAAGCCAAATGATTTCGACAATGAGTACAGACAGATCGTGCTTTCTGCTGTTGCATCGATCGAACCGGGCGAGAAATGTTCGGCACCGTTGTAGGTGAAATACTCGTAGGCCTCGTCGTGAATGTGAAACACGCCGTGCTCATGGCACAACGCGTTGATCTCTTCGAGACAGGCACGGCTGTAGACAGCGCCGGTCGGATTGTTCGGTGAGATCGTGACGACTGCCCGCGTCTTTGCGGTGATCGCGTCCGCGATGCGCTCGACGACGGGTTGGTAGTTGTCGTCCGTGGCAACCGGCACCGGCTTGCAGTTTGCCATTGTGATGGCCATTTCGTGATTGAAATAACAGGGCGTCAGCTGGATGAGCTCGTCGCCGGGGTCGGCAGTCGCCAGGAGGGCGTTCAGGAATGCCATGTTGCCGCCGGCGGTCACGACGATCTGGCGGCGGTTGTCGACACGAATATTGTTGTCGGTTTCCAGCTTTGCGGTGATTGCTGCCAGGAGTTGTGGCGTGCCCTGAACCAGTTGATACTTGTTCATGTCCGGATCGGCAATGAAGTCGACATATGCGTCGAGCGCTTCCTGCGGCGGTCCGTAGTACACGACACCCTGGCCAAGCGAAATCGTGCCGGGGTTTTCGCGGATCAACGTCCCCACGACGGGAATCACCGGTGTCTGGACATCGAGAATCCGTTGGGATTGTTCAAATTTACTCATCTGGCTCCCGCGGGTCTGCGGCTCCAAAATTTCGGGGTAAGATCTGTGTCCGCGCCGACAAGGTAGTGCATGACTGGGCGGGTGCCACCTAGCCGTTAAGCGGGGGTTGCGGCGACAGCTGAAATTGTAGATGCACAGTCTTTGAGTTGTTTCGATTAAATGATGCAGTGCAAAACCCGGGCAATAATACGGTTTCTCGATGGGGCATGTCAAGACAGAGCACTTATTTTCTGACAGGGTATCAGTAGACACAGCGTTGGAGCAATGTTATTGTAAACCAATGTTAATTGGGCGTGGTGGCCGAGCGGTTAGGCAGTGGTCTGCAAAACCATGTACACCGGTTCAAGTCCGGTCCACGCCTCCAACTTTCCTTCGTTTCGTGCGGTAGAGAGTCGCGCGTACCAGCGTCGTGTGCATGTTGCATGGTCTCGTGAGACCGGCAATATCATACCTCAAGCGTGCCGGGAGTTTTCGACATGCCTGGATAAACGATGGACGAAATCGAAGCACGTATTGCCGGGTTTCCCAATCTGAGCGACGAGAACCACGAAGCCTTGTTGCAGCGACTCAAGGCGTTGCGCACGGAAGTCACCGACCTCTCGGCCACCAGCGTTGAGGATGCCCACAACATTACCGCCTAGGCGGCCGCGGCGACGCGGCCGGAACAAAACGAAGACGTCATCCAGAATGCCATCGTCAGCCTGTCGTCGGCCGTCGAGAAGGTCGAGGGTTGGCACCCGGGGCCGACGCAGACCGTCACCGATATCTGCAGCATTCTCGCACGCATGGGTATCTAATCCAGTGTCCTGTCATAAAACCCACTGTTTTCTGGTCGCCTTGCTGTTCGCCGTCGTCGCATTGGATTCCGGTTGTCGGACGATTTCAGGTGTAGAAACGACAGAAAACTGGCCGACTTACCGGGGAGTCCAGGCCAACGGGATCGGCTCGCGCGGCACCCGATTGCCCACCACCTGGGATCTTGCCAGCGGCCGTAATATCAAGTGGCAGACGGCGATTCCCGGTCTCAGTCACGCGTCACCCGTAATCTGGGGTGATCGCATGTACCTGATCACCGCCATCGACACTTCGGGCAACGCCGAATTCAGGACTGGCGTCAGTGGCGACGTCTCGTCGCTGCCGCAGGAAGGCCGGCACCAGTGGCGGATGTATTGCCTCGACAAGCACACCGGCGAGATCATCTGGGACCGCCTCGGGTATGAGGGGCTACCGCGCAGCCGCCGGCATGCCAAGGCGTCGCAGGCGAATTCGACGCCGGCCACCGATGGTCGCTATGTCGTCACCTTTTTCGGGTCTGAGGGGCTCTTCTGCTACAACACCGCAGGTGAGCAGCTCTGGTCCAAGGATCTGGGCGACCTGAGCGCCGGCTGGTTCAAGCAGAAGGATTCCCAATGGGGCTTCGGCAGTTCACCGGTTATTTACAAAGACAGGGTCATTGTGCAGTGTGACTGCCAGTCCCAGCAGTTTATCGCTGCCTTCAGCCTGGCAACGGGTGAAGAGCTCTGGCGGACGCTGCGTGAGGACTATCCCACCTGGTGCCCGCCGACGCTGGTGCAGACGCGCGACCGGACCCATGTCATCGCCAACGGCTACAAAGAGATCGCCGCCTATGACGCCGATACGGGTGCCCGCATCTGGTGGATGCGCGGCGGCGGCGACATCCCTGTGCCGGCGCCGATACTGTCGCGCGGTCTGATTTACATCACCAACAGCCACGGTGGCCAGTCACCGATCTACGCCGTGCGCCCGGACGCCACAGGCGATATCACCCTGACCGGCACCGACAACAGCAGTGACTACATCGCCTGGTCCATCCGCAAAGGCGGTGCGTACATCATCACGCCCGTGATTGTCGGTAACTACATTCATGTGCCCAGGTTCAACGGCGTCATGAGCTGTTACCACCGCAGGACGGGCAAGCGTCAGTATCAGGAACGCATGTCGACTACGCCCGGCGGTTTCTGGGCCTCTCCGGTTGCGGCCGACGGCAAAATTTACGTGCCTGCTGAATCCGGCGATGTCCATGTCTTCAAGGCCGGCCGGCGTTTCGAGCGGCTGGCCACCAACCCGATGGGCGAACACTGCATGGCAGCGCCGGCAATTTCCGAGAATACCTTGTTCATCCGCACCGTCAACCGGGTGGTTGCGATCGCCTATACCGCAGCGCCGTAGCAGCTTCGAAATCCGCATGGACGATTTGGCAACACGCGTAAGTGCGTTCATCACCGGATCCGGTATGTTCGACGGTGCTGATTGCCTTCTGGTCGGCTTCAGTGGCGGCTCCGACAGCACCGCACTGCTGCTCCTCCTTGCCGAGCGCTACAGCAATATCGAAGCGGTTCATCTGCACCATGGCCTGCGTGGGGACGCGGCAGACGGTGACCGTGACTGGTGCCGTGCCTTCTGCGCGCACCGCAATATTCCGTTCAGCACCGCCGAGCTCGACGTGCCGGCGCACCGGTTGCCGGGTGAAAGCGTCGAGATGGCCGCCCGCCGCCAGCGGCTCGAGTACTGGGCCGACCGTGCTGCCGATGATGAATCGACGGTCGTTGCGCTGGGGCATCATCTCGACGATCGTCTCGAGACTTTCCTGCAGCGCCTCTTTCGTTCCAGCAACGCCAGTGGCCTTTGCGGGCTCCGCAATATTTCGAGGGTCGTCGGCGTGCGCTTCGTCCGGCCGCTGCTGTGCATCCGGCGGCAGGAGATCTTATCCTGGCTCGAGCAGCGTGGCGTCAACGATTATCGAGTTGACGCCTCGAATGCCGACGAATCGATCGATCGCAATCGTATCCGTGCCCAGCTGACGCCGTTGTTCGAGAGCTTCAATACGACGGGCGCTCTTGCCAGTCTTGACCTGCTCGAGCAGGATGCTTTGTGCCTCGAGCGCCAGGCCGCGGCGGTGCTGGGCGATACCGGTGAGCTGTCGATTGACATACTGCAGGGTACCGACCCCTGCATGTGGCCACGGCTGCTGCGCCAGTGGGGCCAGCGACAATACGGTTTCGACCTGACGCTCCGTCGCGCTGCCATCGAGCGTTTGCGGAACGTGCTTGACCGCGCGTCGGATTCCTGTCTGATCGACATTGACGGCCGTTTTTTTCTGCAATTTGAAAAGGGGCGTCTGTATCTGAGGGCGAAAGACAGCGAGCCCGACGCCGTGTTCACCTGGAAGTGGCGCGAGCAGGTGGTCCTGGAGACCGGCACGTTGCGTTTGGAATCGCGACTTGTCGAAATGCCGGCGGACAGGTGCGGTGACGACTCCTGGTGCGAATACTGGGATGCGGAACAGCTCGGTAACGAATTGACGCTGCGGCCACGGCAGCCGGGTGACCGAATGTTGCCGTTTGGCAGCGACCAGGTGACACGGGTGAAGAAGCTGCTGTCGAACTCACCTCTTGGCGGCAGGATCAAGCGATCGCTGCCGATTGTGTGCCATGTCGACGGCACAATCCTATGGGTGCCTGGCGTCCGCCGTGCTGCGGCCGCCAGGGTGACAGCCGAGTCGTGTGAGGTTGTGCAGGTGACGTGTCAGCTTTTGCCGCATGGCTGAATCGCTGGCTGACGGCGCGAAATCTCTTGGCAAGCTCGGGTACGAATTACGATCAACGGATGGCCTATTCTGCACGGACTTTAACATCACTCCAAACGATGAGACTGATCCGAGTCCAGGACACGCGGCACGTTTTCTTATAAGCGTAAGCAGCAAAGCATTGCTGCTCCGGCTACCTCAAAACACCAAAGACGGATTCGCCCACATATACTTTCTGTGCAGTTGGAGCGGCGGCAGTCGATTGACACCAAGACGTTCCCAGTGAGAAACGGTGAGTTGAAGAAGACTGTCGCGGCTGCGGGCATCAAAAAACAGGCAAAAAAAAGGAAAGGAAAAAGTTGAATCGGCGTTTGCCTTTTACTTTGCCATGCTTTAGATTTTCCCCTGCTAACTAATCAAGTACCCAAACCTAAACGGAGAAACACGATGAAAAACATCTATCGTTTCGCTCTCATGCTCGTAGTCGCAATGTTTGTAATTGGTAGTACTGGTTGCGCCAAGAAAGAAGAAGCTCCGGCTGCGGACGCGGCGGACGCGACTGACGCTGCCACGGAAAACGCCGAGTCTGACGCGGACGCGGCTGACGCTGAGAAATAATTTCCGAGCGAGTTGAGCTCGACAGGTAATTTTATATTTGGGCTTGGGTGACAAGGTTCCCTGGAACCTTGTCACCCATCGCTTTTTTATGGGGCTCGTACAGGATACAGAATTTACAGCCCCGACATTCAGGGTGATAAGTAACCGGACCTAACCCTGAGGCTTCCGACGATAAACCCTGCAGCACCGGTGTGTGTGTCTACGTAACGTGTATTCGCAGCGCAACGGGGGCTCTGGCTGGCGAAAAAAACGGCAGTTACAGATCCACATACTCGCGGTCTCTACGAAAACGCTGATATACTCTGTACCGGACACTTTGCAACTGCCGGACGGAGCGGCAGCGCTGCGAATACATGGCAAACGGTCGCCTATGTCTCGCGCTCTCGGATCTTATTCTTTTGGCGCTCGGCTTTTTCGCGCATCCTGCGGATCTCGGTAGCCAGCGCCTCTCGCATCTGGTCAACCTTGGCGGGGTCATCGGCGGCCTGGTCGATCTGTTGTTGCGACATGACCTCGGCTTCGGCAATCTTCGCCTTGAAGCGGTTGTCGATTTCGGCAATCTCGGCCTTTTGCTGGGCCGTCAATTTCGGCGTAGCATCACCGCCGAATTTTTCCATCGCGAGTTCATAGGCGCTTTTCATGAGGTTACTCCGGAATCGTCTTGTGGGGGGAAATCGTAGACATTCTCGAAAAGCTCGACGAGCTGTTGACAGAACGATTCATCGTCGGGGCCGTCGACTTGGATCGTAACGACCGTGCCCGGGGTAAGGGCGAGGGCGATGAGGGCCATCATGGAATCAAGGGTGCTGCTACCGTTGGCTGACGAAATGCAGATACGTCCACCGTAAGCCTGGGCGGCCTTATAAATCACAGCGGACGGACGGCAGTGAATGCCTTGCTGATTCCGAATCGTGGCTTGCCGTTCAGTCATAACCGGCAGCGCCGGGCTGCCTTACTCCTTTTCGTCTTGGTCTTCCTCGACAATGTCCGGCGGTCCCGGATCAGCCGTACCGTCGCCGGC
>DPYP01000046.1:0-5386 GCA_003545375.1 Lentisphaeria bacterium
GCCAGTGACCAGGCGTTCTGGCAAATCCTCGATTACTGGGACGGCCCCGTTCATGCCAGCCACTGTAATTGCCGGGCACTGGTCCAGGGCCAACGGCTGTTGAGCGACGACATGCTGCGGGCAATCATCGAGCGGGACGGGGTGATCGGCATCGTGTTCGTTGACACGATGGTTAATCCGCAGGTGAACTGGGACGACCCCAGTACGTTCGTGTCGCAGGCGGCGCGGCCGATGCGAGCCATGATAGAACATGTCGATCATATCTGCCAGCTGGCGGGCAACAGCCGGCATGTGGCAATCGGCACGGACCTCGACGGCGGTTTCGGCCGGGAGCTGGCGCCAGTGGATATGGATACGATCGCCGATTTACAGGTTTTTCTCGATCTGCTGCGCGGGGCGGGCTACAACGAGGACGACGTTGCGGCGATCGCACATGGCAACCTGCTGCGCCTTTTCCGCAATAACTGGCGGTAGGGGCGACTCACAAATCACGAATCCCGAATCACAAATGGCACATCAACTGATCATCGACGCGCACCTCGACCTGGCCTTCTCTGCTGTTCAGGTCAACCGCGACCTCACCGTCCCTGCAGCAACCGTACGCACGCAGGACGGTGAAAACATAAGGCGCTCATTCGGGAGCTGCACAGTGACATGGCCGGAGTTGCGCCGGGGACATGTCGGCATCGTTTTCGGCACGGTGATGAGCCGTATCGATCCCAATGACGAATGGACACGATCGGGCATGTACTGCCAGGATCAATGCCACGGCATTGGGCGCGGCCACGTCGCTTATTACCAAGTGCTCGAGCGGGAAGGTCTGATCCGGTTCATCCACAATGTGTCCGACCTCAACGAAGTCGTTGACTCATGGCAAGCCCCGGCGGCAGACACCCCGATCGGACTGGTGCTGGCGATGGAAAGCGCCGATCCGATTCTCTCTCCGGACAACGTCGCGGAGTGGTGGGACCTGGGATTGCGCATGGTCAGCCTGGCACACTACGGCATCAGTTCCTATTCGCACGGGACCGGGACCGAAGGGGGACTGCTGCCACGAGCCAAACCTCTGCTCGAGGCACTGGCTGCCGCGGGGATCATCGTTGACCTGACCCATACTACGGACCAGGCGTTCTGGGAAACCCTTGAAACGTACGATGGACCAGTGGCCGCCTCGCATCACAACTGCCGGGCCCTGGTCCCTGGACAACGGCAACTCTCCGACGAGATGATCAAGGCGATTGTCGAGCGTGACGGCGTGATCGGTACGGCATTCGATGCGTGGATGCTCGACCCGGCCTGGAAGAAGGATACGCCGTCATATGACCAGGCAACATCGGCAACCCTCGATACCGTCGTCGACCACATCGATCACATCGCCCAGCTCGCCGGCAACACGGGCCATTCCGGGATCGGTACGGATCTGGATGGCGGTTTCGGCAGCGAACAGTCGCCGCGCGATCTGAACACCATCGCCGATCTGCAACAATTGCCGGACCTGCTGGAGAAGCGGGGATACTCGGTAGAAGATATCACCGGGATTCTGTCGGGAAACTGGATCCGCTTGCTCAGCCAGACCTGGTGAGGCTGCTCGTGAATGAGATGGAGAAGATCGCGACTGAGTAGAACGACTCTACTCAATTTACGAGGCGCTTTGCAGGTAGCGGACCGGACGCTGGTCGCCGGTCGAAGCGCATCGTCAGTGAGCCGCCGAGTGTCCGGCCAGATCGGCAAACCCAGCATTGATCAGGACACGATCCAGATGAAACGGATGACAACGATACCATCGCTCCTCTGCAAGCTCAATCCGTGTAATACATCATGCTGTGTGCCCGTAGTACTATCGATGTTTCAATCCGCTGTCATCGCTATGCTAACCACCCTCGCCGTTGCGGCCGACACGCTGTCGCCAGTCGCCGGCACAGTCACCGTACCCCTTGTAGACGATGCAGTGGCGCCAATCAGCTGCCCGTTCGACACGACGCATACAATCGCCTCGATGCTGACCGGCGACGCGAACGACGGCGAGCTGCTCCATGTCTGGACCGGCAACGCCTTCAACGTTTATCAGTTGACAGAGGAGCAGTGGCGCATCTACGGCACCGAGACAGCGATGCCGGCAGGCCGTATCGTCATCGAACACGGCGCCGCCTGGATGCGCAGCCGCAGCGACGACGGCACGACAACGATTCAACTGTACGGCATCGTCCCCGAAAGTGACAGTATCGGCATATTGGCGCCGCCGCAGAACTGGCAGCTCCTGGCCTATCCGTGGCCCGTCGCAGTCACGCTGAACAGTCTGGCGTGGACCGGTGCCGCCGATGGTGACCAGATCAAAATCTGGGATGCCGCCGCTGCAGACTGGGAAACCTATGACCGGGTCGGCGGTGTATGGCAGGGGAACCTTGCCGATCCCGTCATCGAACTGGCAACCGCCTTCCTCTACTACAACAGCGGCACCGTATCTGCCACGCTGACCTTCGACCGGCCGTTCTGACTATGATCGTACGCGTAATAATCCTGTCACTGTTTTGCCTGACAAACGCCCGCGGCACAGCATTGCTGCTTGAGCTCGGCAGTGCCGAGTCGCCGTTTCGCCTGCCGAGCGGCGCCGACGCCACGATTGACGATTTCGATAACATCCGCCCCGGTGTGTTCGACCAGGAAGACAACTTTGTGGGCGAAGCCGACACCATCGGGCTCGATGTTGCAGGCAACGGGCATTTCATCGGTACCATCAACCTGAACAACGCGCTGGTCGATGCCAGACTTAAAGTCGTCGACTGGGAAAACCTGATGATTGCAGACCTCGCAGACGCCACCGCGCAGGATGCGTTTCTGCCGCTCGCTGATCCAACCAGTCATCGCGTCTCGGCAACGGATGTCGTGTGGCAGCCGTTCGTATATCATGCGCTGACGATCGACAGCGAAGGTGCCGGCGCCGTCGACGACGTTGCTGGTGACTACGCGGAGTTCGACAATGCCGAGCTCACCGCAACCGCAGGGCCACTGCATGAATTTGTGGGGTGGACCGGCGACGTCCTCCCCGACGACACGACAAACAATCCACTGCTGCTCCCGATGGATAGAACACGACAGGTCGAAGCAGTATTCGGCCCGGTGATAAACGATGACTGGGCAGTTCGTCATTTCGGCACGACAGCGATAGACCCCGAGGCCGATGCGGATGCGGACACCCTGTCAAATCGTGATGAATTCCGCCTCGGCACCGATCCGCAAAGCGACACAGCAACGAACGACAACGTGTCGGTGACCGCCGGCTGGAATCTTATCGCACCGACGGTGCAGCCGGACACAGCCCTGTGGCCCCCAGCAATCACCGTGAGCTGGTCGTGGAATGCTCTGGAACACAGCTTCGTGTTCGGTCGCACCGTAGCGGGCAAGACCGGATACTGGATTCACGCAACAGAGCAGCAGGATATCGCCGTCACCGGTCAGGCGATCATCGACAATACACTGTTGCTTTATACCGGGTGGAATCTCGTCGGGGTTGCGCAGACCGTTGCCACGCCCGCGTCCAATGCCACGATCTGGACGTGGGATACCGCGGCGGCACGGTACATGTCCGTCGACAACGGACAATTGGCGCCCAGCGTCGGTTATTGGATCCTGGCCGACGGCGATGCCGTCGTCGACCTGACACCGTGAATCGCAACACGGGCACCGCATGTCTTTGTGGCGCCGCGCTCCAGGATGGTGCCTACCGCGTTCCAGAGATTGTCAGAAAGGCGTAGATGCTCTGGCTGTCGGCGGTGGCCAGTTCTCGACTCACGCTCATACCGGCGTTCACTTGTCGACCACTGAAAGTCCGTGACCAGGACAGGAACGTGTCGAGTTGGCGATCGCCATTGTGCGTGTTGGCTTCGAGTGCGACACTGAGGTACAGGTTTCCGGCAGATACGACAACAGGCAAATCCACTGTACCTGTCACGATTGTCTCGTCTTCGTCACGGAATTCATGAATGATACCCACACCGGCCGACAGCGGAACGCTGGCCGGCAGCCTATACATGATCCCGGAATCGATCCTCCGGTAATCCGTCACGGTCCCGCTGAACTCGCGCTGGCTGAGGCTGGTTCGCCAGATTGTATCGGGGGATGGATAAAGTTCGAGCCGGGCTCGGTAACGGCTGAATCTTTCGAACGCCACCTTGTCTACATCCGTATCGAGGAATGGCTCTCGCAACACGTCGAGGCCGATCAGCCATGCATCGCTCTCGTACTCGACATCGGCCGCGTAATTCCACAAGTGCTGAAAATCCGTCGCGATGTCGATGTTTTCGTTGTCCGTTGTGTAGTTACCCGCCTTGGCCTTGATCTGCCAGTTCCCGGTTTCATAATGTCCGCCCAGAGACAGACTGTAGCGGTCGAAGGCATACCGCGGAAACGATGCCGGCGAGGATTCGGAGAAATAGTGCTGCCAAATGATTTCCGGTTCGATACGCAGCTCGCCACGCGGCAGTCGCAGGCGCAACCGCGAACCCGCGACATACTCCGTGTCGCGGACGCTGTCGCGATCGAACGGCGGGTACTCAGAAGATGACCCGGTAGAGGTCCAGTAGTACCGAAGGCGTGATCTTCTCATCGACACCAATTTGGGTGCAGAACCGCGTACCGCGATGTATGCCTGGCGCACGAGCGACAACATTGCGTCGCTCCATTCTGCATCATGCCTGGATTCGTAGAGGTCTACGACCTTTTCTTTCTTGCCCAGCTTCCAGTAGAGCGCCGCGAGTGCCGGTGCGACACCGTCGTAACCCGGCAGGGCCACGAGTTCCTCCAAAATAACGGCGGCTTGACCCAGGTCGACGGCGTCGATATAGATCGCCGCCGCCGCTTCGAGCGCTGCCCCGGTTTCCGATTCGATCAGCGAGAGCTCGGCCAGCAATTCGAGAGCGGCATCCGTGTCACCGATCAGGAGATGATAGTCGACGCCATCCCACGCCTCCGGGATGCTCTGGGCAGACAAAACCTGTCCGTAGAGCAATACGGCGGCAATAGCAGGCAGCGCGGAGGCAAGAACGCGTGGCTTTTTGACACAGCACATGCCTGCCGGTGAACTCGAACAGCAAAATGCCAATCCATTATTCCTTTGCAGAACGGTGAACTTCCACTTGTACTGGACGATTCCAAAACGTCGACGGGAATCCACCGCGCTACAAATCTACACCGCCTCTCAAAATTGTTCGAGGTAACTCGACACCAGACCTTCGGTGTTAATTCCATAGCCCTCGAGCAACGCGTCCAGCGCCTCCGCGTCATCTGTGTCGACGATACCGGCTGCCTCGAGATCAAGCATCAATATATCAAGCTCCGCCTGCCATTCGAGGGCATCGAGAACAGCGAGGTCTTCCTCGGCCACGGACAG
>DPYP01000046.1:5767-6989 GCA_003545375.1 Lentisphaeria bacterium
CTCGCTTGCCTGCTGATTCATCGGCTCGGTCGTCTGTCGCGGCCATATTGCAGCGATCAACACGACAGCCGCCGCGATCGCTGTCCACCACCCTGCTTTCAACAGCAACGGCATCGGCGTCTTGCGTTGTTCGGAGTTCTCGGCGCTGATCGCCTTCTCCAGCACCACCTGGCCCAGGTTGTTCCAGGTTTCGTCGGCGGGGTAGTCGATTTCTTCGTCGGGCATGATCAATGCCTCCGCGATGGCTGGATCCAAAGTGGATTCCGGATCCGTCGATTCGTAGTGTTCGTCCTTGTTCATTATATGCTCCGTGTGTTGTCAGGCTGTTTCAAAAGTGAGTAGTCGTTCCTGCACTTTGCGTGTGGCCTTGTGCAGCGTCGCCTTGATCGTGCCGATCGAACACTGCTGGACCTCCGCGACCTCTTTCAGGGATAACCCGTCGATATACTTGAGGCGAAAGGCGCCCTGCATACGTTCGGGTAACTCGTTGATGCACACCTCGAGCAACCGCCGCCAGTCACTGGATACTGCCCGGCGTGCCGGATCCGCACCGGCAGAGCTCACGGCGATCTCGAAACTATGACTCGTCTCCGGATCATCAATCGAAACCAGCGTCGCTTTGTTGCGGCGATAGTAGTCGATGCAGGCGTTCGTCACGACACGGTACAGCCAGGTCTTGACATGACATGAAAAATCCCATTTCGGCAGTTGCCGGTACAGCTTCAGGAACGAGTCCTGGACAATCTCCATCGACAGTTCACGGTCCCGTGTGCGCCGATAAGCCGGCGCGTATGCCAAATGTTTCATCGCGTCCACGAGCTCGGCAAACGCATCCGTGTCGCCGTTGCAAATTCGACGAATCAGCACGTCCGTCTCTTCCCGGGACACATTTGTCGTCAGCTGTGCACTCATTGTTCCTGCACCTGAAAATCAATATCTTCGATGTCTTCGTACGCCAGCAGGGAAATCGTCGTTGCGCCCGCCGGCTCCGCAGCGTCCGGATACCACACATTACTGTACAGCGGGTCGCCGTATGCCTGCATGACATAGGTGGCCTCCGGCAGGTTTGGCGAGAGATAGTCACCGGTCGCATTGGTAACTGCCGAGTCCACATAGGTGACGACATTGCCGCTGACCGTGTAAAAGTCGACGTAAACATTCGGCGCCGGAAACTCGCCTTCATCGACAACCAATCCCGATATCGTCCCGCCCGGGACCAGCG
>DPYP01000046.1:7371-9442 GCA_003545375.1 Lentisphaeria bacterium
AGTGTTGACGAGGTCACTCCCTTCACCGGCAGCCAGCACATAGGTGCCGGGCAGCGCGTACACCTCGTAGGTCCCATCCGGCTGGGCATACACGAAATCCTGTTCGGTAAACGTCAGCGAATCATACACAGCCACTGTCATCTGAAACACTTTTTCACCCGCCGGCACAGTCACGGTGCCGCTCAGGCTCGTACGCCTCGGGACATTTGCGAAGTCCGCAGTTGCCGTCTCGACACCGGTGATGACGATCGCCGAACCATCTGCAATCGCCTCAGCCTCCGGCCAGTAGACGGTGGCGAAGACCGGCTCGTTGTGGGCGCTCACCTTGTAAGTGCCAGGTGGCAGCCCGCCCACCGTGTAATCGCCGTTCGCGTCGGTTATTGAACTGTTCACGAGATTACTGTCGCCGTCGTAGACCGCCACAGTGGCACCCGCAACAACGGCATTGTCGCTGAAAACCGAACCCGTGATCATGCCGCCCTGGCTCAATGTGACAGTCCCCTCGGCCACGCCGAATTCACTTACGGTGATGTCGACGAGATATTCGGCCTTGTAGAGCGCATCGCCACCGCCGGCTTTCACCGTGTATGTACCGGGTGGAAGATTGTCCAACGTCGCCAGGCCATTACCGTCTGTAGTTGCACTGGCACGCCATTCGAGGCTGGTGCTCAACAGGTCGACTGTTCGATCGCTCAGGGTGGCGCCAAGGTCACCGAGGACAGTGATACGAACAGTCGCACCGGTCGGTTGGCGGCCGCGGAGTCGATAAAACCACGGCGACTGGCCGGGCAGCGGTTGGTCGAGATCGCTGTCTGCGAAGCTCAAGGCGCCGAGAAAGGTGGATGTGATGCCATCGAAATCCAGGGTACCTGCTTCCTCGAGCTCGTAGACCAGATACGGCACACCGTGCCCGGTCACCGCCCACGGGGCGACGCTATCGATCGTCACTTGCCCTTCCGGCACCGCGGGATAGCAGTAACCGGAATTCGGCGGGTCGGCAGCCGCGTCTCCGGCAGGTACGCAGCGGCGTGCGACTGCGTCCAGCGCGATCGGGGAATCGGTCGTACCCGCGCCGATGAACAAGGACGGCTGATCGGCAGCGGCAGCCAGGTAATAGTCGCCATCGTCACCGACCGTGAATGAATCTGTCGCCGGAACAAGATTGAAGCCAGCCGGCGGTGTTGACAACACAACCCCGCCGAACACCGCGTCGGGATTCACTTCGACTGCGTCCGGCGTGTTTTCCTGGAATGCACTGTTCCATATGCCGACTGTCGAAAACGGGTCGCCATACAGATAACCATTTCCTCCGAGCGACACATTATCCGCCACCGTGACGTATGCGTAGCGAATCACACTGTCATAACTGCACGACAGAATGTCCTGAAACAACGATTGATTGTTTTGCAGCAGACAGTCGACAAGATCGAAATTGCTGGTCTCGGTGATTTCCACGACGTCCCAGCGGCTGCGATTGGCGAAGATGTGGCAACGTTTGACAATGGCCTCAGCATCCCACAGCCGCATCGCGCCGCCGAACCAGGCGTAGTTCCCGTAGAATGCGGAGTCCGTGATATTCGCGGTCTGGCCATCGGTGAAAATCAAATAGAGCCCGCCGCCTTTGCCACCGTCGGTCACGGTCTCCGTCGTCGAGGTGCAGTAGGCAACGATCGACTGCTCCATCGTGAAGCTGGTCCCGCGCACGTACAACCCGCCGCCGCGTCCGGCAGTGCAATTGCGAATCTGCACGCGGCGCAAGGTGACGCTGTCGGCCTCGATATCGAAGCCACCGCCGCGGACAGCGTTGCCGTTGATCACGGCAAGGTCGGTGATCGTCACAGTCCCCGTACCGCTGATGGTAAAACCGCTCCCGGTACCGTCGGCATCGATGATCGTGTGCACCAGTCCCTGGCCCTGCAGGGTCAGCGGCTTGTCGATGGCCAGGTGTTCTACGTAGGTGCCGTTGGCAATGTGAATCGTGTCGCCCCCCTCCTCGTTCGCCGCATCGATTGCAGCCTGGATGGAACCATTGGGATCGACAAAAAGGTCCGCAGCATTGACTGTTGCCGTC
>DPYP01000604.1:0-6859 GCA_003545375.1 Lentisphaeria bacterium
GCCGAGGACATGATCGACGAGCCCGATGAACCGGTCAACGTCGATTTCACCTTTGATGCAGAGGAGCTTTCAGAGGTCGTCAAAATGTTTGCCTTGACGCTTAAGTTCCAATATTACATCGATCCCGCCGTTTCCGGCAGTATCAATCTCAACATCCACGACGAAAATATGCCGCGGCGCCAGGCTTGGCAGCTTTTCGAGCATATCCTGTGGATGAATGGTTCCTACGCCTCCCGAGATAGTGGCTTCATCAATATCCTGCCGTTCGGGAAAATGCCGCAGGAACGTCGCGTGCTGACCACGCACAAACCGTCGCCGAATGTCGATGTTTCATTTATCCGGCTGTACCACACGACGCCTGCCGAAATTTCCACACTCATCCGCCCGTTCATGACGGACGGCGCCACCGCCCAACCGATCAACCATCTCAACAGCATCATGATCGTCGAGGCCCCACCGAATATGGACAAGATCCGCGAGCTCATCGCCGCCCTCGACGAGCTCGGGGAGACCCGCTGGCCGCAGATCAGCATTGCCACCCGCCATGTCGACGTCAATGACATTCAGCAGGAACTGTCGAGGATCCTTTCAACAATCGGCTTTCCGGTGATCACTACTGAAAAAGGCGATGGCCGCAGCATCAAACTTGTGGCCCTCGAGCGCCCGCAGATTCTGCTGGTTGCAGCACCGACCCGCGAGGTCCTGAGCGAGGTTCAGAAGTGGGTCGATATCCTCGACAAGGGCGACGAAATCGGCGGTGACCAGGAGGACATGTTTGAATACAAAGTCAAGTATAACCAGGCCGACGAGCTCGCCGCCGCCGTCTCCGCCTTCTTCTCCTCGGTCAGTTCCACGACCACGTCGGTGCCGCGCGCCACCGACCAGAGCGATGATTCGAACCGCCGTCTCAACCGACTGAACCAAAGCACCACCCCGCGGGCCCCGACTCCGCGTGCTCCGAGCTCGAGCCAGGGGCAGCAGGGAATCCACAGCATCTACGATACGCCCGTCATCATCTTTGCCGACGGCAGCCACAATCGCCTGCTCATTCGCACCACGTCGCGCGCCTACGCTCACCTGCTGGCGCTGCTCGAAAAGCTCGACACGCCGCCGCTGCAGGTGATGATTCAGATGTACATCGTTGACATCGAACTGACCGAGGCCACATCGTTCGGGTTCCGGTATGCCTTCCAGACCTACGTCAGCAACCATGAGTTGGACTTCCAATTAAAATCCATCTCGGACGAACCCAACCTCGCACTCGCGCTCGGCCGGCAGTTGACTGCCGTGGATGTGCTCAACACTGTCGTCGCCGTCGCCGGCAAGGGTAAGACCCGCGTATTGTCGACACCGCAGGTCACCGTCATCAGTGACCGGACCGCCACCATCGACGTTGGCGACAGTGTACCGATTGCCACGGATACCACTACCGGTTCCGACACCACCACCGTCAGTCGCTCAGAAGTCGCCTATGTCGACACCGGCACACGGCTCGAAGTGACGCCGTCGATCACCGCCCGGGGCATGGTTAAGCTCGACATCACCGGCGAGGTTTCCAAGCCCGAAGCCACGACCTCCTCGTCCATCGATTCGCCGACCATCGCCACCAGCCGTATCACCTCGACACTGATCGTTGAGGACGGGGCCACCATCATGCTGGGCGGCCTGATCCGCCGGGACGAGATTGATTCGTCCGACGGCGTACCGTTCCTTCAGGATATTCCCGGCATTGGCATGTTATTCCGTGGCAAGAGCGACACCGATTCACGACGCGAAGTTCTTTTGTTGATCACCGTCAAGGTGCTTGAGCTTGAAACCGATTATGGCAAGCTCATGGAACGCTACCAGCGTGCCCTTGAACTGCTGGCCGACGAGTACGCCGATATCGAAGCCCCGTAGCAACTGTCATGTCCGAACACGAATCACCCGCCACCGAAGCCGATATTGCGGAGTCCGCAATATCGCCGAACGCCGTGCTGCCGCTGACCGATCCGGACAGCGTCGTCGATCGCGTTCGGCAGGGCTTGCTCAACAGTCTGGGCAGCAGTGAAGACTTATCCGATTTCAAGTCCATGGACGAATGGGAGTTGGTCAATCAGGGCAAGATCTCGGAGTTCGATCTACTCAATATCTACGCTGTTGCGTCCGATCTCGAAGTGATCGACGAAGAGGAACTCGACAACGTCGAGGCCTTCTCCGAAATCTCTTTCGACTACCTCAGCAACTGGATCTGCATCCCTATTTCGTGGGACGCCCTGTCGGTCGCTCTGGTCATCGCCACGCCGTATCGTCTCGGCGAAATCGCCGCGCACTGGCGCCATTTGATGGGGCGCAAAGTAAGCTTCTACCTCTCCCAGCGTACCCACATCGAACGCGTCGTCACTGCCGTCTACGACCAGAGCGTCACCGCCGGCGAAGATGGCAACTACGAGATCGATCCAAACGCCAGCGAAGAGGCCCTGCGCGACCTTGCTCTGGAAGCGCCCATTGTGCGGCTGGTCAACGACATGTTCGCACGTGCCGTGGAGATGAAAGCCAGCGATATCCATGTCGAACCCTCCGAGAACGAACTCGCTATCCGCTTCCGTGTCGATGGTATTCTGCAGACTGCGATGACGCCGCCGGTCTCCTCGTACCCCGCTATTGCCGGCCGACTCAAGCTCATCGGCGGCCTCAATATCGCTGAGCGTCGCTTGCCGCAGGACGGCCGTACCGATATGCAGATCGGCCGTACGCAGATCGACATCCGCCTGAGCACAATCCCCTGTATGCACGGCGAGAGCATCGTTCTGCGTATCCTTCGCAAAAACATCGAGACCTTCAACATCACCAACATCGGTATGCAGGACGCTGTGCGCGAGGCGTTCACCGAGTTCGTGCAACTGCCGCATGGCATGGTCCTTGTCGTCGGCCCCACCGGCAGCGGCAAGACGACGACGCTCTATTGCATCATGAACCTGCTCGATACCGAACGCAAGAAGGTCATCACCATCGAGGACCCGATCGAGTACCAGATCAACGGTGTCACTCAGATTCAGGTGCGGCCGGCGATCGGCCTCACATTCGCCAGCGGCCTGCGGCATATCGTGCGCCAGGATCCCGACATCATTCTCGTTGGCGAGATTCGCGATAAAGAAACAGCGGAGATTGCAATCAACGCCGCCCTTACCGGACACCTCGTGCTCAGCACCCTGCACACCAACGACGCAACGGGTGCCATCAGCCGGTTACTCGACATGGGCGTCGAGAACTTCCTCATCTCGTCTGCCCTGGTCGGTGTCCTGTCGCAACGACTCGTGCGCCGCGTTTGCGGTGACTGCAAGGGCAGCGGCACGACCACCGAGGCGCGCACCGGCACCGTCGTTCGCGGCATCGACGACGGTAACGAGCAGTTCCGCACCTGCCGCACTTGCGGCGGTTCCGGCTACCGCGAACGCGTTGGCATCTATGAGTTTCTGCCGGTCAACGACGAAATCCGCCGCGCCATCACCCAGGAAGTCGACAACGCCACGCTCAACCGGATTGCCCGCGAGAGCGGCATGGCCAACCTGCGTGAAGACGGTGAGGAAAAAGTGCGCAACGGCATCACCACCGCTGCCGAAGTTGCACGCGTTTGTCAGCTTGACTTCTGACCAGTGTCCTGCCAACGTCCGGCATGTGGGCAGACACAGCATCCGATCTTGGCCTGATCGATGCCGCCAATCGCGGTGATACCGAGCCGATCGTATCAATGCGTCCGTCCGCATCATCGTCAACGAAAAACCCGAGTAGAACCGTGCCGGTCCCGGAAGGTGCGCGGTATGGGGCCACAGTCATCGAGGAGCGGTGAAACGTCATGGCGGATTTCAGTACTAAACGCCTGCCCGCGGCACCTGATCTTGCAGCACCCGATGGATCGGACGTTCGGGTTCTGTCAGGTCTAGGAGACGGAGGCATGGCGCATTTTCAGCTCGCCCCTGGCGAGGTATCGACGGCGGTGTTGCATCGCACCGTCGAAGAGATCTGGTTCGTCCTGGGCGGTCGCGGCGAAATGTGGCGACAGCAGGGTGACCGTGAAGAAATCGTTGTTCTCGAGGCTGGCGTCTGCCTGACGATTCCGCTTGGCACGCGTTTCCAGTTTCGGTCGTTCGGCGATGAGCCGCTCTCAGCCGTTGCCGTAACCATGCCGCCGTGGCCGGGGGACGACGAGGCTCAGACCGTCGACGGCACATGGGATTCCACAGTACCGTAATCGTTGCAAGCTACGAAATTCTTTACGAAGTTACCCATATGAAATGGTCTGCCTTGCAGTTCATATGAAAAGATATTGCGGTCGCCATGGTGGAAGCGGCGATTCGTCTTGTTACGGCTTGATCATGCGGACGTTGTTGATCTCTACTTTGCCGGATGCCTCCATCGGATACACGATGAAGAACCAGTTCGCCATTTCATAAGGGATCGGGACGGTGGCCTTATATTCCCAATTGCTGTTCAATGTCTTGAAGGTGCCGGCGCGAAAGTCGAAGCTGACATTATCATTTTTTCCGGGACGAATGAAGGCCGGCGAGCTCTCCACGTAGGAATCTTGACCTTTGCCGATAAGCGCGATCGCCAGGCGCGCACCACTGCTTAGACTGCTCTTGACGTCAATCAGCAACACCCGGTCATTGGCAATTTGGAGATCGTCGACAAATGCCTCGATCACGGCTTTCTCATTGCCCTTGGTCGAACGCACCGGGTTCTGTCGGAAATCAACGATGATTCCGTTGTTGTTGCGATACACCGGTCGCGCGGACAGCAGGCCTTCCCAGCCCTCCGGCACCTGCCAGCGCCGGTCCAACTGTAGCAGCGGAAACGGAATCTCTTGTTTGCCGGTCCATTGATCAGCCTCCGCCGTTTCTGTGCTGCCGGTGATTGCAGCCTTCAGGGCGTCATTGGTCGTGCCGCCTTTGCTGTAGAAGAACATGACGATATTGATGCCCATTCGCACCGAGGACTCCTGCATTTCGGCAGGCGACAGATCGGTGAGTGACCCCATCAGTGGGTGGGTGTTCGGATCGATCTCGAGGCCGTCACCATAATCGTTGCGGGTATAGATCACGGCGGATCGACCATCAACGATGAGTTGCTCCAGATAATCCTGTCGATACTTGTCGCCGGGCAGGACGTACTTGTAACCTTTGTACCCTTTTGTCAGGTCGTATGGTCCCTTGAACAGGTTGCTCTCCTTGGGCAACCGGGTCATTTCGATATCGTCAAAAACCCGTTTCATCTCACGACGGATAGCAATGTCGTATACTTCCTCGCCCTCGTGGGTCGAGTCGTTGATCCACATGTACCCGCCGCCTTTCAGATATTTTCGCAGGTGCTTCACTTCCCTGTCGGTGAATTGAAAGTCGTTGTGCCCGGTCATGAAAATGAACGGTGTCTCATAGACTTCGTCACTGTCGAGCTTGACGATATTGCTGCTGAACGGAGCGATGCTGCCGGTGCGGCGTTCGAGCTGATCGGCCAGGTTGATCATCGCTGTCTTGTCACAATCCCAGTCACCGGAATACTGCACAAGCGGCACGAGATTACTGCCGCCGGTCCGTCGTTGTCCCGGGCCACCGACAAAGACCTGCAGCGGTGGTATCAGCGCCGGCGGCGCGAAATCAAAATCGACCGGCGGCAGTGTTGAGTTAATCGCGAATTCGTGTACATCGGAAGGGTCTGAAAAAGCCAGTTTTGCACCGACCAACGGGTTCCCGATTCGCGCTTGTGCGCCCAATTCATCGTCGCCGATCGAATTGGCTGCGCTCGTCCGTCGTCGCGCCGGAACCGCAACGGTGCTCGGCGGCAATGTCCCGGCGGCAGTTGCCGCGGTTGATGGACGTTGTGGTGCTTTGCTGGCAGCGGTGCCAAGGTCTTGCAGGGTGGCTGCCGGCCGTGCGGCGTCGGCTGCCGGCGGCGCCTTGCCGGTAACGTCGAGACGGCGCGATGTATCGGACGTGTCCTGTGCCACGGGTGCTGATACTTCGGCGGCCGGTGTAGCGGCGCCGGCAATAGCGCGCGCGGGTGTGCCTGCTGACTGTGCAATCGGTACGGCCTTGCGCGTTGGTGCCACCATCGGTGCTGTCGCGAGGTTGACGGGGGCGGTCGCACCTCCCGGGGCAATGGGCGTGATCACATTTTGTGGGGCGCCGGGTTCTACCGGTGTCGTTGTGGTCATCGCAGCCGGTGTAAACACTGCGGCGGTGGTCGCCAGCTCGGCGTCGTTTGCCTGGTGCGCGACCGGTTTGACGCGACGTGCAGCAGCAGCTTTGACTTCGGCGAGCGCGACCTGATGACTTTTACGCTCGGCCGTCGTCAATTGGGTCAACAGCTCTTCCGTTTCGATACCCTCACGAACCACGCCGGTGGCAACATTCCGGATGATTGGTCGAGTCTCGGATGCGATCTCCACAGGTGTTTCGGCCACTGTCATCTGGCGCGCGGCCGTGCTGGTATCCGGCAAGTGCACAGTGGCAGCGGTCTGTGAACTCTGCACGGCCTGTTTAATTGCTGCCGGTCCCGTGGTAGCCTGTTTTCTCTCCACGGCGGTTATCTGCGTTTCGAGCATCGCGGCCTCGACGGATTGCCGTTCGACCTCGAGATCGATGGTTTGTCCGGTGGCGGTGACGGCCGTCTCGACGGGGGTGACTTCCGTAACTTCGACGTCCTGTGCGGCATCTGTTGCGGCTTCGGCTTCGGCGGTGGCCACTTCGACAACCGTCGGCATCCTGGCGGCAGCGATTTCAGCGGCGGTTGCGGCCTGCATTCGCTTGATCTCGACTGCCTCGGTTTCGAGTTCTTCGACTTGGAGGTCTTGGCGCTCGAGTTCCATCTCCAGTTCGTGGGT
>DPYP01000427.1:0-982 GCA_003545375.1 Lentisphaeria bacterium
CGCCTGGTCAATGGACCGTGATCCAAACACGTCACCACCACCGCGAATCAATGCCGCAGCGAATGCAACCGTCGACATTGCCTTCCCCGAGAACGGCCTGTGGTACGTGCATGCCCGCGCCGTAGACGGCAACGGGAACTGGAGTCAGCCCGGACACTTCGCCTACATTGTCGAAGGGATCGAGTGACGGCGGCATACACGCACTGCCCGGAGGGATTGGGTCATAGGGATTAAGGGCCAACAGTTACAAGCTGTGCATGCAGGCACAGGTTTTTGCCGAACCCAAAATGCACCAGGCAGTCCCCGGCTTCGATCGCGGCTCTGCCGCATTCAGGGTGAGAAATCCGGGTGGCCGGGGATTGAGCTCGACGAAAACACGTAGAACTGAACTGACAGTCCGACTATATTCAGCCAAACTGCAACCAGGAGAACCGACATGAAAACAATCGTGATTGCTGAGGTAGGCGAAAACCACTACGGCCGCTGGGATGTCTGCCGTGGGATGGTCGAGGAAATAGCCAGACACGGTGCCACATACGCAAAGTTTCAGACGTACACAGCCGAAAATTTCGGCAAAGACCACGAATGGTACGACTGGTTCAAGGGCGTCGCGATGCCGGAGGCTGAGCACTTCGAAATGCAGCAACTGTGTGCCGAAAAAAACGTCGGTTTCCTGAGCTCAACCTTCACCATCAGCACCACGCGGTTTCTGGTGGAAAAGATGAAATGCACATCACTGAAAGTAGCGTCGAGCCGCCTGGTCGATTATGACCTGCTCGATGACATCGACAACCGCGCGGACAAGGTCAAGACGGTCTACCTGTCCAGCGGCATGGGCACGATCGATGAAATTCGCACCGCCATCGAGCACCTCTCAAAAATCGAAACCCTCTATCTCCTGCACTGCACCAGTCAGTACCCGTGCGAAGACGAAAACGTCAACCTCCGCGCCATGGTCACGATGCAGGAAGCCTTTCCCGAC
>DPYP01000427.1:1359-7646 GCA_003545375.1 Lentisphaeria bacterium
GCACTCGGCGCCACGGTAATCGAAAAGCACTTCACCTACCATGTCGATATGCCGGGTGACGATCACAAAGGCGGTATGACACCGGAGATACTGGGACAGATGGTCCAAAGCATCGCGCGGATCGAAACCATACTCGGCTCAGCCGAGAAAGCCCCGGTCGCTGCCGAAAAACGCGCTGTCGAGAATCTGCGCGTGCCGATGCTGGATGTCGGCTTCGAGTAGAAATGCTTTCATCATAGTTGTTCGATTGTCATCTCCCGATCGTAATCCCACTCGCCCAGCGTGATCTTCTGCCATGACCGACGCCCAAATAGAACAACTGGCAACGTTGCTCGGCAACGACCGTGTATCACGGGATCCCGATGCTTTGGCGGCACATAGCTATGACGCCTGGCCGGTTGCAGTAAAGTGGCGACGGCAGAACAAAGCGCCGCTGCAGCCCGAGGCGATTGTCACACCAACATCGGTGGATGACGTCAGCCGGTTGCTCGCCTGGGCTTCGGCACATAACGTGCCGGTCACCCCCTGGGGCGCCGGCTCCGCCGTCACCGGCGCACCGCTCGCGGCGCAAGGCGGTGTTTCTCTCGACCTCGGCGGAATGGACAAGACAATCGCGCTCAACAGGATCAATCACACCGTCCGCGTCGAAGCCGGAAAAATGGGGCATCACCTCGAAGCCGAACTGCACGCCGCCGGCCTGACGCTCAATCACTCACCACAGTCCCTCGACCGCTCGACCGTCGGCGGCTGGCTGGCGACCCGCGCGAGCGGTCAATTTTCGAGCCGCTGGGGGAGCATCGAAAATCTCTGTGTGTCATTCACCGTTGTCCTGCCGGATGGACGCATCATCGAAATGCCGGACACGCCGCGCAGTGCAACCGGGCCGGACCTGCGCCATCTGTTCATCGGTTCGGAAGGCACCATGGGCGTGATCGTCGACGTCACTATGCGAGTCTTCGAACTGGCCGAGCAACGACTGTACGAGACCGTTGTGTTCGATCGCCTCACCGACGGCATAGATGCGATCCGGCGCATAATGCAGCACGGGCTGAGGCCGTTTGTCCTGCGCCTCTACGACGAAGATGAAGCACCGCACGCGATGAAGGACGCGAGCAGCCGGCAGCCGGTGCTTTTTCTCGGCTGCGAAGGCACGTCGGCAATGGCGACAACGGAGATGAACGCCTGTGTGGAAGTCTGCTCTGCCGACAACGGTACGCCGGTCGGCGGCGCCGCTGTGGAAGCCTGGATGGAACGCCGTTTCGATTTTTCCGCCGTCGAGAACGTCCTTGACCGCCCCGGTGGATTCGCCGAAACGATCGAGATAGCAAGCGGCTGGGACAAAATCGGCCAACTGTACCAGGACATGAAGGCGGCACTCGTGCCGCTCGCCGATGAGGTGCTCGGACACTTCTCCCACGCGTACACGCACGGGACCTCCTTATATCTGATCCTCATCGGGGCATGCGAGGATGACGACGCGGCCGAGCAACGGTTGCTCGAAATCTGGGATGTCGCGATGGAACGGTGCCTCGCCGGCGGCGGCGCCATATCGCATCATCACGGCATCGGCTACGTCAGGCGCCAGTATCTCAAGCCCTACCTCGGGGAAGTTCACGACCTGCTCTGCAACGTGAGGTCGGTAGTGGATTCCGCCGGCATCATGAATCCCGGCAAGTTTGTTTAGTATCAATTTCAAACGCAGCTACACCGTTTCCATTACGCCACCACCCCGGCGTCCTATGGGGTGACAATGTTGCCAGTACACCGGTGGCTCCCGAATTCTTCTTCCATGCGTCGTCGATACTGATACGTCTCGTCGTCCTCACATATGGTGACATCGTCCCAGGTCAATAACTGTCCGGCCGCGACATCATTCGTCAACTCGATGCCGTGAGCCAGCCCGATCGGCAGCCCTCCGATCGCGATGCTTTCACCGGCGGGCAGGAGTTTACCCCAGACACAGGCCCCACCCTCCCCGTCCAGGAGTTCACCGGCTGCGAGATCGCGTTTCGCATTGGCAACGACATCACCACGAAAGCCAGTGGCGGCACCTGTTGCTTCACCACGCAGCGCTGCCGAAAGAATCGAGATATTCAGTTCCATACCAATCAGGTGGTACGGCCGGTACAACGCCGCGTACCGGCCACTGGCGTCGGTCAACAGACCGTACTCACGGAAACAGGTTGTGGTGTACGAAGTCGGCGCTTCAAAAACGACGAAGACGCCCCACCGCAAATCACGTTCAACGACGCGGCTGTCGCGCTCGAGGCTGGAAATCACTTCGACCGTTCCCGCTTGACTCAGCACGCCGCCATCCGCTTCGGGACAAAGGACCCGGGGCAGATCATCGGCACTGCACGGCGGGAAGCTCAGACCGGCGGAAGGTGCCGTCAGTCCCGCAGCATTGACAACGGCGGCCATTTCGATCGCCGACTTCGTACCATCGAGAAACGAATTGAACATCTGCGCATTCATCCCGCCGGCATCAGCCTCTTCAGCGGACAAGCCATAGTAGTCCCACACCGTCTCCGGTGTCGAGTTGTGGTATTCCGGCAGGTATTTCGTGCCCTTGCCGGCGGCAACCACTTTCATGCCGCAGGCCCGCGCCCAGTCCACCAGTTCACAGATCAGCGCCGGTTGATCGCCATAGGCCATGGAGTAGACGACACCCGCAGCAGCCGCTTCTTTCGCCAGCAACGGTCCGGCGAGAACATCCGCCTCAACGCTGACCATCACGACGGGTTTATGCGCAGCGATTGCTGCACGTGCGTGCGCAATGCCTGCCTGCGGGCTGCCGGTCGCTTCGACGACGACATCGACGTCATCCCGATCAATGAGAACTGCCGCGTCATCGCTGAATTTGACCGAGGCGATATGATCATCGTGCCAACCGACGGTACGGCATGCCGCACAGGCTCGGTCCGGGTCGAGATCGGCGATCGCGGAGACCTCCAGGCCAGCAGAATGCGGCACCTGCGCAAGGAACATCGAGCCGAATTTACCGGCACCGATCAGTCCGACTCGTACCGGCCCCTGCGCTGCCGTGCGTGCCTGCAGGAGAGAGTAAAGATTCATAGGTCAGCTACTGGTTTTCGGAATCGGATAGCTGCGGTTAATGCGTCGATCGATTCCTTGCCCCGGCGCATCTGTGAATTGACGTTGACA
Organism: Lentisphaeria bacterium; assembly: GCA_003545375.1. Taxonomy (GTDB): domain Bacteria; phylum Verrucomicrobiota; class Lentisphaeria; order JABSQK01; family CAJWLW01; genus CAJWLW01. Next base: position 4,525 of record DPYP01000427.1, read on the forward strand.
AAATTCAGATTAGCCTCTGAAATCATACAGGCCAGTGGTCCTATGCTGCCGAAATGATCCATTCAACTGATCTCGTGAAGCGTGTGACAATACCCTATCGCGAATCACGATAGGCCTGCCAAAGCTCGTCCAGCAAACGCCCGGTTTCGCTTTTGAAGAGTTCGTCTGAGTACGTGCCACGGCGCATGGCGGTATTGAGGGTCTTGACGATCCCCCGCGAAGTATCCGATTCCAGCCACAAAAGAAAACCAGCCGTCCCCCTGTAACCCGCCTTATAGCCTTGTTCTTCCGCCGGTATTGGAAACCATGACTGCGGTTTTTCTTCAAAGATCGCAAACCGGATATAGTCAGCAATGCCTTCAGTGACCCACGATGGCTCGGCGGAAGGGTAGGCTTGGATGACATGAACCAGCTCATGCACCGCCAATCCGACATCGGCCGGATGCTTTTCAATCCAGTGAGAAAAAACGGTAATGACATCATCCGATGTCTCCGCGACGCCTTCGTCGGATTTCTCGATATTGAGCGAAATTCTGTGGGTGACGGTAAACCCCTTCGTCCGCAACAGATCATCTATTCGAGGATACCACGTCACGAGCAAAGCCCGGGTTTCATGAGCCCAATCCAGCAAAGCCGGCACCTCGGAGTGCACCGCCACCGTCACCGGCGTCGCCTCACCGAACACGGCTCGAGGCTGGGAAAGCAGAATCACAAGAACAAGCACGTGAGCATTGTGCATTTGAGTTGGCCAGGTTGAGATCACAGGGCGGTAATGTAATCGAATTGCCCACAATTATCGCACGCCACAGGTCACCGGGTGTTCCATCTTCAGCAGCCCGGAGCAGGACGGCAGATCGGCAGCAGGTGTCAGGTGTCAGTTCTCCCGATCACGCCGAGGCCGCTCACAGCGATGCCGGCGCTCACAGCGTCAGCAAGTCGATCAGTCCGTCGGCACAGCCCAGTGAGTCGCCACTGGCGCAGAGGAATGTACAGGACGCCGGCAACTGGTCTGCCACATACGGCGTGCCCAGGAGAGCCACGACAACGTGCTTGCCGGCGTCCGTCAGCTTATGTATGAGCTGCACTGCACCGTCGGTGAACTTGCCGGCATACGGGTCGCCTGCATAGTTCTTGACGATCGCCACCAGCACGGTCGTCGGTCGGTCGGCCGCCGCCGACAGGAGGCACTCATGCTCAGCTTCCGCGCAGACGCGTGAAACAGGCACGAGCGGCGCCGTCGGGTCATGCCGCTGCAAGGCATGTTGCAAATGGGCCAGCACCCCGGGCTCCCGCGTGAAGAACCGTGCCTCGTCGTTACGCCACTGCACCAGGCAGGTATAGTCACCGGGCTGCAGCGGCAGCTGCTCGCCGCCCTGCCTGATCTGCGCCGTGCGACGACCGATCGCACGGGCCTGCTCATTGTCAGCCGCCAGGATCTCGCCGCGCGGCTGTTCCGCCAGCCACTGGCGTGCCCGTTCGATGCGCCCTATCGAAGTCTCGATCTGGTCCATCGTGATGCGCCCGGACTCGAGTGCCTGCAACATGGCGTCGATGGTACCGGGATCATAGCTGGCCAGCAGAATGTCGCAGCCGGCTTCGAACGCCATCACGCAGCGCTCGGGTATGGTTGTGCCCGGCGCAGCGCCTTCCATAATCAGGCTGTCGCACATGATCAGGCCGTCAAAACCGAGACGATCGCGCAGGATACCGGTCAGCACCGGCCTCGAAAAGCTTGCCGCACCCTCGTGCGGGTCAAGGAACGGCGCCCACGCGTGCCCGGTCATGACCACCGGCACGCCGGCCTCAATCAGAGCGGCAAACGGCGGCAGCGTAGAGCGTTCCCAGGTCTCCAGGTCTCCCAGGTCGCGGGCCGGTCCGAGGTGCGTGTCCGTCTCGGTGTTTCCCGTGCCCGGAAAGTGCTTGGCTGTACACAGCACGCCCGCGTCCCGGCACCCCTGGATGAACGCCCGCCCCATGCGTGTGACCAGCGGCTCGGTCTCACCGAAACCGCGGATACCGATGATCGGATTGTCACGGCAGAGATTGACGTCGACGCATGGCGAGTACAGCCAGTTGATGCCCATCGCCGACGCCTGGCGCGCCGTGATCTCGGCGGCGCATCGCGTCGTCTCCGGATCGTCGATCGCTCCCAGCCCCATCAGGTACGGCAGATGCGCGCAGCCGTCGGCACAGTTGTAACCCGGCCCCGATTCGAAGTCGGCGGCAATGAAAAGCGGCCGCGGCGCCAGTCCCTGCAGGTGCGCGGAAATACCGGCAGCCACCTGAGGATTCGCAAAGTGCGGATACCCCAGATAAACACCGGTTACCTCTCCAGCGGCAATGGCAGCACAGACATCCTCGTCCTCCGCACCGATGCCACCGATGACGCCGCCGATATGCAGCAATTGTCCGATTTTTTCGCGAGTAGTCATATGCTCCGTGAGATTGAGTTGGAATCTTTCCGCAACTCGCTTCTACTTCCAGTCCAGAACTACACCAGTATAGGTTCCCGGCTTCTTCAGCAGGCCTTCATAGGCATCCTTGATCTGCTCCGGCTTCATGCGATGCGACACCAGGGACGCGACATCCAGCTTGCCCGCGGCAATCCACTCGAAAATCATCTGCTGCTTGGAAAACTGTGAAAAGCCCCGGATGTTCGGCACATCGTACATCGGCAGGCGCCACTCGAGCGCACCGCGAACAACGACGCCCCTGCGATGTACGTCCGACAAAAACCTGGTGATATCCGTCTCGACAGAAGCCCGCGGCGAGCCGAGCAGGATCAGTTCGCCATAGTCGGCCGTCGCCGCCAGGGCTTCGATGGCGACCGCGCTGTGACCGACAGACTCCACGGTGACAGCGGCCAGCTGACCGTCGGTCAGCGCCTCGATTTCGGTTTGCACATTCACCGACTCACCGCCGATGACGTGCTGGATCCCGCAGGCGCGGGCAAGGTCGCGACGGCGCTCAACCGGATCGACGCCGATGACCTTGCAGCCGCGAATGCTGAACGCCTGCGCCGCCAGATTGCCGACGGCCCCCAGGCCGTAGACGACGACCCACGGATTGCCGACCAGCTCCGCAACGACCAGGGCCGTCAGTGAAACACCGGCCATGCGCGA
>DPYP01000097.1:0-12208 GCA_003545375.1 Lentisphaeria bacterium
TTGTGCCTTGCCGGATTGGCCGCGACGTCCTGTACCGGTGTACCGATTTTGGTGCCGTCCAACAACCAATAACCGCAAAACCAATGACCAACAGCCAATGAACAAGATCCTGATTATTACTGGTACGAAACCCGCCAGGTTGGTCCGTTACGCAGCAGAGCAACTCGCACACTACCTGACGAAGCTGTTCGACCTTTCAGCCCGGGTTGCGGCGGCACCCGGCAAATCAACCGCCGATATCATCACCCTCGATGCCGGCGCCCCACCGATTCCGGACCAGCTTTCCGATCAGGGGTACGTACTGCGTCCGGTGGATGTCGACGGGCGCAAGTTTTTTCAGGTTGCGGGCGGCTCGCCAACGGCAACCATGTGGGCGGTATATGATCTGGTCGAGCGCTGGGGTGTGCGCTACGAGCTGCACGGCGACCTGTTTCCAGATCGCCCCGGCAGGATGCAGCTGCCGCGGCAGGCGGTCGTATGCGATCCCGACCTGCGGTGGCGCGCCTATCGCACCTACAATGATTTCCCGAACAACGAATGCACCTGGCCGGCAGTGGACTACCAGGTGCTGATCGATCAGCTCGCCAAGATGCGAATGAACGGTATCATCGTGATCTGCCGGCCACACGATCCGTTCTACGAACTCGAGTTCCGTGGAACCCACAAGACCATCGCGGTCACCAATTTCGGCTACCGCCCGGCAATCCGACCGGATCACCCCGGCTACGAACTGTTCGAAGCAAGCGGTGACGCAGCCCGGGGCGTGTTCGTCAACCCGGAACTTTCCGGGCATCAAAACAGCAAGAAGGCGATTGCCGCCGGCCGGCGCTATGTACGCAAGGTGTTTCGGATGGCCCATGCGCGCGGCATGTCCTGCTGCCTGAAGATCAACTACACTGATTTCGATCCGGCCATCAAGCAGCGTCTGCTCGAGGTCACGGAACAGAAGCACAAGGCACCGCGCGGCGAGGTCACACGCCTGCGTTATGGCGACTGGCTGGAAGGGCCGAGCGTCGAAGTCGGACGGTGCATGAGCATCCGAAACCCCGTGTTTTTCGAGCTCATGACAGCTGCAGTTCAGGCACAGATCGACTGCATGCCCGACGCCGACCTCTACAGCCTGGGCGTAACCGAATTCAGAGAATCGGCGGCCGACAGCGAACAGACCTGGAAACGGCTGGACCGCAAATACGGTCTCAGTAAAATCGCCCAATTCGATCAACTGATCGACGAAGCACGGGCGATGTCCGAAGACAGCGCGGATCGTTCCGAACATATGCTGCGCGCCGATATTGTGTCACTTTACGTGCTCGACATCCTGATCAACGAACGCGATCTGGATCTGAGCAAAGCGCGTAAGGGCGCTCAGATTATCGCCGACGGCCTGAGTCCCGAGCTGCATCGCTTCCTGCCGTCGATCTTTCCGCCCGGCACGCCCTACATCGCGGAGATGGGGTACATGCCGTCGCACGTGGCGAAACGCTCCGACACACTATTGCTCGACGATCCGAAACATATGCGGATGTCGCTGGTCATCAGCCTCGAGGACGACAATGTCGGGCTGGCACCGCAGCTCACCGGGCCGGCAGTTCGCAAGTTGGTCGAGACGTTGCGCGCCAGCGGTGCCGAAGGTTTTCACACACGCCAGTGGATGCACAGCAATCTTCAGCCGACGCTGCATTATCTCGCTCATGCGGCATGGGAACAAGGCTGGACCCCGGCGAAGGCGTACAGGCATTTCTTCGAAGGCTTGTGCGGCAGCAGCGCAATGGGATCTGTCGCGAAGGCATTCCGGGCGCTCGAAAACCTGACCGAAGACCTGCACACGAACGTATTCTGCATCTCCTTCCCGCTGCCCAATCTGTTGACCGGGATGTGGGATTGCTGGCCGGAGCAGTACACCCCCGAGCGATTGGCCGGCATTGCCCGCGCCTACCAGCGGATCAGCGACGGCCTGGCGCAGGCTGTTCGCGCCAGCAAGCCGGCAGGGCGGGATTATCTGTATTCGCTCGAGCGGCATTGTCGGCATGCAGAGCATTATGTCCGCGGCCTGATCGAACTCGGCGCCGCGCGGGAAGCGAATCGGCAGGCGGCAGCAGCGAGTACCGGCAACTCATTCGACGAGCTGGACAAGTGGTCGGCGGCGGCGGCAACACACTTGCGGCAGTCGACGTGCGAGATGCGCAGAGCCTGCGAGGCCTTCGCCGAGGGAGTCCGTGACCGGTGCGATCTGGGCGCACTTGCAACACTGAACAATTACAGACTGGACCCGGTGAATGCCTACGCGGTAATCGCCGAGACGAAGGCGAGCGCACTGCACGTCATGGAACACTGAGGTGTGCCCCCCGGTCCCGGTGCAGCCCCGGCCTAAGCCCACTCGAATCCATACAGCCATGCCCGGCGCAGATACAGCTTCAGGCACACCGGCTGCGCCAGCTTCGACAAATCCCGGTCCCCCCACGCGAGCCTGCCGAACTTCTCGTCGCCGGTGAACGGGATGCTGTCGGCTTGCGAGAACCCCGGCACGGTCCTGTGCGGCACGCGCTGGGTCCGCTGCAGTGACTCCGGCCAGTATTCCTCGGAGGCATCGAGCAGCTCGGCCCGGATCTCGCCGTCGCCGAAGGTTCTGGCATTGAGATAGAGTTCCTTGCCTGCGACCGCGGCCGGGAAGATGACCATGCTGCCCCCGGTGTTGCCGCCGGCGGACGGCAGGGCAGCCCACATGCGCCCCTTCTCCCAGCTGGCGCGGCAGAAACCGCCGGCGTCGAAATACTCGGTCGGCGCCCTGGCATAGAAATCACCGTGCAGGTTCTGCATGCCGCCGTAGTAGAGGTAGAGCCGGTCATCATCCTCGACCAGCGTCCGCGAAGGCCAGATCAGGCCGCTGCCGTAATCACCCAGCGGCGGTGACGGCAGGCACGCCTGGCGCGGTTCCGGCCGCCACCAGCGCAGGCCGTCGATAGAGGCGGCAAACTGCAGGTCCAGCCGCTGGGTCATGGCATGATAGATCGCGGCGATACCGATAATCCCGTCGCCGTAAGGATGGTACCCCAACTCCATGATCTGGTCGCCCGGTGCATCCTGCCAGTCCGCTGTCATGATCGGTATGGTTTCACTCCAGCGCGACCCGTCCGGGCTGGTCCGCCGCTGGGCGATACGGATGCCCTGGTTGATGGCGTAGTCGTTCGGGATGCCCGAGCCGATGGCGGGCCGAATAGTGAAACCGCCCCCCTTGTGGTGGGCGACGTAGCCGTCGCCGTCCTTCGCCTTGTGAATGTGGCAGGTATCGCCGGTCGCGAAGTCGAGCGGCCCTTCAACACCGCGCCAGTGCAAGCCGTCGGCCGAGCGATAGCGGTAGAGCCCAGCGCCGGCCGGGTTGTCGGGGAAGCCGCCAACACAGGTCGACTTGCCGAAGGTGCCGGGGCGCCGGAAACAGAACATCTCATACGGCTCATCGGAGTTCGCCGACTGATCGATATGCACCGATCCATACGAGGAGGGCCCACCGGAGTCGAAATCGAAGATGATGTTGGTGCCGTCATAGCCCGGCCACGGACACATGTCGAGCGCCGGCCTCTCCCAGTTGACGCCGTCGTCCGACGAAGCATGGGTCAGACGATACTTGAACGGCTCGTTGCACGCGTTACCGGATTCCAGCGACACCAGCCACGCCTTGAAACGATTGTCGATCGGGTCCTTCAGCACCGTTCCGTGCCCCATGCAAACGGCGGAATTGTCCCATGGGAACTTCGGTTTCAACAACGGGTTGGCGGGATCTTGCTCAGCCTGTTCAACGCGCCAGGCGACGTCATTGAACTCGAGGATCCGACCCGGGCCTTCGGTCCCGGTGAAATAACCGCCAAAGATCATCGGCGGGTCGCCTTGTTTGCCGTGCTTCATGTCCGGTCTCGTTGGTTCAATGACTCATTCAGGAAAAGATCTTTCGGGCTGCCCCGCCCGGCGCAGAGATACTGCGGTTAAACGGCTTGAATATCTTCTTCAACTGCCATAGAATCAACCCATGCCCTGCAAACAACACTGTCTGATGTCGCGGTACGCTCTTGATGCGTTGCCCGCCTGGGAACGCGAGTTCTGGCGGGATCGCCATGGGGAAATTGCCGCCAACTCCCTGGTGCCGGACAGCTATTTTCACGACAAGGAGAAGTTCGCCAAGTACTGCGTCATGGACAATGACCAGGTCATTCCGCATGGACCGACGGATGACCGCTACACCACGTGTGCCTTCGCCCAGTCCCGCAGCTTCGAACCGCACCGCCACACGATCGGCTACTACCTCGGCAAATTGGTGGAGACAATCGGCGCCGGCGACAGCGCTGAGTCCGCCATGTTCGCCGGTGTGTTCGCGCATTTCCTGCAGGATTCCAGTCAGCCGGCACATCTGATTCACAACGACTGGCTGTACCAATTGGTGGCCAAGCCCGAGGGCCGATACCTGCATCTGCACCGGGAGTTCGACGATGCCGACCCGGATACGGACGTTCTGGCACAGATCGAGCCGTGCCTGCTGGGCACGACGATCGCCGAGGCATCGTTCCGGCTTCGGGCCCAGTTCGAAGCGATGATGGAAAAGTCGTTGCAGGCAGTCGTGCCGATGATCTCCGCCGCCTACGCCGGCGATAAGGCGGCTATGACGGCCGCCATCACCGGCCCGTACCAGACGGCGACGTTGCTCACCGCGTCCGCCTGGCACACGGCGCACTGCATCGCCGCCCGGAGATTTGACGATGCCGAGCTGCAGCAGTTGAAGCGAATTCCACTCAGCAGCGTGCCGTACACCTCCGGTTTTTCCATCGATCCGTACGGGTTCCGGCCGTTGATGGACGCCGTTGCAGACGGGCACGGGTACACGGTGCCGCTGAGTCTCATAGTCAAGAGCGGTGACGACCGTGGCGAACCGACGTCTTTCGCTGAAGGTATCGCCATGACGTGGGGCGATATCGTCTACGATATTCCCGGCGGCGTCTACGGCGAGCTGCGGGCGAAGATCGGCCTGCTGAGTTCCGTGGCTGATGATGCGCAAGCGATATTCAAGACAGTGCTGGATGGTGCGCCTGTTGTTTATGAAGAAGGGGAGAAGAAGATTTTGGATTACGGCGGGCCCATCGTCTACGATAGCGGCGTGATCACCGGCGTCGATGCTGCCCGGGATATTGTGATCCCGTTGGGCGAGGCCGAACGCATCACCTTGATCGTCGAGTGCCCGGCAGAAAATACCCAGTCCCTCTGGGTCGAACCGGTGCTGGTGAAACGTTGAGGGCATCGTTGGGATCGAAAAAAGCAATCCCGTTCGCCGTTCAATCGAGGTAGGTGTAGCCGCCGCTGTTCTTCCACCACTTGTCGGGTACGTCCCCCTGGGTGGCGCGGCCGACGTGGCCGTCGCAGAACACGAAGTTGGCCGAATCACCGGGATGATAGAACCCAATGCGTTTGTAGGTGTCCCAGTTGTCGGTGTTGTTCGGGTTGGTGTCGTTGGCGCCGCCCTGCCCGGTTGCACCGCCCACTTCGGCATCGCCGAACATCATCCGCTGTGCCGGGTTGCCCAGGTTGAACTTGACCCACGGATAATTCGAACTGGACGAGTGCATGCCGCCCAGATGGGCGCTGTAGGTGAAATGGACGCGCCGGTTGTTGTATGAAATCGCGTCGTCATGGGCGCCGCACTGCAGTTCCTTGATCAGCATCTGGCCCGGCAGGTCCGGGTCCGCGATGTTCCAATAAGGCTTCAGCACATCAAACCAGAAATGACTGTTGTTGTGCCATTTGGTCGAGTAATTGTCATTCTCGTCGACATAGTTGAACACCCCGAACGCCAGTTGCTTGATGTTGTTAAGGCAGTTCACCCGCACTGCATTCGCCTTTGCCGACTGCAGTGCGGGCAGCAGCATCGCAGCCAGGATCGCTATGATCGCGATGACCACAAGCAACTCGATCAATGTGAATCTTCTCCAGTGAGCCATCGGTCGGGACCTCGCTTCGAGAATTACTATAGCGCGCCTATTCAGCGATCAACCTGACCGGTTTCCAGATACCGCCGGCACGCAGGCTGTTGTGGACACGTACCACGATACGGTTTTTCTGCCCGGGCCGATAGCGCTTGGTGATGTCGACCGATACCGGCTGATCCCACATGGTGGTGCCGGCGGCGAGGTTGTCCGAGATGTAGTCGCCGTTGATCCACAGGGTGTAGTTCTCGTCCACGGCGCCGAAGGCCAACTTGACGTTCTTACCGGCGGCGGGCGGGATGACGATGTCGATGGCATACCAGCCGTCGCCTTCGAACGATCCGACCGCGTCATCCCAGAATGCGTGGGTCGAGATACGCTGCCAGGCCGCCAGGTCAGTATCCGGCAGGTGCCAGTTTTCCTCCTCGCCGCGCTTTCGGAGACCGCGTCGGAAGTTCCATAGTTCCGGCACCTCCACGAATCCCGGGGTTCCCCGCGGCGGCGGTTTCGGCGGCGCCGCGGCCGTCGCGTCGCGGCTGCCGTCAACGCGGAAGAAGGTGCGGCCGACGGCACCGCCGTACAGCTCACGGACCTCGACGCTCCAGTGGCCGGCCGGCTCGTTCAAGGCGATCGGGAAACGCACTGCCGCAGCGCCGTTGCGGGCAACCGCATAGTCGCTGTAATCGTGTCTACTGCCCTGGCTGTTGCGGATCGACACCTCGAGCGGGACGAGCCCCTCCAGCCTGGCGCCGCGCTTGTCGGCAACAGCTACCGCAACGTCGACCATGTTCCCTTTTTCCACCGCATCCGGCGCCTTGACGCGAAGGCTGCCGATCGCTTCGGGCAGGATCGCAAACATGCGGCCCTGTCCCGGTCCGAGGTCGACGTCCCAGGCATGGCCCGTGGCGGTCCGCTGCGGGTCGATCAGCCGGCGCTCGAGTACATCGTAAACGACGCAGTCGGTTCGTCGGATGCTGACCCGGACCTTCTGCGGCACGCCGTCGTCCAGTACTTTGCCCCAGCCGCCGATGTAGTCGCCGCGCTGCTTGAGCGTGTTGGTGACGAACAGCAGTTGGTTGGCACCGTCCTGCAGCACGCTGAGCGCGACGGACGGGGAATCGCAGTCCGCCCATCGCTGGATCCTGCCGTCCAGGGCGTCACGCAGTACACCGGCGTCACCCAGAATTTCGCTCTGCACCCGGTCGCCCGGAGACCAGCCACCGGCTTTCTGTTCGAGATCGATAACCTCTTCAAACGATGCCACCAGGTGCTGATCGGCGATTATGATGCCGCCGTTCCGGGCGAAGGCCCGGATGGTGTCATAGATGTGCCGCGGCAGCACCCGGCAACCGGGCAGCGCAATCGCCTTGTAATCCGCCAGTCCGGTTTCTTCAAGATCGACTTCGTAGACGACGTCCACCGGAATGTGCGCCGCCTGGAGCTTCGCATACATGTGTCCGGCTTCGCCGGCCCTGAAGTCCATGGCGTCTTTGTAAGCGAGCACCGACGTGGCGGTGGAAAGCAGCATCGCAACATCCGCCTTTCGCGGCCTCAGCTGTTTGATCACCATGCCATAGGGGCGGACGACGCGGAGGTTCAGGTCCTTGATCGCCGTGAGGGTTTCCGGATTCGAATACATGTAGGAGCGATACCCCACGCCGCGCACCGCGGCACGGTCATCACCCGTACGCAGGCCGGTCGTTTCGACACTCTCGAGCCCGTGGTAGGAGATGCCGCTGACGCCTCGCGAAAGCGCCATCCAGGTGGCCTGTCGCATGACGGCCGGTGAGTGTGCGGCGAGATAGGAGTCCTTCTTGATGTAGGGCCAGTGCGGCCCGGCACTTGGGATGGCAACGGCGCCCCAGACAATCAGCTGCAGATTGAGGATCGTCTCCTGGTCATCGACGGCGGCGCAGCGCAACTCGTCCGCGACCAGCGGGATGCGCTCGGGGCTGGGCCAGGTGTAGGTCCACTGCAGGAGTTGATCCATGCCTTTCAGGCGGCCGCGCACGAACGGCTGGCGCAGGGCCGGGTCGTGCCAGATGCGCACGTCGGGGCGGCTCTCACGGACTACGTCCGCCACCTTGCTGTGCAGCATGCCCTGCCCTTCGCCGCGCTCCCACCACCAGCGGTAAAACAGGTAGTAGGGGTCGTCGCTCTCGACAATGCCGTTGTCCGGCAGCGGGTGCTCCCGAGGCTTGACACCCCACGACCGGGTGACGTCCGCCGGCACCGGAAAGCCGAGCTCCTTCTCCGCCATCTCCAGCCAGTAGTCGTTGCCGTAGACGTCGAACGAGTTCTCGCTTTCTGAATTGAGCAGGATGCCGTGCCAGGCGACCAATTCCTTGTAGAGCGGCAGCGCGCCGCGCCAGAACTCCTGGATCACTTCGATGTTCTTCGGATGCCACGGATTCGGTCGCGGATGGTTGGCCTCATGGGAACCGGTGGCGTGGTCCTGAAACGATTTGCCGTCGCGCTTCAGGGCATACGCGGCTTCGACGCCCTCGGCGACGCGACGCATGTATTCGAGCTGCACGTAGGCCCACATCCCGTGTTTCACACATTCATCGAACTGGTCGTAGATATACTGCCGCTTTCTCGCCGCCGACGGGCGGAGCAGGCGCGTCGGCACGTCCGGCGTCAGGTACTTGTCGCCGTTCCAGCGGCTCATGGTATTGTCATGGTGCACCTTGAACTGGTTGAAGCCATGGGCCGCCAGCAGCTCGGCATCGCCGGTATCCCAGGCATTGACCAGCATGCGCTCGGGATTCGGTTTTCGGCGCAGGTAGATCACCGTCCGGTCACGGGCCAGAACGCGATCCCCCTGCGACACCGCGACGGTCAGAGTGTAGTCACCGCTGCGCCAGTTGGCCGGCTGCAGCGGGAACCCCACCGGTCGTTGCTCGCCGGCCGCGAGCTTCCCGATACGAACGGTCTTGGCATGTGTCGTACCCTGCGTCGGGTACTTGTCATTGGTCAGGGCGAACGCCACAACAAGATCGTCGACGTCACGGTCGGCCGAAATGATGAACGGCGCCACGGCGTCCGCCTCCTCCCGGTAATAAGCGTGGCGGGTGGCCGGCTGGCCGATGCTGACGGCAGCGATGGTGTCCGCCGGCGGCGGCAGCCCGTGGACCTGGAAATCATTGAACCAGAAGCCGTACATGCAGATCGCCCCGAGCGCCACGCGCCCGCGCTGCAAACTGTCATCGTAGGCCTCGAGCAGGACTTCGTCGTTGCGCAGCGCCATCAGATGCGGCCCGCGCATGTAGAATGTCAGGCGTGTCGGCGGCTTCATCCGCAAGTTCGGCATGTTGCGAATCTCCGCCAAGGTGACACGCTTGCCGTCGCGTACGCGCTCGATGCGCACCGTATTTGCGGGGTATGTCATGTAGGTCAGGGCATAGTGATTGTCGGCGTCCTGCCAGCGACCGCAGAGATAAACGTGGCCGTCGTCGTTGGTCCACACCCCGGTCTCGATCATGCAGTTGTCCCAATCTTCTTCGCCGGTGACAATCCAGGCATGGCGCAGCTGCGGCGAGGTCTCGGTCAACTGTCTGCCACCGGTCTCCCAGCTGCCGGCGACCGGTGTCCAGCGCTTCAGGTCGGCGAAATCATCCTGCATCAGCAGCCCGGTTGTCGGCATCTCCGGACGCGTCAGCGCGGCAAACCGCCGGACTTCGTCATCCGGCACGTCGAAAAGCGTTTCTTTTCCCGGAGTGAAGTGCAGGCGCTGCCGCGTTCCTTCCCTGGCAAACGGCTTGCATTCCGCGACCTGTTCGCCGAAATCCAGCAGGCACAGCCGTGACCATGCGGGCGCGACAAACACATCGGTGTGTGCCACAGTCTTACCCTGGTCGACCCAGGCATTGCACCCCACGACCGGCGACTGGTCATGGAACCGGTACCGGTACCGGGCACGGATCTGCGACGGCGCCTTTTCACCGTCGCGGACGTAAAACGCGGTGACGGTGATCGTCGCCTGGTCTTGCTGCCGCCGAATCGTAACCACGGGCCTGGTGTCGTTGGCAAGCAGATAGTCGTCGGCACGATCCCGCTGCGCGACCGCCTTGCCACCGAACTCGACGATGGTGCCGCCCCTGCTCTTGTCGAAGACCAGCGAATAGGCGGCAGTGCGGACTGCAATCCGGTCGCCCTGCTCGGTGACAACGAGCTTGGCACCGGCAGTGCCGGCAATCATGACCGGCAAGACGAGCAGTATCCGCGCCAGCTGCTTCAATCGAGGAACCATTCGGTCGGAATCGCGCGGAACTTGATTCCGTCGACGTTGCCGTTGCCGTAATCGTAGACGACCAAGGCCTCGTCGCCGTGAAAGAGCACATTGGGATAGCATATCCGCAGTCCGCCGGGCGCGCGCGGGTACTGTTCGGTGTCGCCGGGCTGATAGTACCCGTAGTCTTCCCATTGCTCAATCACTTCGCGCCGGTCCAGCGGCGGCGGGTCGATGACGGTGCGGAAGTCCAGGGACTCGAGGTTCTTGAAGTTCTCCCAGGTTGCGCCCTCGTCGCGGGAAATTGCGCACGACAGCCGGTGGCGGTGAAGGCCTTTGAGAATCTCGCCGCGCGAGACCTGGTTCCAGACGACCAGGATTTCACCGGTCGGCATACGCCTGAGCAACGACGGGGTGTATGATGCCGCCATCGGTAACGGGCTGGGGCGCGACCAATTGAGCCCGCGATCGGTGGAGTAGGATTCGAAGGAGCGTCCGAGCTGGCTGCGCAGGTGCATCAGCAGCCGACCGTCCCGGAGTTCGACGACCGTGGGCTCTTCGAGGTCGCAGGCACTGCGGTAATGGCTGACGAACAATTGACTGTGGCTGACGCGCCACGACGCCCCGCCGTCGTCGGACGTACAGGAGAAGCTGTACGACAGTGACGGCGAATTGAAACTCTCTGATTCGGCGCCGGAATCGTAACTGATCCAGCGGTAACTCGGCAGCACAATCGTACCGTCGGTGAGCACCACGGGATGGCCACCGGTGCAAAGTGCATTGAGCGGGTAGACCAGCACCGGATCGCTCCAGGTCCGGCCTTCGTCGCCGCTGGTGCGAAAGGTGATCTTGCTGCCACCGTCGCGGCCGGGCGGGCCGTCGCAAAAATTCTGCAGATCGCTGCACACCAGCGCAAGCCGGCCGGTCGGCAGGCGAAAGATGCTGACGTGCGAGCCGTGGATCCGATTGCCGCTTTCGTCGCAGCAGGCGCGCGGCTCACCCCAGGAGCGGCCGGCGTCGGTGGATTCGAGCATTACCGGGTAGCAAAAGTGTTCCTGCGGATCGGCGGCGGTGAGATCGCGTTCCTGATAGCAGAGGTAGACACGGTCGTCCACGCCGGCAACCAGCACGCCCTCGCTGATGCCGGGCCCCACCGGCTCGACAGCGAAGGCCTGGGGGTACCGGTCAACATCGAACTCACCCGTAAGCGGCGTGTCCGCGTCCCGTTTATGCAATTCCGTGTCAATCATGCCGTTCCTTCCGGATGCCGGGGCCAATGGGGCCAAATGGGCCAGCCGCCCCGCACGAACACCATAACCGGATTCGGCAGAAAAAACAAAGCCCGGAACGAATGTCCCGGGCTTTACATCGACAGCGGTTCGAAATTTTTCACTGGTTGAGGATCAAGGCCTCGACGGTGGCACGACAGGGGTCGCAGCTTGTCGCTTCGCAGCTCATCGCCGTGTCGAGCAGGCCGGAGATCACGTTGCTCAGCTGGTTCAACGACGTCGGCTGCACAGCAGTGGCGGCGTCACAGAAGTCACCGAGAACGTCGTTCAGGATGGCGGTGCAGTCGATGTACTGGATGTCGAGGAAAGCCCACGGGTGCTCCGTCTGCAAGGAGTGCTCGTCGGCCCGGAAGAACATGCCGTGTGCCCCCTGGGCAGTGAGCACGACACTGATCTGCTGGTCGTTGTTGTTGAAACTGCTGTTGACCAGGCTGGTCAGGTCGACCGTGTCAATGTCAGCGACACCGGGCGCCACGGGACCGACCGCATAGGTCCCCTGCACAGCGCCGATCGCCGGCTGGTTGTTCCAGGTGATCGTCGTCTCGTCCCAGGCGTCGTCTGCCACGGCTGCGACATTGACGTTTCCGACCGTTTCGTTGTCCAGGCGCGTCTTCATCGTCAGGGTCGCCGCGGTGATCGCGGAGGCGTCGGGAATGCCGGAAAGATCGAAGCGCAGGAAGGAACGCCGCTCATAATTTTCGTTCGGATTGGTGATACTCAGATTG
>DPYP01000097.1:12582-29986 GCA_003545375.1 Lentisphaeria bacterium
TGATCCGGGCGCACGCCATCGGTCACTTCGCAGGTCGAATAGACAATCGTCAGCTTGGCCCACGGGTGCTCGGACTGGACTGAGTGCTCTTTGGCGCGGATGAAGTTCGAGTTGGTCGCATCCAGGCGAATGCTCACGTCGAGGCCGCCGGCCGCCAACGCGGCGACGACAGCGAGGGTAACGTCGGCATCGTCGAGCTGGGAGGTGCCCGCCGGATTGCCGGAGGAGGCGACGCCCTCGACAGCAAAGACGTCTTCGACGGCCCCTTCGGTCGGGGCATTGTTCCAGGTGATTGTCGACTCAGTCCAGGAATTGTCGCTGACGCCGCGCACTGTGACGATGCCGTCACCGTTGAAATCGTTGCGGATCCGCATCGTCAACGTCGCCGAATCGATCACGGTCTGGGGCGGAACAGCCCCCATGTCGAACTTCAGGAAGATGTTGTCACCGGTGCCCAGCGCCAGGTTGCCGGTGTGCGACTGGACGTTGTCGGGGTCCCCCTCCCGCACATGGTTGTCGTCGGTGAGCACGGCGTCGACGGTCACCGTCGGCACCACGTAGTCAACGATCAGCTTGGCCCACGGATGCTCGGACTGGACCGAGTGTTCCTTGGAACGGATGAAGTTCGCGCCGTTGGCATCCAGGCGGAAACTCACGTCCGGGTCGCCAGCCGCCGATGCCGCACGCACGACCGCGGTCACGTCGCTGTCATCCACCTGCGAGGTGCCCGGCGGATTGCCGGAGGAGGTGGCGCCCTCGGCAGTATAGGTGTTTTCGATTGAGCCGGCGGCCGGCTGGTTGTCCCAGGTGATGGTTGCTTCGTCCCAGGAATTGTCGCTGACACCGCTGACGTTGACGACTGCATCGCCGTTGTTGTCGTTGCGTGTCCGCACTCTCAAGGTTGCCGAACAAACCTTCGCACCTGCCGGAACACCGTGGCCGAACTTCAGGAAAATTCTGTCACCGTTGCCCAGCGCCAGGTTGCCGGTGTGCGACTGGACGTTGCCGGGGTCAGACACCCGCACATGGTTGTCGTCGGTCAGAATAGCAACCTGCGACAACTGACTCAGCGAGTAGTCGATCTCAAGAGATGCCCACGGGTGCTCCGACTGGTCCGGGTGTTCCTTGCTGCGGATGAAATTACCGCCGGTGGCGCTCAAGCGGATGGTGACGTAGCCACTGCCCGAGAGCGACGCCGCTGCGACGGCAGCGGTCACGTCCGGCGTATCGAGCTGCGAGGTACCAGCCGGATTGCCTGAGGATACGAAGCCTTCGGCGGTATAGAAGTCTTCGACCGCGTTGATGGGCGGCTGGTTGTTCCAGGTGATCGATGATTCCGTCCAGGAGACATCGTCAGCGCCGCGAACCGTAACCGACGCATCACTGGCCCCGTCGTTGCGGGTCCGCACGGTCAGCGTCGCCGAGTTGATTACGGCATTGAGCGGTACCGCCCCAATGTCGAACTTGAAAAAGATGTGATCATTGGTGCCCAGCATCAGGCTGCCGGTGTGCGACTGGACGCTGTCGGGGTCAGACTCCCGCACATGGTTGTCGTCGGTCAGGACGGCGGTCACGGTTACCGCGCTGCTAGTGATCCCGGTCAGGGTGGAGATCAACACGGCTGCGGTCATGGCCAAAATATTGCGATAGTACATGCTACTTTTCCTCGTTAGAAAGCAGAATCAGCAGGATTCCGCCAGTTTGTGATTTTACGCTCAAGTATCTGTTGTAAGAAATTGTCCGGCAAATTGCAAGTATAAAGATCGACAGATCGAGGTAAAGACGTTCCAGGCGTGTGAAAACGAGCGATACAAATCTGAAAAGCGGAAAAAGTGGAGGAAATTCAAGGAATGGCGGGATTTATTTGGCGAGTGGGCAGAATCGCCAAAGTATATAGGGCGCCGTGCAATCGACGTTTTCGAGCCGATCACGGCGACCAGCGTCATGCCATCGAGGAGCAACATGGCTTGGTCGCGATGGCGGCCATTCCAGGCCGGTGTCCGCTCAAGTTAAGCAGTAATTACAAATGCCGTGAAATCCATGTATTCGAGTCGTTCATCGATGGCGATCCGGACGTTTGACTGCTCGTCCCTGTCGATTGCGACGTCGCACCGTCGCCACGAGCCGTCATCCTCAACGCGCTCAACAGTTTGCACCTCGCGTTGCGTGTTCAGCGTCAGGCAGATTTTGTCCCAGCCATCCGTTTCCAGGTTCACCAGCCCAACAAAAATATAGTCGTCATAGTCAACCCTGAACGGTATCATCCAGGCGCCGCCTTCGACATGGAGGTCCAGCCTGCCGTGCCCCAGCCAGGAAACCGCCCGGCGCATCTGCTCCTTGCGATGCCAGTTATGAAAATCAACGTGCGTACCCCTGGAAAGATCGAACGGATACACGACAACCCTTCCGCCCAGCTCGTTTTCAAAGAAGACCATGCCCGGCTCAACGCGGTCCCTGTCGTTGTTGACCAGGTGTGACGCGACTGTCGCCCGGTCATCAACCGCCATGGCACAGAAGCGGTCACGAACAAAGGCGCGGTGCAATGCCATATAAGCCGGAGATGCCGCGCTTGGATGTTGCGGTTGCACCGTTTGCTCGGCAAGTTCTTCGACCGACACGAGCGTATCGAGCCGGGCAATCCACTTTTCGAACCGGCATCCGGCATGGGCCGCGAATCCCATCTCGCACAAGATCTCGAGCGCCGAACCATCGATCAGCAGGCTGCGTGACAACAACGCTTCGACCTCATCCTGCGCGCACGCCCGCAGCGCCTGGCCCGAGGTGCATAGAATGTCGGCGTCGTGCCATTTCACCGGGATGCCGGCGCCCTGCAGGATAGCGCCCCACGCCTCGCCGTCAGCCGCCGGTTGCAGGTCGAATGACGTCTGCCCATCCTCCAGGCGCATGACATCTGAAGCGGTCTTGCGAAACAGCACGCCTACAGCTCGCTCGTCGCCGCCGGGCAGTCGCCGCGACGCAATGGCACTCAACCGCGGCTTCAGTTCGCCCAGCAGCCGGGCGTACCTTGCTTCTGCAGCCATTGGCGTACCCATGTGGTCGAACAGGTTCAGGGTAATTTCAGGATATCCCATCAGCGCCGACAACCCGAGCTCAAGCTGTGTGAACCGCGCCGATTTCGAGTAGGCCGTATAACAGCTGTTCTCCAGCTCCGGGCAAATCCTGCTGTCCGCCGGAACACAGCGGCACTCTTTGCGGTGGTCCTGCTGGTCGAACAGGTGAATGGTTGGACGTAGCTCGTTATACGAGCTCAGGCTCGGTCGCACGACCGGCCGGTGCGGGCCCGACACGACGCGCATGAATTCGTCCCACCATCTGCCGTCGTTGGCCCAACTCAACATGAGCCCCAGCTTGGTCTCCGGACTGGCGCGATGGACGGCGCCTTCGAGCTGTTCGCCGAGCGCGATCATCGTGGCGCCATGCAGATCGAACCAGAGTTTGCGCACCGGATGCGGGTCACCGGGCTGCTTGATCGCCTGCAACAGCCCCTGACGATCCCAGGACTCTCCGGACAGGCGCGAGATCGCCTGCAGATGCTCGCTGCAGAAGCAGCCATACTCCAGGAGATGAACGCCTCGGCATTCCTTCGGATTGTTGGTCAGGTCATCTTCCAGCCACAGGATCTCCGGTATAGTCGAGGCATACAGCTCGTATGCCTCGACCAGCCATGCCTGCCAGGCCTTGTCCATCGGGCACGGCCGGCAGCTGTGCTCACGGCCGGCGGCGTTCGTGAACATGCGCATGTCCGGGTGATAGAGATGGGCACTGCGACCGCGGTCCGCATGGTTCATGGTTACCCACGGATTGATCGAGGAGCAGATCTGGTCCGCTGCCAGCAGCTCCCGGGCGCGGGTCAGCCACGGCAGATACTCGCCGATCATCTCCAGCGGCGGAAGCCCATGGCTGAATGCCTCCGTGTCGGTCTTCCAGATGATCTCGTCGATCGCGTTGACACGGGCGAACTCCAAGGCCTCGGCGATCGTCTCCTCAGCCTTCCACAGCGGCAGCGTGCGCCGTAACATGTAATGAGTTGCAGAATCTGACATGGCTCTATGCCTCCGGGCGCCAACGGATGATGACCGATCCCGCCAGCCAGTTGGTGTACGCCGTGAGAATGTGGCCGTCATTCAGAACCGCCGAACACTTGTGCCCACACTTGGCGGTGCACCAATTCGCACCGTCATAATAGGCCCACTCATCGAGGATGTACACACGGTCGAGGTCCCAGGTCAGGCCGTTGTCATGGCTGACGATCGCCTCGCAGCCGCGCCGGTAGCTGGCAAACTCGCCGTCGCGCATGTCAGTCCGCTCGATATAAGTCATGACAATATCGCCGTTGGCCAGCAGAACCAGATGCTGGTGATGCCGACCGCCCTCGAACAAGATACGATCCGGGAGGGGCGTCCAGGTCGCCCCGTCGTCCTTCGAGATGGAAACCGCGATGCCGTTGTTCGAGTCGTTCGCCTGCGCGGTGCCGCGGTAGCGCGGTGGATGATCCGTGCGCAATGAGGCGACGATCCAGCCATTGGCCGCCCGCACCAGGCCGCCTTCCCAGCAGCTCCGGATGTGTGTCTTCCCCTGGTACTCGACGGCCCAGCGCCAGGCCTCCGGCATCATCTCATTGTCCCACGTCCTGCCGCCGTCAGAAGACCAGCGGATGTACTCGCGACTTGGATTGTCCGCCCAGCGGCTGTAGCCGGTTTCGGCAATGCGCACGGCGGTGCCGGAAGCATCACGGTCCACAAGCGGGTTGCCCTCGGTTTCAAATGGCTCGCCGTCATCAAGGGGCTGCAGCAGGACTTTCTCCGGCCAGGTCCGGCCGTAATCGCAGCTGAAATAGCGGTACTTGTCGCCGACTATGTCCGCCTCCGAGAAAGTCAGTTTCCCATTGCCCAGATAGGCGAGCATCATCGGCCGGCCCCGGGCCCCCTTGATTTCCAGGTACTCGCTCCAGGATGCGCCACCGTCGGGGCTGAAGGCAATGACCGGGTGCTCCGAACCGCTGGCCCCGGCGCCGATGACCGAGGCGCCGATCATGGCAATCTCGCCGTTATCCATTGGCGCCAGGCCGTAGGGCGAGACAATTTCACCATCATAACGGGGAACAAATCGAATTGCCGCCGGCTGGTTGATGTATCCGCCTTCGCCGTCACCTTGCCTGATAAAGTGTGGCCGCCAGGACGGGTCCGCGCTGGCCCGATGACAGATCCTTCGACTAAAGGATTCGCGGGATGTCACGGGATCACTCATCACCACGATCAAATTGCCGAAATCCTCGTCAGCAAGATGGGTTTCCACCAGTTCGGTGCGTTCCTCGAACGGTTCGAATCGGTCTGAAAGAATCACCTCACCCGCCGCACGCCCTGCCGTTTCGAGCGCACATCGGATTTCCGTGTGTCGTGCCTGGCTCGCCATGTTGGCAACCTTCAGCCGTTGCGCGTAAGCGAATCCATCATCTGTTTTTTGCAGCTTCGGGGTTCCCTGTGTAGTCACGTCCCACAGGTATGGGGCCAGGTCCAGTCCTTCGACTTGAGCAAACGGGTATCCGTGAAACTGCACGTGGTGCCCCTTGAGCGGCATGAACGAGGAGACAACCAGCGATGGCTGAGCGCCGCCAAGGCAACGGAAGCGAACCAGGTTGAAACGCCAGGTCGAGGACTGCGGCTGAAGCGGCAGGTCCGCGAGGGGGATTGCGGCCGCCATCGTCCACCCGGACTGATTGCTGCCAACGGCGAGGTCGAGGCGGAATGCCTCATTGCGAATGTCACCCAGCCGCCGGCTCGACAGGCCCGCACTGTTGACGAACAGTTGCAGGTACTGGTTGCCTTGTCCGGTTGTGTCGATGAAAATCTCGAGCCGGTCATCCACAACACTGCCGAAGAGCGCGGCGTCCGTCTCCAGCTTGACGTCATCCAGCTGCGGCTCATCGGCTCGGATTGCGATGAAAAGGGTCGTACCGTCATGGACGGTCGTAAATGAAGTGGACGGGTCAGCCGATTTTTCCGGTGTATCGACAACGCGAAAGTCGCCGTACCATTCGACCTGCTGCCAAACCTCGTCGGACAGTGCGCCGTCGATTATCGGCGCCGAGTCGACACGTTGAATTCGGACGGTTTGCATTGTTGCTCTCCAATAGATCGCCGGACGGATCCCGGCATTACGGACTGGCTAACACGACTGGGCCGGGCTTGCACCGAAAGACCAGCCCGTCTGCCGTTTTTCGGACAATTTCAATTCCCGCGCCGGGATTGAGCCCGGCCTCGCCGGTTCGCACGGCCCCGTAAAGATAAACGCTCTTAGGCAGGCGATAGGAAAACGGCGGCAGGTCGAGGCGGAACGAATACGTCGAGCCGTCCCATTCGAATTCACTGGGCACGCCGAAACTGGCCAGCAGCCGCGGTGTGCTTGCCTCACCGTACTTCACCTCCAGTCGGTATTCCCCTTCGCGGTTCGGCAGAAACACGATATCCTCATCGAAGTAATACCACGGCTCGCCGTCGAGCTTGACTGCCGCGACGGCGCTCTGAAACAACAGGCGCGGCGCAAACACCGCAGCATTTACCGACCGCACCCGGACCCCGACGCTGACAACGTCGGCACTCTGCCCGATGTCGTCGGCGATCGACAGCTGATACTGACTGCCCCACCCCGGCTTCACGACGCCGTCAAGGAAGGTATCCGGAACGATCCTGGCGGTCGATTGCCCATCGAGATAGACCTTCAGAAAATCATCGCCGGGGTGCTCACGGGAGGGTTGGGCGCCACGCCAGCTCCAGTAGCCGCGCTCACAGACAAAATACGGCAGCGAGCCGGCGGAACGGACCCGGACTTTCCGCACGACCGGCAGGGCCTCACGATTCTCGACGGTGCCCTCGACATCAACGACAGCTGCCGCGGCAAATCCGTCACGCCCGCTGAGCCACGGCAGATGCTCCGCCGTCAGCCATGAGGTCATCGTGCCGATGCGGATCACTATCCGGTCGGCGCTCGCCGAGGTGAAAAGCCGCAGCTTTCTGTCGTGTGGGAAACGCGCCGTCATGCTGCTTGCCGTGGCACCTTCGACAACGGCAACGAACAGCGCCGGCAGGATGCCACGGGAATCCTCGACGACCAGAGAGCTCCCGTCGACAAGCGGGCACTCACTTTCGTTCTCAAGGTCCCGGATCCGATCATATCCCGACAGGTCGAGGCTGTGACAGACACGCTTGTACGCCTGTATAAGGCTCTCGTTCCGGTTCTCGGGGAACATCGTCTCGCGGTCGATCTCGACGGTGATGAAAGGTGAATCGGAAACGATCTCGTATCGCCGGCGCTCCTGGATCGTCAGGTCGAGATAGGCGTTCTCGAGCCGCACGGTTTCTTCCAAAACAGCAATGTGCCCGGCCGGCTCGAGATAGCGATGCGACACGGTTTCGTTGACCTTGAGCTCGGTGGCGCCTTCCATCAGGCAGAGCCTGAACAGATCGCCGGCAACGTCCAGCACCGGGCCGTGGATGGTGAAATCACCGAGCCCCTCCAACTCCGCCGCCAACCCGCCACGGTCGGCATCGGCGTCGCGGTAGAGGCGGAGGTGGTTGTTGCCGATGAACTTTGTCGACGCCGGCTTGTCGTACCGGGCCCGGCACCAGGTCGGCCAGTAGGTCGTGGCACTGTCGAGAACGCCGCCGACGCCGGTCGCCGCGAGCTCCGTAGTGACCGCCGCACGGACCGGATCGTTGCTGATGCCGTAGACATAATCGCGCATCCATTCCGGCAGGAGATTCTCGGCCGGCCCCAGCCACCAGATGCCGTGGCGCGGGAAATGGCGCTGGTCGCGGAAGCGCGGCCGGAAAAAATCGTTCGCCTGCTGCAGGATGCCGTCCGGCGAACCCGCCGCGGGGCCGCCGAGCTCGCCAATGCCGCGGCGCGCCGTCGACGCAAAGCCGACCGCCCGGCTGTTCGCCTGCAGGATCAGGCCCTGCACGCCGTATTCGCTCTCATCACATTCGAACGGAAAGATCTGGCCAACGAATCGGTCGTTGATGAAGTAGGTGTTCGTTTCGACGATCAGGCCGCCGGGAAGAATGCCCTTCTCATGGCGCTTCGATCGCTTGTCGCTGGTTTCGCCTACTGCCATGCCGGGGTTGTATTGCCACTGCCTGTGGCACTGCACCAGCCACTGGATGGAATCGGCGCCATTGGCCGACTCCTCCTCATAGCAGTCGAGTGTCCCGCGCCAGCCGGCCTCGAGGAGATCGGCGAACTCCCGGGCAACCACCTCCACGAAGTTGCTCCGAAACCACCCCGGCGCATGGTGCGACGGTGTCTTGAGCGACGGCAGATGCTGGTACCATGTCACCAGCATACCCAGTTCATGACTGGCACGTGTCAACTCGCGACACATCTCGTTGTTCCAGATAGTTCGTGGATAACGCGCATACAGTTCGGCGCCCTCGATCGGATCGTCCGGCTCCCACTCGATGACGTGACCCGGCAGGGTTTCACCGTTTTCACGCCGGTGGTCCACGACCCAGTAAACCTCGAGGAGGTTTGAACCGCGTTTATAGGCTTCCGTGTTCGTTGCCTTGACGTAGTCCAGGCCAACTTCCACGGGATTGTCGAAATCGCGAACCCCGTCATCACGTGTGCGCTGGTACGAAATCACCTGTTCCCATCCCCAACAATCGATTTCGGATGCACCGGGATGCTCTCTGAGAAACGGGTTGTATTGAACCGGTGCCTCGGCACGCGTCAGTGAGAAGAATGTCGGACAGAAATCCTCAGTGATAATCGTCCCCCACTGCAGGCCGCGCCCGTTGTAAAGCGGTGAAAACCGGTTGACGGTTCGCACGGTGAGGGTATGGGCCGAGGCCGTTGTGATGGCGATAGTCCTGGAAAAAATCTCCGGCACGAAACGATTGCCGCCGTCGCGAACGAACACCGGGTTGCCAAGTTCGAAGGCGTCGATCTCGTTGCTGTCCAGGAGAATTTCGACCCGGGCATAGTGCGGCTGATGATCCATTTCGTCGATCTCGTCAAACCCGAGAATCACTTCCGGCTGTTCCGCCTCGAGTTGATCATCGTGATACTTGATATAGTGCTGTGCGTTCGCCTCTTTCATGCGACCGTCGTAGGTGTCGCCTTTCGCTATGGCGTATTTGCAGTTGTCGCCGTCGACGATCTGCTTGTGCGTGAGGTTGAGGAAGCCGAATTCGATCCGGTAGAACCCGGGCTCCCGGGGCAACCTGAAGTGCAGGCTTTCGACGCCACGCCCGCTCAACCCCAGGTCGCCGCACATGACCGCGGGAAAATCCGCATCCGGGTGCGGCGTGGTTTTACCCAGGTCAAAGACCAGTTCACGCTGGTCGATCCGCGAGAAGCACTCCCTGGCCGGACACAGTGATTGCGTGTGCAATGGCTCAGCGTGCCGATTGCCAAAACAGCAGATCACATCGTCTTGTTTCGGAGTCATCGCATCACCCGCGATTCCGCCGCGGCCGCCAGCGCCTCGATCAGCACCCGCCGGCGGTCAGTCAGCAGCGCCGGGTCGGTCGAGTAGCTGACCGCGTCCCTGATGAACTCGTCTTCGAGATACAGGGCGTCCCGCAGCTTGTCGGCAACCGCAGCGTCTGCCCCTGAGCGGCCCAGCAGCGCCTCCGCCGTCGCCAGCAGGTCGTAGTCCTCGATGCCGTCGCAGAAGTTCTCCAGCCGCAGCGACGAAAGTGGCCCGTCCCGTCCGGGATAGATATACATCCCCGACGAGCTGGCGATCGGCCCGCGCGCATTCCACTCCGGGATGCGGACCTGCGTGCCGCTCAAAGGCTTGTTCTCGGCGTGCCACCAATTCATCACCCAGATCAGAAATCCGTCGGCCCCGACCTTGTACGTCTGCCACGGGATCAGGCGGCTGCGGATGAGATGCTGCTCGATGGTCCAGTGGATATCGTACCACCACACTTCGGTGCCCTGCGCCTGTGCCTTGTGCACCGCGTCGGCGTCCCATTGCCGCATTGCCGGGCAATAGATGATGTTGGTCAGCCCGTTCAATGTCGACGCAGTACCGCAGGAGTTGTCGACTCCGGCCATCAGCAGCGGCAACCCCGGGTAATCCCGTGCGAGCAGCTCGGCGGCCATGCGGATATCCCAATAATAATCCTCGCCGCGCTCGTCCCAGCCGTAAACAAAGGCGCGGTCGTAGCAACCGGCGGCCTGCAGTTTTGGGGCCCATTGCCTGAGCTTGACGGGGCCCGGCCCGGGCAGCGTGTCATTGCTGCTCTTCGGCAGCTCGGTCAGCGGCTTGCCGGCACCGTCCCGCATGCGTTGCTCGCCGTGGAACTGATAAGCGAGGACAGCGTTCTGACCCCGTTTCACGTAGGCGACCATGTCGTCGACGGTTACCCGCTTCTGCGTCGAGCCGGAGAGTCCGCCGACATTCAGGCGCCGCTCGAGCTGGAACTCGATGAACTTGTCGCGGAGCTGTTCGGTCCAGCGGTCGCCGTAGACCATCGGGCCGTAGCCGTCATCCCAACAGAGCAGGTTGCGGAAATGCCAAGTCGTTGGCAAATCGACATCTGCGACGTCGACCGCCAACGCCAGTTCACGTGCCGGCGCATTGCCTGGCCGGACGGTAATTGTACCGGTGTATACCCCGGCCGCCAGGGTCTGCGGTATACGCACCGAGATACAGACCGGCTGCGTATTGCCGCGGTCAACATCGAACGCAAAGTTTTCCAGCAACGGGTCCGGCCACCAGCCCAGGTACGGCGTCTCGTCGGGAAAAGGCGAACTCGTCTCGTAGTCGATCTTCACAAACCCGACCGGATTGACAGTCACCGCACTGGCCGGGATCGTCTCGTGGTCGCCGGCCAGCGCGCTCACCGACACCTCGACATTCGTCAGGTCGTGGACATTGGCGAGGATGACCAGCTGTAGCGCTTCCTTTTCGCCGCGAACGGCAAGCAGGCGCCCTTCCCTCGCCACGTCGATCGCGAACGGCCGGTCCTCGAGAAAGATGTGCTGCGTTGAGGGGGCGAAGCCGGTGACGAAGACCGGATCGCGTTCGCCGTTTTGTCGCCGCGCCTCAGCGACCGCCCGCTCGATGCAATCGTCCCGGCTCAACTCCGGGGCGGCAGGTTCGCGCCGGGCTGTTTCTGCGGAAGTGGAGCCATACCGGACCAGGGCCGATGGCTTCCAGATGCCGCCGGCCCCGCGTGTATTGCGGACCCGAACAACGAGATGGTTCGAGGCACCTTGCCGGTAGCGCCCGGTTATGTTGACGGCGGCGGACTTGTCCCACATCGACGTACCCTTGTCGAGGTTGTCGGCGATGTAGTCGCCGTTGATCCACAGGGTGTAATTCTCGTCCACCGCCCCGAAGATCAGCCACATCTCGCCACCTGTTGCCGGTGGAATGACCTGGTCGAGTGCGTACCACCCGTCGCCTTCGTAGCGCGGCCAGAAGCCGTGTGTCGAGGTCCATTGCCACGGCGTGCCCTTCCAGCCCGGCGCAAACCATCGTTCCTTTTCACCGACTTTATCCGGGTCGGTGCGGTAGCGCCACATCTCGGGCAACAGCGACATCGTCGGCACAGCGGCATCTTGGCCGACAGCCCGCATTGCGGACAACGGCGCCAACATCAGACAGAACGCCGCCACGCCTACCGCCGGTTGAGTAAACAGCCGAATCACGGGTTCAGGGCCCACAGATTATTCGTGTTCTCTTCCCAAGCGGAAACGCGCAACCATTTGGCGCGGCCATCGACGAAGAGATAATTCGCGCCGTTGCTGTGGCGGTCAAACTCACCCCCGTTAAAGCGTTGGCCGACGCTGAGCGAGTCTGGCACACCGTTGCCGTTCATGTCGACGTTGAGCGCCCACGTCGAAAGGGTCGGGCTGTAGACATTTTTCCGGGCATCCGTCACCAGGAAACAGTTGTTATGAATATCGATTAATCGATGTAATCTGAACGGACTGGTGTTGACCAGGTGCAGAAAGGGAACAGCGTTTGTATCGCCGGGAACGGCGGGTGGATTCGTGGCAAAATAAAGGACGCCGTAGCAGGTGTAATCGTCGGTCGTCGGCCGCGACGGACACGCCAGTTCATGGACGATAGTGTTGTAAGCGTCAGAGTTCCAAAACATCCATTTCTTTTGGGCAAAATCGGCGTCCGACGGGTTGACGTTCAGATACGGGCCAATCGTGCGGTACCACATATACTGCTCGTACGCCCCGGTGTAATTGTGGGCCCCGAGGTACCCCTCATTGTCATCAGCGTAAAAGAGAACGGCCAGACCGATCTGCTTGAGATTGTTGGTGCAGGTAATCTGCTTGGCCTTGGCCTTGGCCTGCTGCAGCGCCGGCAGCAGCATCGCCGCCAGGATCGCGATGATGGCGATCACGACCAGCAATTCGATGAGGGTAAAACCCCGCCTCAGGAAAGCCGTTCGAGTATCACTTAGCCGATTTTTCATCGGATGCCCGCCTCACGATTGTCGAGGTCAAAACGAAATAAAATGCACCGATTCACGCGCTTAGTTTATCGGTTTGTCTCTATTTTTTCAATTCCCGGCGAGCAACGACCAGGGCATCGATCAGGTGCTGCCGGTGCGCTGCAAGAACGACCGGATCGACGCTGTACTCCAGCGCATTCCTGACAAAGCCGTCGTCGATTGCAATCGCATGCCTGAGCAATCGAGCCAGTTCAGGATCTTTCCCGGTTTGTTCCAATGCCGCCACTATCGCCTTGGCAGCCTGCAGCAGATCGTAGTCCTCGATCCCGTCCGCAAAATTCTCCAGCCGCAGTGACGAAATCGGGCCGTCCGCCCCGGGGTAGACATACATTGCCGTCGAATTGGGGATGGACCCGTCAAGCAGTGGATCCCATTCGGTGCGGATTTGCTTCCCACTCAGCGGCGCCTTGTTTCGTTCGCCGGTCCACCGGTTCATCGCCCAGATCAGAAAACCGTCGGCCCCGACTTTGTAGGTCTGCCACGGGATCAGTCGGCTGCGGATCAAGTGATGCTCGATGGTCCAGTAGATCGTATACCACCAGACCTCATTGCCGTTGGCTTGCGCCTGCTGCGCCGCCACCGGATCCCAGTACGGCATCAGCGGCATATAGATGATGTTGTCGAGACCCGCCAGCGTCGAATTGGTGCCGCAAGACCCATCAACGCCGGCCATCATCAAAGGCAACCCGGGGAACTCGTGCGACAGCAGCTCGGCAGCCACCCGAATATCGGGATAGAATTCCGGGCCGCGCTCGTCCCAGCCGTACACCAACGCACGATCGTACAGGCCGGCTGCCTTCAGCTTCGGGATCCACTCGCGCAATTTTACCGGACCGGTGCCCGGCATCGTGTCGTTGTTACTCTTCGGCAGCTCGGTGAAGGGCTTGCCATCGGCGTCATGCATCCGCTGCTCGCCCCAGAATTGATACGCGAAAATGACGTTCTGCCCGCGCGCCGAGAATTCCATCATTTCGTCGAGTGTGATCCGTTTCTGACTCTGCCCGGAGAGACCGCCAATGTTGATGCGACGGTCCAGCAGGAAGTCGATGAACTTCCGGCGCATTGCGTCTGTCCAGGCGTCCTTGTAAATCAGCGGACCGTAGCCGTCGTCGTCAAAACAAAGCAGATTCCGGAAATGCCAGCGCTCGGGCAATTCGACGTCGGCCACCGTCACTTCAAGCTTCGTTTCCATCTCGTCGGCATTGCTCGGCCGCACGGCAATCCGTCCACGATATGTCCCCGGCACCGCGTCCCGCGGAATGCGCACAGCCAACCACACCGCCTGCGCTTCTCCCCTGGCCACGTCGAAGGAGAAATTCGGTAGCAGCGGATCCGGCCACCAACCCACATATGCGGACTCCACAGGATAAAAATTAGATCCGGGCTGTTTGATCTGGACCGACCCGACCGGGTTAATACTGACCGCACTCTCTGAGATCACGCCATTATCGGAACGCAGCTCGCCGACCGATATCTTGATGTCTGTCAGATCTTCCGTGAGCGGGAGAATGACCAGCTGGATGGCTTCCCGTTCCCCGCGGACTGCCAGAATCTGTCCAACGGCGGTGGCAAGTGGGGGCAGTGGCTGATCTCGCAAAAACACTCGTTCGGTCGAACGCGCGAATCCGAGTAGAACATCCGGGTCGCTGCCGGTCTGCCGCCGTACTGCCGCAACGGCGCCGCGAATCGAAATCTCGCGGTCGAATTCCCGGAGCATGGTGTCGACCGATTCTCGCCGACCTTGCAACTCGTCACGGCCCATCCCGAGAAAATCCCCGGTCGCAACCCGATCCACATCAGCCAGCGCCGCTTCGATCGTCTTGCGCTCACCAGCAGAGAGTAAAGGGTCGGGACCGATGGCATGCTCTCGAAGCTCCAGCAGCCGCGCCTGCAGGTCACCGAACATGGCGCCGACAATTGTTTCGAAGTTGTCATTCACCTCGATGTCGTCGAACCACGCCTCGCCCCGGCCGGGAAGAAACATGAAAACCCGAAAACTGGTGTCGGCTTCCGTTGGCGACACACTGACCGAAACCCGCGTCCAGTCGCTGTCACCCGAAATTGTCTCCCGCGGCTGCCCGGGAATGTCGAACGCCGAGGCGGTGCCGCGAATCTGAAGTCCCGCCTCGCTTGCGGCTTTTGTCTTGACAAAGGCCGAGACCTCGTATGTCAGCCCCTGAACCGTTGTGATCGTGAACTCGAAGAGCGCGCTGTGACCGCTGTCAGGCTGCTCGGGATGGCCCAGGTTATTAATATGGAAAGACGCCGCGCCCGAGCGTCGCACAGCCGTGTCGCGACTGAATACTGCCCGGCCGCCCGGCGAGGTGTACGTACTCATATCGGCAGGCATTTCCGGGTCGGTCGGAGACACCGTCTCGGCGCCCGGATTTGCCAGGGACACCGGCACCGCCGAACTCACCGATACACAAATACCGAACACAGCATAGATAATAAAGCGCATGGTAAAACAGCTCCGTTAAACCGGGGCGACAGGACGGATAGGCAACCGCGGTGCTTTCCGTGGGCCTGTCCTCAGTTGGGTTTTATGATACAGCGAAGGCGATGTTCCCTGCGGACAAAGCCTCCGGCGTCCTCGATCATTCAATGCATGCCTGCTTGCCACTGGTCCTCCGTGCCGAGAAAGAACATGCCGGTGTGATGCCGCGGCAGGTCGATGCTGAATTCCTTCACGTCCTGCCAGGAACGGCGGCGGTCAAACAGTTCGTGGACCGACTGTCGCCGGGGCAGTTTGAGCGTGCGCGGCCCGCCGTCATGGTTGGTGCTGACCATCAGCAAGGAGGCGTTGGCGTAAAGGGCTTCATCGAGCTCGTTGTAGATGTGTACACCGGCCCACCGGGCCACTCGCCGGATCAGCCAGGCCGGCGGATTCGGCGCCATCGACCAGACGCTCTGCCAGCCGTCCAGTTCCTTGGCCACCATTGTCGGCAGATGCTCGTTGCCCGCCCAGACGCCCAGCGTTGTCGCCTCGGGATCCTCGGCAAAGAAGAACGGGCACATCCACCAGCCACTGTCGCCATAGACATGTGTTCGGTCGAGCCCTCTGAGGATCGGGTGTTCGCACGGCCGTATTTCGGTATCGGACCAGTTGTGCCCGGGATACGGTTCGATGGTAATCCCCGTCGTTCTGCTGATGTTCCCGGCGTCGAGCGTGTCACCGACATATCCTGCCGCGTGAAACCACCACGCGGTCTTGCCGTCACATCGCACCACCCGATCAACCATTTGGCGTTGTTCATCGTTCATATGGAAAACGTTCAGGAACGCGTACAACTTGTAATCCTTCGCCTCGGCCAGGTCGTTCAAGAGCACCATGTCACAGGGCGCCCCGCAGTGCCCGAACGAAAGTCGCGGACGCCCGATCAGCAGGGTGGCTATCTGCGTCGAGCCGTTCATGTACGCAATGCTTTCCGGATCGACCACCAGCGCAATCTCCGAGACACTCGAGCGATCCAGGTCCAAGGCGCGTTGGGCGATCGACACACTCTGACAAATCTCCTGGTGCATCGGCTCATCGTACCAGTTGCCCCCCATGTCGAACCACCACATCGCACAGCCCTGCTGCATCACTGCGGAAAACTGGCGGCGCTGAATGCAGATCGTGTCATCGACCGTGTTCGTGCTGCCGAAACCGCGCGTCTTGCCCAGCGGGTGTGTCCGAATGTCGTTCTCGTCGAACCAGAGCTTGCCGTGCAGCGCTATCGAGCCCTCGGGCGCAATGAAACTGCCGTGCCCCGTCCCGGCTCCCCGGTGCATGTAATTCGACGGGCTGGTCAAGGCGTCGATGTACGGGCTTTTCAGCAGGCGCTCCAGCGCCAGGCAGCCGCTGTTGTGCAGGAGGTATTGTTGCCAACACTGCGTGCAGAAGTAACTGCCGCTGAACGCCAGGGTAATCCGCGGCTCGCTGAACCCTTCCTTGATCGCCCTGGCAATCGCCAGCATCGTATCGACAAGCTCATACGAATGACAGAGCAGATAATCGACGACGTTCTGGCTCTCGCCGGGGTCGCGAATCTGCGAGCCCCCCGGCTCCCTGACCCGCTCTTCCAGCGTCGGAATTGTTGCCGTAGCCAAAGTGACATCGCTTCTTTGCCACGCTTCCTGCAGCGCCTCGTCCGCACCGTAACGCTGCCGCAGAAAGTCCCGAAACGCCCTGATCATCGGCGGGCTGTAATCCGGGAAGTACCCATCGTGCGTGCCCCAGTCGACCCATTCTTCACTGGTGCCGCTGGCGAAATGGAATCCCAGAAAATGATCGGCCCAGGGCTTCTGCTGGATGTGCTCGATCAGCCGGGTCATGTTGTCGGATGCGAAGTTGCGCCACGCCCGGCTGGCCATGCTCGGGTTGAACCTGCCGTGATAGACGTCGATGCCCGGACGGGGATGCTCCCGCGGCGCGCCGTAGCGGGTCACTTCGTCTTCGTTCTGTGCGCACCACCATTCCGGCGCCACGGTGTAAACTCGCGGCAGCAGCCAGGCGTTCGGGGCGGCTTTCAGCACGCCTTCAATTCGGGCGTCGAGATCCGAGTAATCGTACTTGCCAGGTGCAACCGCCACAGGCGCCGACCACGACTCTGACAAGGAGCAATCGCTGGTCAGCGTAAAGCTCATCACCCGGACACCGAGCTCCTCGAATTTCGCAAAATTTTCCGGTTTTTCATTATACGTCATGTATGTCAACCCGCTTTCCGGCGAGTTGTTCACGAAAAGCGTCGGCCGGCCATTGTGCTGCTTTACTTCCACCGAACGGACGGGGACAAACGACGACGATCTCATCATTCAGTTTCTCTCAATTTTCGGTCTTTGCAGAAACACTGCAGCCTTTCCCTGCAGGCAACCCACACAGCCGCAGTCTTTCGGTCCGGGCCAGGCCGCGCGAT
>DPYP01000532.1:0-1638 GCA_003545375.1 Lentisphaeria bacterium
GAGGAAGTGGCATATCAACACGATTTTCGGGCTGAGCCTGGTCGCGATCATCAGCCGGGCATTCGTCAACAAAGTCACCCATGCCGATGCCCGCGATCCGGCGGCATGGATGCAGATAGTTGGAACCGGCATATATCGGATCAAAGAAACCGTGGCGGACACGATACACGCGATGCTGCCGAACTGGCAGAGATTCTTTATGGCGGACGCCCTGGCCGCCAAGGAATCGATCCCGGCGAGCTACATCGCCTGCGGCGCGGCCTACGCCGTTATCTTCGTGACGATGCTTTATCTGCTGGCGCTCCTGCTCTTCGCCGGCAAGGAAGTGGGCACACAGTCGCAGGGCTGATGGTCGTTCACTCGTAATCTCCCGTGTAATCCACAGATGTGGATGTTCGTCGCACGAGCCCTGCGCCCGCGATTTACGCCGTGTACGGCGATTGCTGTGCAATGAGGACTGAGGCGGGAAAGCGGTTCAAGGGGACTGTTCGCGAATACAGGCGGTCCATTGATCTTTCCCCACCGGCTCCAGATGCATCGAGGCGGAGCCGCACTCTGCAGCCGCATGGGCACAGCGCGGCAGGAACGGGCAGCCGTTGATCTGCTCCGTCATGTCCGGCGGGTTGCCCGGGATAGTATAGAGGTGGGAGCCGCGCTGCTGGATGGCCGGCAACGACTGCTGCAGCCCGACGGTATAAGGATGTCTCGGGGTCTCGAAAAGCGCCGTCGTAGGGCCGGTTTCCACGATGCGCCCGGCGTACATGACCGCCACACGATCGCACATCCCGGCGACGATCCCGAGATCGTGGGTGATGAAGACGACACCCATGTCGCGGGTCGCCTGCAGATTGCGAATGAGCGCCAGAATCTGCGCCTGCACGGTGAC
Organism: Lentisphaeria bacterium; assembly: GCA_003545375.1. Lineage (GTDB taxonomy): Bacteria > Verrucomicrobiota > Lentisphaeria > JABSQK01 > CAJWLW01 > CAJWLW01. The sequence goes on from DPYP01000532.1 coordinate 887, forward strand.
GTCGAGAGCGGTCGTCGGTTCGTCGGCGATCAACAGATCGGGCTCGGTGATCAGCGCCATGGCGATCATCACACGCTGCTGCATGCCGCCGGAAAACTCGTGCGGGTATTGGCGCAGCCGGCGTTCGGCGTCGTGGATGCCGGTCTCGCGCAAGGCCTCGACGGCGCGGGCTTCAGCGTCCGGCTTCGAAATATCCCGGTGCAGCCGCAACGGCTCGATGAGCTGGTCACCGATGCGCAAATACGGATTGAGTGAGGTCATCGGGTCCTGAAAGATCATGGCGATGCGGTTGCCCAACTGCCGGCGTCGATCGGCGGCACTGCAGTTCAGCATATCAACGCCGTTAAACCAGGCGTGCCCCGTAGTTGTCGCCGTCGGCGGCAGCAACCCCAGCGCCGAGTAACAGGTCACCGACTTGCCGGAGCCGGATTCTCCGACGATGCCTAAAGTTTCCCCGGGTGCCACAGACAAGGACAGGCCGTTGACGGCGTGCACTGTGCCGCGATGGGTGTTGAAGGTGGTGTGCAGATTGTCGATGGTGAGAAGCAAGAGAGTATTCAGGTGTCAGGTGTCAGGTGTCAGGTGGGAATTGAGAATTGATCGGGTTGCTGCAACAATCATAGCTCCCGGGCTGACTTGGGATCCAGGGCGTCGCGCAGTCCGTCACCGAGGAAATTCAGGGCGAACAGGGCGGCGGACAGAAAGAGCCCCGGGAAAATCAACATCCACGGGTATTCCTCCATGGCGTCCGC
>DPYP01000532.1:2012-2733 GCA_003545375.1 Lentisphaeria bacterium
CCGAGCCCGAGAAAGCTGAGAAACGCCTCCAGCAGCATCACGCTGGGTATTGTCAGTGTGGTGTAGACGATGATCGGACCGAGAACATTAGGTACCAGGTGGCGCAGAATGATCCGCCGCCTCGACAGCCCCAGCGTCACTGCTGCTTCAATGAACGCCTGCTGCTTCAGCGTCAGTACCTGGCCGCGGACGATGCGCGCCATAGTCAGCCATTCGACGGCACCGATCGCCATGAATAAGAGAAGCAGGGTGAACAGTTGCGGATCGATCCACCGCACTTCGACGTCATCGAAACAAACCATCAGCAGGATCACGAAAATCGTGAACGGCAGGGCATACATGATGTCGACGATCCGCATCATCACGCGGTCGATATGGCCACCGAAGTAACCCGAGATTGTTCCCCACAGCACGCCGATCGTCAGCGACACCGAAGTGGCACACGCCCCGACCAGCAATGAGATGCGCCCACCGTACGAGACGCGGGTAAACAGGTCGCGCCCGAGCGTGTCTGTCCCGAACCAATGCTCGCGGCATGGCCCGATGGCACCGAGGACCAGATCCTGCTCGAAATATTCGTACTGCGTCAACCATGGCGCAAACACCGAAAGCAGCACGATCAACAGCAAAAAGACCGCCCCGAACAACGCCAGGCGGTTGCGGCAAAGCCGCCGCAGCGCGTCTGACCACAGCGATGTGCTTTTATCGATCTTATCCATTG
>DPYP01000532.1:3110-5776 GCA_003545375.1 Lentisphaeria bacterium
GTGCCAATCGGTTCTCGATGCGGTGCAGTGAACCTTCTGCTGGTCCTGACAAACGCTGAAGCCAGGCGGAACAATGCCGCCGGGTTGTGGCACCCCGTACACAAAGCTGAAAGCTGCAAGCTCATTCCAGTCGCAACCTCGGGTTCAGCGCTGCCTGGATGATATCCACCAGCAGATTGAACACGACAATCATGACAGCATACAGAAGCACCGTGCCCATGATCATCGTGTAGTCACGGTTGAATGCAGCGTTCACGAAATGCTGGCCGAGTCCCGGGATATCGAAAATCTCTTCGACCACAAACGAACCGCTCAGCAACCCGGCCGTCGCCGGCCCGAGAAAAGCAATCACCGGCAGCAACCCGCCCTTGAGCGCGTGTTTGTAGATGATCCGGAACTCGGAAACACCCTTGGCACGGGCGGTACGGATAAAATCCTGGTTGAGGACTTCAAGCATTCCCGCTCGTGTCAGCCGGGCGATGTAAGCACCATACGGCGCGCCCAGCGTCACTGCCGGCAAGATCCGGTCCGCTGCTGTATCCCATCCCGACACACTGAAAATCTGCCAGCGCAGTGCGAACAACAACAACAGCAGCGGTCCGATCACAAACGTCGGTATACAGATCCCGATCATCGCCAGCGACATGGGCGCGTAGTCGGTCACGGTGTTCGGCTTGAGCCCTGCAATAATACCGGCGCCGAGCCCGATGATCAGTGCAAAGGTGATCGCCAGAATCCCCAGTTCCAATGACACGGGCAGCGTGCGGCCGATGATCTCGTTGACGGAATGGGCGCCGTATCGCATCGATGGCCCGAGGTCCCCCGTCAGCGTCTTGCGCCACCAGGTCAGATACTGCACAGGCAGCGGTTCATCGAGGTGATAATGAGACTCAAGCTTCGCAAGGGTCGCGGGCGAAACATTGCGCTCGTCACTGAACGGCCCACCCGGTGCCAGTCGAATCATCACAAACGTCAGCGTCGCGATGATAAACAGAACCGGAATCGCTTCCAGCAGTCGTGAACGGATAAAACGGAGCATTCGGCTTGTCAGTTGTCAGTTGTTCGCAGCGTCCCGCCGTACGCATCACAAGTCACGCAACGGACAACGGACTACTCCAGATACACATACTTATACGGGTGGTGATCGAGCAGAGTGGGGTGCCAGCCTCTGACGCCGGGCTGGATGAGCGACAGGCTGACGTAGAGATAAATCGGCATGATCGGCAACTCATCGAGCAGGATCGTCTCCGCTTTCTGAAACGCATTGAAACGAACGGCAGCATCCGACGTTGCGGCTGCAGTGGAGATGAAGTTGTCATAGTCGCTGTTCGACCAGCGTGTGCGATTGTTGCCGCCACCGGTGATCCACAAGTCCAGGAATGTATTCGGATCGATGTAGTCTCCGATCCAGCCCGCGCGCGCCACTTGGAAGTCTCCCTGCTGCGTCGAGTCGAGATAAACCTTCCACTCCTGGTTCTTGAGCATGACCTTGATGTTCAGGTTCTTCTGCCACATCTGCTGGATGACTTCCGCAATCTTGCGGTGCGATTCGTTGGTGTTGTATAACAACTCAAACCTTGGAAAGCCCTCGCCGTCTGGGTACCCAGCCGCCGCCAGCAGCTTCTTTGCCGCCGCGATGTCGTAAGTCACGCGCGCCTGCGATGTATACCCACCCGTATCCGGCGGCACAAAATGATAGGCCGGCAACTGTCCCGCCTTGAGCACGTACGTACAGATCGCCGCCCGGTCGATCGACATCGACAGTGCTTTGCGAACCCGCACGTCGTCGAGCGGCGGCTGTTCCACATTGAACAGATAATAGTAGGTTCCGATATACGGCGACACCATCAGAAGCTCCGGTGACTTCTGTTGGTATTTCTCGATCTTGTCCAGTGGTACCGTGCCTGTCACGTGCAAGTCGCCCGCCCGGAACGCCCGCTCTTCTGTCAGCGCCTTCTCGATCGCGTGGAAGTGGATCGCTTCCAGCCGCACGCTCTTCGCGTCCCAATGCAACGGGTTCTTCTTCACCACGATTACCTTGTTCACCTCCCACGTGTCCAGCACAAATACACCGTTGCCGACATAATTCCCCGGCCGCGTCCACGGCGTGTGCAGCTCGTCCACTTTGCCGTGCTTGAGGATCGTCGGCTTGTGCACAGGATACCACGAATAGTGATTCAGCATCGACAGGAAATACGGCGTACCGGCATTGAGCGTGATCTCCAGGGTATAGTCGTTGACAGCACGCACCCCAACTTGTGAAAAATCCGCGATCGTGCCCTCGTGAAACGCCGCTGCGTTCTTCATCACGAACAGCATCTCCGCGTACTCTGCAGACAGCCCTGGCGACAGCATGCGTTCAAACGAAAAAACAAAGTCATGTGCGGTGACCGTATCGCCGTTCGACCATTTGCCGTTTGACCGCAGCACGAACGTATAGACTGTACCGTCATCCGACACGCTCCAGCTTTCCGCTGCGCCGGGTTGCGGCTCCAGGGTCTTGGGGTCTTCTGTGACCAGCCCTTCGAGCAGCGCCGAGATGATGTTGTGTTCCGTGACCCCTGTGACGACGTGTGGATCCAGCGCCTTCGGCTCGGCGCCGTTGCCGAGGTGAAGAATCTGAGGGACACCGTCGTCCGGCTGCCCGGCGGTGCCTTTGTCGACGG
>DPYP01000454.1:0-3707 GCA_003545375.1 Lentisphaeria bacterium
CTTTCATGATGCCACTGCATCCGCCGGAAAAATGCCGGACGGAGTGTTTCGAAGAAGACATTGAATTCACGGTGATGGCGGATGACCTGGGATTCGAGGAAGCGTGGATCGGTCAGCATCACACGCTGGCGTGGGAACCGATTCCGGCGAATGACCTTTTCATCGCCAATGTGCTGCCGCGCACGAAGAACATCCGGCTCGGCACTGGTGTGTCAATCATTCCACAGCATCATCCGGCCAATGTCGCGGTGCGTCTGGCGATGCTCGACCACCTGTCGCGCGGCCGTATCAATTGCGGTTTCGGCCAGGGCGGCGTGCCCACGGACTGGGAGCTTTTCGATCTGCCCGATCCGAAGACGCAGGGGCTGATGACGGTGGAAGGGATCGACATGATCCTCAAGCTGTGGGAAGCGGAAGCGCCGTTCGATTTCCAGGGTGATTACTGGCGCATTCGCGTCGAGACACCGAATCCAAAGCTTGGCATAGGGACGCTCCTGCGCCCGTACCAGAAGCCGCATCCGCCGATTGCCATGAGTGTGATCAAGGGGAAATCGATGGCGGCGCACATGGCCGGCCAGCGCGGCTTCATTCCGCTGAGCACGAACCTCGTGCCGGCGACGACGGTGGTACAGCATTGGGGAACGTATTGCGGCGGCGCTGCCGATGCCGGCAAGCCGGAGCCGAGCCGTGAGATCTGGCGCATTTCCCGCAGCATCTACGTAGGTGAGAGCACCGACGAGGCCTGGGACCACGTGTTGGGCGGGACATTTTCCGAGGCCTTCGAGTATCTGATAGCGCTGCTGACGTCCGCCAACATGCTTAACCTGCTGAAGCCGGATCCGGAAACGCCCGATTCCCAGGTAACCCCGGAGTTTGTGGCGCGGAATCTTTGCATTATCGGTTCGGTCGATGACTGTCTCGAGCAGCTCGAAGGCCTGTGGGATCTGACCGGCGGATTCGGCAAGCTGCTGATGGTGGCGCACGATTGGGACGACAAAGTGAAGTGGCAGAACTGCATGAAGCGTCTGGCACAGGAAATCGTGCCGAAGCTGCCGAGCCTGTAGATTTGGGTTGAAGAACCCTCTTCAACCTTTGGCCTGTCCTGTTCCTGCCAACTTTGCGGCTCAATTGCCGATTTCTTCGAACGGGAAGAGCGGCTGCCGACGATACTGGTAGTCGAAGCTGTGCATGTCGGCCGATGTCGGTCCGGGAGTGTTGACTCGGATCAGTGACGCACACACCGGTTCGTAAGCAGCGGCCGGCGCCTGCACACCCTTGGCGACGAGGATCTGAAAGTCCTGCGGCTCGAGTCCGCACGAGGTGATCTGCTTGATGCTGAACGGTACGATGCGCAGCGACGTCAAACAGATCGTGATACCCGTGCCGGTCTCAACGATGGCACTGTCACCCATGCGGTAAACTGTCTGCCCGCCATGGCGCACTTCGCTGTCGTGAAAGTCGCCGTCGTGCAGGCTGCGAACGGTGACCTCTGCCTCCAGGGGCGTGCCGAGGCTGGCATCCATTTTGCCGCCCATTTGCAGCGGGATGCGGGCGCCGACACCGGCGGCCCGTGCCGCCGCTGCAGACTCCGGGTCGTAAATGCAGACGTACGCAGTGGTGTCGGCGCGGCGGTGCAGTTCATGGGCGATGTGGGTGCCGTCTGCGGTCGCGCCGCCGCCGACATTGTCCCCCATGTCCATGAGGCACACCGGGCCTTCGCCAGCAACTGCCTGGTCGATCGCTGTCGGGATATCGATGAACTCGCCGGCGAATTCCTGGCGGTGGCTGATCAGATAACCGGCCAGCTCGTCAGCCAGGGCCTGGGCCTGTGCCGGGTCATTGTCCGTGACGACGATCAAGGCACTGCCCATTTCCTCGACATCGGCATAGGGGAAGCCGAGGACGACGCTGTTCGACAGGACACCCGGCTGATCGCGCATACGCTCGAGGGTTTCATACATCGGCCGGCAGGGCGGGGCGCTGGTACGTTGGCGCTCGATGTTGATTGCTACCGGCGGGTAGGCGGCTGCCGTGACCGGTTTGATCTCGCCGGCAAGTGTCCGGCGCATGAGCTCGGCAGCTTCCAGGCCGCGCGCTTTCTGGTCGATATGCGGATTCGTGGCGTAGGCGATCACGACGTCGGAAGCGGCGACCATGCGTTCACTGAGATTGGCATGCGGATCGATCGTGGTGATCATCGGCAGATCGTCGCCGATGACCTGGCGCACGCGAGTGAGCCACCAGCCGTCGAAATCCCTGAGGTCATCACCGACCCCGGCGCCGGCGCCGTGCGGCGCGGCCAGGATACCGTCGAGCGGACCGGCCTCGGCCAATTCGTCCAGTACGTTCTGCAAAAGGGTTTCGGCGGTCTCTGCCGTGATCGCGCCGGAGGGCATGGTCAGGGCGAAGTAGATCGGGACTGCTTCGATCCCCGCGGCCGCGAGGCCTTCGAAGAATCCGGCGGTTTCGTGGTTGGTGTCTTTGAGGTTCTCACGTATCGCTTCTCCCGCCCAGGTGCGGCCAGCCTCAAAGTCCACGAAAGTCGTCGGTTCCCGGATGAACGTGTTTGACTCGTGCTGAATGCCGATGATGCCAACTCTCATTTTATCTCTCATGGGTGGGTGACCGGAAGGGCCCGGCCTTTGGTGGCACTATTGCAGGCGAGGTCGAGGATGTGAATCACGCGCGTTGCCCATTCCGCGGTGATTATCAGGGGTTCGTCATTTACCAGATGGTTGGTGACGTTCTTGTAGAAACGCCAGGCTTCACGTTCCGGTTCGTCGCCTTCACGGACAACCACTTCACCGTCTTCCTGCGTTGTGATTCGATACTTGCCATGCGGACTGAATTCGTAGCAGCCGAGTGTACCCGTCACCTTCATGTAATAGGGATGCGGGTTACTCTCGAGGTGGGAGACGCGCAGCATGTAAATGCCGCCGCGCTTGAACCGCACCATCGCCATGGCTTCGTCTTCGATGGTGTCGTCCTTCCAAGGAGTCTGCATGGCCCAGTGGCCATGGGTGGCATAGCCGGAGACCTCGACGATGTCATCGTCCATAAGCTGCAGGGCATACTCCGTGAAGTGCGCGCCCCAATCGTACAAGATGCCGCCGGAAATCGACTTGCTCGAACGCCACCAGTCGCCCGGGCATCCGTGGCCGCCTATCTGCGCTTCGATGCGGCACACTTTCCCGATGATACCGTCTTCCCGGATATTCTGCAGAGCCTTGAGGATGCAGCCGTCCCAATGGCGATTGTGATACGCTGTCAGCATGAGACCTCTTGCTTCGGCCGCAGCCATCATGCTTTCGCATTCTTCGGTTGTCAGAGCCAATGGTTTTTCACAGCAGACATGGCGACCGGCTTCGAGGCACTGCAGAGCGATGGGGGCATGGGTGTTGTGCGGCGTGATCACGGTGATAAAATTGACGTCGGACTCGGCCAGCATACTTTCGACTGTGCTGTAGGTCTCGATGCCGGGAAAATCTGTTTCGGCGACGGCCAGGCGCTCGGTGTCAAGCTCTGCCACGGCGGTCGGGATCATGCCATTCGACTGCATTTCCAGCAGATGGAGTTTGCCCATTTCGAAGGCGCCGCCGTAGCCGACAACGCCTGTTTTGATCTGCTCCGGCGATGCGTATCGCGCCATGTGTCGCTCCAGAATAACGTGGTAGTCGGTTGCAACCTGTACTTTAACTTGGATTGTG
>DPYP01000454.1:4116-8936 GCA_003545375.1 Lentisphaeria bacterium
CCTGTCGACTGCACCATTTCAATGGGAACACGACGCTTACAACACCAATTACCATAACTGTGGCCTGAGCGGGTACACCGGCCTGGAGTACGGCGCCGTCGCGCAACTCTCACGGGTTCCCGCCGTGCGGGCGCAGATTGGCAAGCGCGGATTATACAAGTCCGGCCTTGCCGTCATGACCGACGGGACATTGATTGCGTCGCCGGTCGACATGCTGGCGTCGCAGGTAAGCAGCCCGTTCCCTACCGGGTGTGTGGATACGTGCTGGCCTGTGAAGCTGCACAAGTCGAGCGACGGCGGCCATTCCTGGCAGTCGATTGAGCACACGCCGTTGTGCGGCAAGGAAGGCTCGCTGACCTGTCTTGACGACGGGGCACTGCTGTTTACATCCGAGTCGCTTGACGGCATCGGGTACAGTGACAACGGCGGCACGAGCTGGGAACTGATCGATTTCAAAACAACTCGCGAGGATGAATATCAGCTTGTCGGACCGGTGCGCGCGCCGATTTTTCCCGGCGATGGTTCGATCGCATTCATCCGTTGTATCGGCACCAGTGAAGGCCGGGTGCCTTTGGGATATGATTCGCCGAAGAGTAAGGCATGGTTGATGCAGTCGTCCGATGGTGGGCGAACATGGCAGCGCGGTGCGGACGTTGAGACGTGGGATGAGACTTTCCCGTTGTTTGTCGAGGCGGATTTCGAGCACCTGCCCGATGGTCGAATTCTGGCGGCCAGCCGCTTTGAGTGGCTGCACCCGCTAAAGGACAAGCCATTGCCGTATCCGCCCGGCACCATGCCCAACGACCATGCCGCCGGTCATATGGTTTTGATCGAAAGCACCGACAACGGCCTGACCTGGACCGCGCCGCGCGAATTCCTGCAATACAGCGAAGTCCAGGGTCAATTGACATTGCTGAAGGACCAGCGGTTGCTGTGCACCTACACGAGTTATCACTTGCCTTTCGGGGTCTCCGGGGTTCTCAGCTATGACTATGGCCGTACCTGGGATTTTGAACACCCGCTGCAGCTGGCGCTCTCGAACGCCACCAGCACCGGTTGGGCCACGACCCGGGAGCTGCCGGACGGTGCGCTGGTCACCATTTACGCGCTCGAGCCATACCATCTCGAGCCGTCTGAAAACGGCCGTACGGTATGCCATACAGTACGCTGGGAGTTACCGCCGCAAACTGCCTAGCAGATCGATGGGGACTTGGTGGTTCAGCATAACGGGCAGGCTTGAACAACGCCGGCGCCGGCCTGTCTTGGCCGCGTCAACCTTGTGGCGCCGGCAGTCCGAGCTGCTGCGAGCCCTGCAGGGCAATCGACTGCTGCTGCCACTCGAGGACCCCGGTGAGTCCATCCGGCAGCGTGACCTCGACGTCCCAAACGTTGTCGTGCTGTTTCATGCTGAAGCGAATCTCACCGTCCGGATGCGGCAGCACGCTGGACAGTTGTGTCAGTCCGCCGGGTTGCGGGGCGATACAGACGCTTGTGAAGCCCGGCGATGCCGGACGAATGCCACTCAGGCTGGCATGCATGTGAAAGAGCGGATGCGCCCCCCAGGCATGGCAGTCGCTGCGCGACGGTTCGGGCATCTCGACAGGGGTCTTGAAGCCTTGGGCGACAAGTGCCTTCCAGAACTCGAGCTTCTCGACGATGAGCTCGCCGCGGCCGTGCGCGTAAAAAGTCTCGAGCAGATAGAAGGAAAAATAGACTGTCGTTCTTGCCAGGTCATCGGCCGTGAGCAGTGCCTCGAAACAGGGTTCGGTGATACGGTCGTCGAATTGTCCGGAAAGCAGTGCCAGGCACTGCGCATGCTCACTGAAGTACCGGTGTGCCGGGTCATCGGCGAAGAGTTGTCGCCCGTCATTCCAGAAGGTTTCCCGGATCGATGTGGCCAGGCGGTCAGACCAGTCGCGGTAGCTGTTGGCAAAGTGCTGCTCGCCGAAAGCCGTTTCGATGTCGATCGCGCTTTGCAGGGCCAGCAGCATCAGCAGGTTGCAGACGCCGCTGCAGCCGAATGCCGCCCCCGGTGGATAGCCGTCGTCCCAGCCGTCATGCACGACCCAGTCGACAAAAGACCAGCCGGGTAATCCCGATAGAAGCATCCGCTCATCCGTCAGGCTTCGGAACAGCTCCAGCAGCGACCGCATGCCGGCGAGGCGTTCGACCACAAAATCGGCATCCCGCTGCCACCACGCCTGGTCGCGCAGCATCATGATCCAGATCATCGAGAATGTCGTACTCAGCTGCCGCGGATCGCTCGGGTGTCGTTCGAGGACGAAGCCGGTAATGTGCCGCGACCAGTCGAACAACTCGAGCGCCCGTTGATTGAGGCGACTGTCGCGTCGCATCACCGCGGATGTAAGAATCTGCAGACGCGTGTCGCCGACGTACATCATCTGTTCGTAGTAGGGGCAGTCCATATAGGTTTCGTGGGCGCACATCTGGATGCCGCGAACGGCGAGCGGGATGATTTTTTCTATCGCCGGGTCACTGCATGTGAAGGCGCCTTCATGCTCGAGCGGCAGGCGGGTCTCCTCGAGGCCCAGCGAGCGGATTGTCAGCGGTTCGTCGCTCACCTCGATGATCAGTTGCAGGTAGCGTCCGGCACGCCACCACGGTGCGGTGAAAAGTTCGTCCTCGCCACCGCCGGCGATGAAGGTGTCGCCGTAACCGAGGAAATACTTGCCGGCGATGTCGTGACGATTGCCTTTGGAACTATGTTGTTGATCGACGAAACAGGCCTCGGCCCAGTGGATGGCAATCGTTGCGCCGCGGCCGCCGCTGACTCGCAGTTTCGGGTAGCCGCAATGGTAGTTCTCCAGATCCCAGAGCACAGTTTGCGTCGCGCCCGCCGGGAGTTGTAGTGGGCTGCCGGCAGCAACGAGTTCGTTCCACGGCGTGGTCGCGTCTTCGGATGACTCGACCAGTTCAGTCAGCTTCCCCGGCTCGGCCATGCGGACACGGCCGGTCCCGGCGATCGGCTGGCGAATCTGCTCCGGCAGCCGACTGGGAAAGAGCCGCCAGTTATTGAGCAGGATACCACCTGTTTCATTTTGCGGCCGGGCGTTGCCGGTGATGACCGGCGTTTCTGCTTCGTCGCGATCAAAGCAGGCGGCGCCATCGATCGTGTAGTTTGGGCCGACAGCATGATAACACATATCGAACAGCACCGGCACCGAGCAACTGATACCCGCAATTTTTCGGACCGTCCAGGGTGCGCTGCCGGTGTCGAGCTCGACAGGTGCATCTTCGGTCGCCAGGATAAACGCCGGACAACAAGTCACCTGGGCGTGGGGGCGATGCGTTGCGACCGAGTGCACCGACGCTGCGAGGGCATGATCGCCGGCGTCCAGTGAGATTTCATAACTGTGGAAACTCCAGTGCTCCAGGTCACTGCGATCCGGGCCCATACCGACGTACTCGCTGTCACAAAACAACTCGAAACGCTGGTCGCCGCTCACGTGGATAACAAAAGTCGCGGCCGTGGCCAGCTTGAACGCCAGCTCGAACTCGAGGAAATGATCGGCGTCCGTCGCCGCACCGGGCGCACTGATCCATTGCGCTTCCTGGATACGGTACTGGCGACGAATGTTGAGATTGGCGTATGGCTTGACCGGTGCAATTGTGGTTCGTTCGGCGTGTACCATGTGGCCTCAATCGATATGGAAAACTTCGCGAAGGTTTTTGGCGACCGGGCTGTTGTCCGGGTTCGACGGCATGACGTCGCCCATGTGGGCCCACCATTTTTTGCAGATCTCCGTGTCGGCTATGGCGTCCCATCGTGATTCGTCCTCGATCTCGGCATAGGCGAACAGTTGCCGCGTGTCCGGCAGGAGGAAGATCGAGTAGTTGTGCACGCCGTGTGCTTTCAACGTTTCCTCCAACTCCGGCCAGATCGGACGGTGGCGGTGCTCGTACTCGGCTTCCTGGCCGGCATCCACGGACATGACAAAGGCTTTGCGGATCATTGGTGATTCCTCCAGTTGGTGTTTGAGTGGAACAGTTTTTTTACGACGCCAGTCAACTGCGGTGGCGGCTCATGGTTCGTAGCCGAATAGTTCCAGTTGGTCGGCGAAAAAATCGAAACAGCAGTTGTTGTCGCACGTCTTCCAGCGCCCGATGACTTCCGGTTTCACCGGAATGCGCGCCAGCGGCAGTTCCAGGTACGTCTCGATCCGCGCCAGTGTTGCCTCCTGCTCAAGCACGAAGTCCTCGAGTCGGACGGTGATCCAGTTTGTCGGCACCGGTGTGGACCGGACGATATCGACCTGGTACTTCCAGCTGGTGGCGCGGCTCAGCTGGAGATCGTCCGTTGTGTCCCAGGGCACGCCGAAGTTGCTCATGTCATCGGTGATGTGGTCGCCGGCAATGCAGTCACGCGGATCGCGAACCCAATAAATATACCTGATGTCGGGGAACATCCGCACAATCCATGGAAAGATCAGGGTGGTCTCCGGTAGTTTCCAGCCGCGGTGTTGCGCATCACCGGCGAACACCGAGCTCAGATACGATTCGACCAACCGCGTGAAAGCGGGGTCGATCGGCATCGTGTGCAGTGCTTCGAAATCCCAGCGCAAACCGCCCAGATGCCGCACGTGTACGGCCATGATCCGGCACGCTTCATACATTTCGCCCGCTGGTACCAGGTCGCCGGACACATTTACTTTGGCACCCATGTACACGCCGCTCTGGCTGAGGGTGTGCGACATGGCGCGGGTGCCCGAGTGGCCGCGGCCGATGATCGTGATCAGCGACATGCTACTTCTTCTTCTTTTTCGTTTTCGCGCGCGACTTGGCCTGCAGCTTCCTCGCTG
>DPYP01000265.1:0-3461 GCA_003545375.1 Lentisphaeria bacterium
TGCTGCAGGCCGAACCACCGCCGCCCATAGAACGCGTCGAGATTCGCGACGACCGGATCTTCGTCAACGGCAAGCCGTTCTTTCCGATCGGTATCGACCATGCCGCACACTGGCATTATTCGCTGCCCGAGGCGGGCGCCCAGGGCTTCAACATGGTCACCACCCATGGCCTGAAGGAAATCCCCGAGTCGTACCGTTACGACATCGATGAAGCTTATGCGAATGGCATGTACTCCGTGGTTTTACTCACCAATAGCGTGTGGACGAACATGGAGACGGTGGAGCGGATCATCCTGGCCTGTCGTGACGCTCCCGGACTGCTGGCCTGGGGATTGGAGCATGAGCCGAACCTGCTCACCGGCCCGAGACCGGCGACGCCGGACATCGAGCCTCCCTACCGGATGCCGCCCGCCACGTTCAAGCCGTTGTACGAGATGATCAGGCGTCTCGATCCACACCATCCGATACACGTTGAACTGGCGTACGGAAATCTCAACGACCATCAACGCTACACTGTGGTCACGGACATCCACAACGACATGATTCGTCCGGTCCCCAACCATCCCCTGGCCTTCGTTGCGCGATACTCCGATAACGTTGTCGAGGGCGCCGGCGGCAAGCCGAGCTGGATGGAGGTGCAGATGATGGCGCTCGGGGGGCGTAACCCGACCATGGCCGAGGTCCGTTGCATGACTTACATGGCCATTGCCCACGGCATCGACGGGATCATCTATAAAGCCTTCCACTACGGCCAATGGTGGGTTACCGACTCACCAGGGTACTGGGCGCAGTGGGCTGACCTGACCTCGGAACTGCACCTCCTGACCCCTTATCTCGTGGCGGCCCAGGTCGGTGGAACCCAAACTGAAATCATCGAAGGCTCAAAGGAGCCCGGCGCCCTCGGCTACACCGCATTGCACGTGTCGCTGCGGCAAACCGAGGCCGGCTATTTCCTGATCGCAGTCAACGGTTTCAATGAACCGGTCACCGCCCGGTTCACCGTCCCGGTTCCCGAAAGTGGCCTGACACCGCAAGCCGCTGTACGTTTGGAGAACCGCCTGATCGACGTCAAGGGCGGCGTCATCGAAGACGCCTTCGAGCCGTACGGGGTACACCTGTACGAACTCTTCGAAGCCGGCTCGATCGATCGCGAAACGATAGACTGGCCACGTTGGCAGCGCCGGCCGAGGCGATGACAGCGCAACAACAAGAGTAGCCCCCCGGACGCCATGCAAAATCCAGTATCCGACTCCCCCTTGACACCGCGCGGCGAGCATCGCATCCTGTACGTCAGCGATCCATCCAGCATCGTTGCCAACTTCCTGCCCGATCCGGTGACGGCTGATTCGCTGCGCCAGTGGGTGGACATGCTCGCCGACAGCGGCGTGGATATTTTCCAGCAGGATTGCTTCAACCAGGGGTTTACGGTCTACTGGCGGTCGGAACAGATGCCATACGACCAGCGGCCGCAGCACGCGAAGTTCCTCACCATGCTCGATGCCGGCGAGCAGCCCCTGCAGGTGCTGCTCGACCGCAGTCATGAGCGGGGCATGACATTCATCGCCGGTTTTCGCATGAACGACAATCACTCCGGCGAGCATTACCCCAGGCGGGCCGCCTTCATGGATGCACACCCCGAGTGGCTCCTGCCGGACCCGACTCTCGAAAAAGATGACCAGCGGATGCTCGACTTTTCATTCGAAGGGGTGCGCCAGTTCATCTTCGAGGTGATGGAAATGGTTGTCGACAGTTTCGATGTCGACGGTATAGAGATGACCTTTCGGGAGCCGATGTACTTTCCCCCATCTCAAGGGGCTGATCGAGCGCATTGCCTGACTGAGCTTGTGCAGCGTTTGCGCGACATGCTGGACGAGCTGGGCCGGGTCCGGGGAAGGAAGCTGTTGCTGGGGGCAAGGGTGTACGCCACGATGCAGGAGAACTTGGCCCTTGGTCTCGACGTGCCGACATGGATTACCAAAGGCTTCGTTGACTATGTCAGTCCGATGGACCCGATGTATTGCAATTTCAACGCCGGTTACGCGGACTTCAGCGAGCTGACAAGGAAGGGCGACTGCATGCTCTATCCGGGCATGGCGCCATGGACGAGTTGGCAGGCCCGCCGACGCAACCAAATCCCGGCCGAGCGCCTCGTGGCGGGCAGGACCAACATGACGCGCTCGAATTATCGGGCGCTGGCCCAGACCTTCTATGGCGGCGGTGCCGACGGTCTCTCTGTCTACAACCATTTCGTCGGCGGCCTGTATCCGCCGCCCTATTATCCGCAGGCGTTGCAGGTCTTCTACGAGCTGCGGGACTTGCCGCGCGCCGCCCGCGGCGATCGGCACTATATCTTCGAGCCCCCCGGGGACCCGGATACGATCATGTCGGCCCTGACGGAGCGCGTGGTGCTCGACCGGGAAAGCGCGCAGCCCTCCGGCATATTCCGCTTCCAGGCCTACGAACAGAACGACCAGATACAGGTCGCCACTTTGATGTTGCGAGGCAGC
Source organism: Lentisphaeria bacterium (assembly GCA_003545375.1). Lineage (GTDB taxonomy): Bacteria > Verrucomicrobiota > Lentisphaeria > JABSQK01 > CAJWLW01 > CAJWLW01. Next base: position 2,508 of record DPYP01000265.1, read on the forward strand.
CTGACGCTGCACGACGTCGTCGACGTGCAGCTCAATGGCGCGACTATAGCCCCGGGGCCGTTCGGCAAGCCCGATATCAAATACCAGCGGCCGTTCCCGGACATCCGTTGGTTCCCGCTGCCTGCCGATGCCCTCGCTTACGGTGAAAACCAGCTGTCCATCACGCTGACCAAGGCGGATCCGGATGCATCCGGCGAGATCGTGATCGACGAAGTGGAACTTTGGGTGCAGCCGGTGTAGATGCGGTTACGGGCGATCATTAGTGAAAAAATGCGATACTGTACCGATCGAGAAAATCATGACACTTACTGCACACAATATCGAGTACGGCGTCGTCGCGGCACGGCCGGACCAGATGTACGGCTGGCCGGGCATCACGCGCACCGCTGACGGCGATATCGTCGTCTCGGCGTCCGAGCGGATCTACCATACCGGGCCGCAGAGCCGGACTGTGGTGATGCGCTCGGCCGATGGCGGCAGGACGTGGACCCTGCCGCAGGAGGTGTACAACAGCGAGACGGACGACCGCGACGCCAGCCTCCGCACCATGCCGGACGGGACGATTGTTCTGACCTCCTTCAGCAGCACCGACTGGGTGCCCCATGTCGTGTCCGGTGAGTTCTGCGCCGGCAGGATAATTCCCGATCGGTGGTTGTCCCAATGGCAAGGTATCGTCGAACGTATGGGGCTGACGGAGGAAGGCCTGCCGCGCCCCTGGCTGATGCGCTCGGAAGATGGCGGTCGGACCTGGGGGCCTCCTGTCGATACGCCCACCGGCCAGCATTCCGGGCCCGCGGCGCTAGCCGACGGGCGTCTGATCTACATTGGTACAGGTCTGGTCGAGATGGCTGAACCGATCCTGGCTTGGGAATCGAGTGACAAGGGCGACACCTGGGAAGCGGTCGGAGAAATACCGCGCGCAGCAGACCTGCCGGAGGAGACCTGGCTGATCGA
>DPYP01000530.1:0-11121 GCA_003545375.1 Lentisphaeria bacterium
CATCCGCCGTTCTGGCCGGAGTTGTCGTTTGATGCGAAGAAGCTGGTGGACGTTGCCCGCAAATACCACGCAAACGCCATCCGCTTCGGCAGCGCCGGCAAATGGTCGGTCTTCCCGAATGAATTCTGGCCGAGCCATCCGGAGCTCAACGGCAGGGATTTGATCACCGAAGTTGTGGAAGAGGCGCACGCGCACGATATGCGGGTGGTCGTCTACATCCCGACCGGGCACATTATTCCGCAGGACAACATCCTGAAGTACAATCCGGAGTGGCTCTACCGCTCGGCGCCGGGCGCCGAGCCGAAGATTCTCTTTCATCATGGCGGCGGGCCGCATTCACCGCCGTGCGTGAACACGCCGTACCGCGACGCCTACATGGGGTTTGTGAAACAACTCATCTCGGACCACGAAATCGACGGCATCTACACCGACTCCGGCGTGCCGTTTCATTCCCATGGCGGCCACGAAGCGAGCCTGTGTTACTGTGACTACTGCCTGGAAAAATTTCGCCGGGAATTCGATTGCGAGATGCCGTATGCGGATGACCCGACCACGCTGCCCCTTGAACAGCGGGAGATGCTCGAGAAATTCAGCCTGGAAACCGGGCGCGGGATGGCAGACATGCTCATCGAAGGCGCCGAGTTCGCCCGTGAAAAACGCGGCATCCCTGTCCTGACTCACGGCTGTGCAATGGCCGCCTGGCCCGAGTTCCGGTTTATGAACACCGCCGACGGCATCCTCTATGAAGCGGGCGGGGAGTTCTTCCACCGCCTCGAGTCGGCGAGCCTCGGCGAAACCTCGGGCTTGGCGATGTGGCAGTACGTGGGCGGCCTGACGCCGTGGTCGCGGCTGCAATGGTTCTCGCAGGAACTGGTCGAGGAGGCGGCGGCCAGCTTTGCCTGTGGCGGCGCGATCATCGCTGCCTGCGGCACCAATCTGATGCACGGCTATCCGGAAAAGTTTCATCACGAGCTGGCGGCGCTGTTTGGGACGCTCGAGGAAAACGAGTCGCTGTTCGACAAGCTCCACCCAACGCCATTCGCGGCGATCCCGTTCATTCTGCCGATGCGCTTCTACGAGCGGCTGGAGACGCATCGCTTTCGCGCCGAGCCGCTGGTAATTCGGGAACGCCCCAACGAAACGATGCTCGGCTATCCCTTTAGTATTCCGTCACAGAAGGTCTCGATCCAGGGTGCCTTCTCCGCGGTCACGGTCAATCATTTACCGGCTCAGCTGGTGAATCAGGAAACACTTTCCAATCCCGAAAAGCTCGCCCGCTTTCCCCTTCTCTATCTGCCGAACATCGGGTACCTGACCGAGGCAGAGATCGAATGCGTGACAGATTACGTTCGCGCCGGCGGCCGGTTGCTGGCAAGCTATCGAACGAGCCTGTACGGGCCGGAACCCGAAGAGTTACTGGAAAATTTTGCGCTTGCCGATCTCCTGGGGATCGATCGGATGGACTGTGAGCCGCAGCACCTGAAGGATTACCAGAACCACCTCTGGTGTTCCGGTACCTTCGACATGTACGCACGTTCGGTCCCCGGCAAGTGGCTGGCGGAGACTTTTCCCGAGCAGGTCTGGCCGATAAGTCGCTTCGAATTCGTGAAGACACGCCCGGAAACAGAAGTCCTTGCCAATTTCGTGTTCGGCGGCCGGGAAGACGAACCGCTGTGGCCCGCGGTGACCAGCCGGGAATTCGGCAACGGGCGCGTCGTCTATATCGCAGCGGCGGTCGAGCAATTGCACCGGGAGTACCGGATGAGCATGATCCGCGATCTCATCGGGGCGGTCATCGACTGGCTGTGCCCCGAGGGGCGGCCGATCGCAATGGACGGTCCGGACCAGTTACTGGCGATCCCAAATGAGAAGCCGGGTGCGCAGGTACTGTTTCTGGTCAACCACACCGGCGAGCGCATGGAAGAACTGGCGAAGATCTGGCCGCAGTTGAGCAAGCAGATCGACTACGTGTCGCCTGTCAGCCAGGCACCCATCCGCTGGCGGCTGAACGAGAGCAAAACACCTCGGCGCGTCTGGGATGTGTGCACCGGCAAAGATCTGGACGTGTCTATCGACGGATCCTATCTGACGACGACGCTCAAAGACATCGGACAGTACGCGATCATCGCTGTTGAGTATTAAGCGGAACGGCGACACGATCTATCCGTGGAATCATCGTTGAACGGGTTGAAGCAGAGTGACACCACGCGTCCCGGACACCGAACACTGAACACGCCATGCTGACCCGATACCCGCATCTGGACACCGTGCTCGACCTGCAGCACCAGGCCATCGTCAACAACGATCCGCGCGCCTTCACGCTGGCTGAGATCGAACAATACAACGACATTGGCTTCACCAAACCGATTCCGCTCTTTGACGGTGATGCGTTGGAGCAACTGCAGCGTTTCTTTCACGAGAACGAGTCCCGTATCAAACAGATGAAGGCGGATGCGAAGGGTTTCATTTCGTTGCACAATCGCCTGCCGGAACTGTATGACCTCGTCACGCATCCCCGTACGGTCGGTTATCTGCAGGATCTGATCGGGCCCGACTTCGTGTGCCACATCAGTGACTTCATCAACAAGCCGCCGGGCCAAACAGAGGGCGGCAGTTTTCATCAGGACGCCACTTTCAACGCTATGGATGCTCGTTCGGCAATCGTCTGGATCGCCCTGGCGGACGTCGATGTGGAGAACGGCTGCATGTGGTTCATTCCGGGATCGCACAAAACGGGTGTCGTCGAGTGCGATACGAATCACTATGTCATCGATCCATCAGCACACGGGCAGGAAGTTCCGTGCGAGGTGCCGGCTGGCCACGGCGTGTTCATGAGCGACCTCTTGATGCATTCGTCGCCGCCGAATAAGTCGAAGGATCGCTTCCGGCCCGGATTCACCGCGACCTATGCCTCGGCCGAGGTGCAACCGCATGAGCAGGCAAACCGTTGGGCGGTGCAGTGCAGTGGTGTCGATTCACAGGGGTACTGGAATCCACACCCGCGTCCAACCGGATAAACGCCCGGTCATGAATCTTTCTGTCGCATCAGCGCCGCGACCTGATCGGCAATAGTCTCTTCTACCGTGTCCGCATACGGTCCGGGCAGTCCGCACTCCATCATGCCTGTGTCGCCTTCATAACCGCCTTCCAACAGAACCCGTTTTGACGGAATATATGAAATAAACTCATGGGTGTATCCGGCGACCCAGGTGTTTTCCCATCCGTACTGTGCCTTGAAACGAAGGGAATAGTCAACGACAGGCTCCGCCGGCAGCGCGATGATGGTCAGCGTCTCGCCAAAAGACCAGACCTGAACGGAACAAGGCACAGAGGCAGCCAATACTCCGTCGCGGTCAATGAGGTCGAGGAGATTCTCGACGTAGCGCCGACCGGCCGCGTCACTGTCCGGCAGCAGCGCCTGAAGCTCTGCTCGGGTCGGCGGTTCGGACAATGGCAGATCTACGACGGCATGGGCTGTTCGTAAACAGTCGCCGACCGGCTGCATATCATCGTCGAGAACATCCCCAACCGCCTCCGCCAGCACCTCGCCGTACAACTCACCCAGATTCGCACGATGACGCGGCAGCGGATTGATGTCGCCACCGCAGCCGGTGACAAACAGGGCAACTGCGCCGGGATACGTTTTTTCCAGCGCTTCCTGAGCATAACCCGGGTAGTCTCCGTTGATTTTGTACCCAATGCAGGCGGTCGCGTGGCAGGCATAGCCGAAAGTCACGGCGCGCAGACCGCCGTCGCCGCCCCAGGCAGCGAGTACCGGTACATCCTGGTCAACGACGGTCGGCAGAGAACGACTGTCCGGCCGGGCCCGACGACGGTTGACACCGAAACCCGCGAGTCCTTGACCGAACGTCAGACGTACCCGCTCGAACCCCGCGACCGCCTCGTCCATCGCCTGTACCACGCGTTGCATCATTTCTTCCGTATACCGGTCGATCACGGTTTGTTTGCCCTGTGGCAGATCGAAATACAGCGGAAGTATATCGCCGGCGCATGGCCCGCAATGATTGTGGGAGGCGTTGAGCATGAAATCTGCACGGGAGATGCCATGGCGGTCGCAGGCTGCCGACGCCAGTGCATCAGCCATGTCACGGCTGAACCCCAGCAGATCCGCGGTCACCCAGAGGACGCGATGGCCCTCGGGATTCTCCAATGCGAGGGCTTTGGCGAAAATGCGCTGCTGAATTCCCTCGGATTCGTGATCACGCGCACCCCATCCATGCAGCCATATCGGTTCTGCCGGGGTGATGTCAACCGCCGCAACGCCGGCGCGCCAACCGCTTTCTGATGAATCGGCCATGATGGAATCACTCCTTACGTCACGCTGAGGTTGTGGTAGCGTATCGCGATCCAATCCGCGTCGCGAGCTGCAGTGGAGATGCCGACGTCCAGGATTCGGCCGTCAAAGCGGCCAAGACCATCCTGGATCCGGCCGATTGAGATATCGGCATCGCACGTTTGGATCCGGCCGGTTCCAGATCGTTCGGCAACGGGCACGCCATCGATATAGAGGGTCATCATGCGACCGTCGTATACGCCAACGAGATGGTGCCGCCCGGGTGAAAGGCTACGGTTGGCACACACGTTCAGGACGCCGTTCTCAGTGTTGACGAGAAACGATGGCCCGGGAACGGCGGCGCACAAGCCGCCGTTGTGTCCAAGGTCGACCGCGCGAAGGCTGAATGACGCGTTCCCGCCGACAGTGTCGTATCGCAGCACGTTACCGTGCGCGATCGGGTCGCCACTCGCGGTTGTGCCGCAACGCCAGGGCGCCATATAGATGAATCGCCCGTCAAAGGCGCCACCATTGAAGCCGACCGTGTTCAACCCGGATGTCTTGCCGGCATCCACTGCCCGCCAGTTGCTGGTATCGCTAAACTCGCCCTGGGTGTCGTACCGCAGCACGTTGCCGTGAAAACCGGAACCCGGATCGTCTCCCTCCCAGAAGGGAATGAAGTAGATGTAGCGTCCATCGAATACGGCCCCGTCGTAACCGCTGGCAGGAAGACCGCTGGTGCCTGCCGCGTCAAAGGCCGACCACGCATCGGCATCCGTGAAATCGCCGGTGGTGTCGAATCGGACCGCGACGGTGTTGGCGTACGGGACATAATAGATGTACTGCCCATCAAACATCGCACCAACGCAGGTACCCATTGCCAGCCCGGAGACTTCCCTGGCGTCAAAGGCCTGCCAACACGATTTATCCGTGAACTTGCCTGTTGTGTCATATCGGAGTGCCTGGGCGACGCCGCCAAGCGGTGTGAAATACGTGTAGCGTCCGTCAAAAACAGCCCCGTCAAAACAGCCCAAATTCAACCCGCCCGTGCCGGCGGCATCGTGAAGAACGTAACTTTCCGGATCCGTCATCGAGCTTTGGGTATCATAGCGAAGCATGACAGCGCAGTGGTCGGTCTTTCGATCCGCTTCGTAGCCTGGGCAACCGTAGATGTAGCGACCGTCGAAAGCGGCGCTCTGCCAGCTGATTGCATGACCAACGTCATGCGCCAGCCAACTCTCGGGCGACGTGAACTCGCCGTGTGTGTCATAGCGCAGCATGCGGGTGTGCAGGTCGACACCGTCTGTCCGGGGAATGAAAAACACATGCCGTCCGTCAAACACAGCACCGTAGTAACCGCACGTCTGCAATCCTGAGGTCTCTGAGGCATCGAATGCACTCCAGCTCGTCGCAGCTTTGAATTCGGCTTGGGTGTCATAACGGAGCACCTTGCCATGATGGCCAGTAGCCCGCCCGGCAGACCCGGTGCCCGAGTTCTGGGGTACAAAGTAGACATAACGCCCATCGAACACAGCGCCAAAAAAGCCGCGTGTATCGAGACCGTCAGTGTCGGCAGCATCGTATCCGTCGAACCGATCGAATGACTCGGTGATGCGCCACTTTGAAACAAGCGCCTGCAACGACTCGCGCTGGTAGGCATCGCTCTCGACCCACGCCTCCACGGTGATGGCATCGGAAAAGTTCAGTGAGCATGGAACCGGGCGATCAAAGTCCTCGAGTGATTCGCCGCTAATATCTTGGTGTTCGGTTTGGTTTGTCATGCCGAATGACCAGCGTGTTGTCTTTTTCTTTCTGTGCAATCCCCCCCTTCTCCCGCAAAAGCAACCTGCACAGGGGCGGTTGTTAGGCTACCAGCGTTTACCGTCACTGACAACCTTGACAGTACTGGCAAGCGGTATTACTCTGAGACTTTTACCAAAATACAGCTTGCCGGGGCAACAACCCGAATTTGATGGATACCAAAGACTCAATACATGCGATCAAACTCTCGCCGGAACACCAGGCAGCGGTGAACCGCCGGCGGCGGATCGTCGTGCAGTACGACCCCAACCTTGAAATAGGCCTGGACCTGACACAACGATCCGAAGCCCCAGCCGACGACGAAACGGTCGTCCAGATGGCGGGCCACTCGGAGCTCACCGGCCAATCCGTCTTTGCCTACGAGGATGACCCCGATACGCAGATTGACGCCATCATCTGGGACATGGGCGGGCCGAGCGGGATGGCGACCTACCCCAGCAAGGTGCTCGAGCCGTTCCGGCACGCGTCCCTGGTCAAATGGTGGGACAAGGGGCTCGACCTCGTCCAGGCACTCATAGATGGGTGCCGCGAGCGGGAGCTCGAAGTATTCTGGAACCACCGGGTCAGTGAGGCGGACTTTTTGCCCGACAACGCCGGCGCCGATCCCGACGAAGAAATCAACCCGACGAAGATCGCTCACCCCGACTGGGTCATCCGGGATATCCACTGGTACGGTGACTGGAATTACGCCGTACCCGAGGTCCGCGAGTTGAATCTCGAGTTGTTGCGGGAGGTCGCTCAGAATTACGATTTCGACGGATTCCAGATTGATTTATCACGCCACGTGCCGATCCTGCCGCCGGGAGAAGAATGGGAACACCGCAATGCAATGACCGACTTCGTGCGCTCGGTGCGCCTGATGACACTCGAGGTTGGAGAGAATCGCGGCCGGCCATTTCTGCTTGGCGTCAAGGTGCCGAGGAACCAGGAAGGATGTCGGGCGGACGGGTTCGACGTCGAGACGTGGGCGCAGGAATCGCTTGTCGACATCTTCACCATCGGCTGTCGATCGATCGATCCGGACTTCGACTTTTTTCATCGCATCACCGCCGGTCGCAACATCAAGCTGCAACCGACACTCGATACCCACCACGCCACCGCAGGATACAAGTGGCCGCCGATCGAGTTCTATCGCGGCGTGTTCGGCAACTGGTGGCAGCAGGGCGCCGACACGATCCAGGCATTCAACTGGTCCGCCGCACTCCAGGAAGTGAAGGGCAATCTCCCGAACCGCTACGAGGGGACCCGGGTTGAGCTCCAGGCTCTCAGGGAAATGGGCAACCCCGGGACCATGGCCACCAAGGACAAGCTGTTCGCCGTCGAACGCCGCGGCGGATTCCCGTGGTCCGGCGGATACTTCGCCCGCAACGACACCGCTCCGCTGCCCGTTACCCTGAAGAATTATGGCCGGCCCGAATGCCTGACGATCCGGTTCTGCGACAACGTGCGGGCGCTGGCCGAAGCTCTCGAGGACGTGACCTTGCGGGTTGTATTGCTCGGTGCCCGCGAGGGCGATCAAATCGAGATCCGCCTCAACGATGTCGTTCTCGGCCCGGCTGTCGATGATTACCAATGGCAGGATCGGCAGATCTTCTCACCGGCCCCCCAGCCTGCCACATGTTCCTCGGACCTGCCCGACATCGATCCGGACCAGAGGCTGCTGCGAAAAGATTTTCCGGTGCCGCCCGAGTTGTGTCGTGTCGGCGAAAACCAGGTCCGCGTTCACATCGTCAAGCGCATCCCCCACGACAGCCGTGAGTTTATCTCGGTCGAGAAACTCGAAGCGCATGTGCGGTACGCCTGAGAAGGATGCGCAGTATATTTCCAGCAGCAAAAGCGCTTGCCCCCGCAGGGAAATCAGACTGATGTTTCGCAATCGGAGCGCAACGGCGAGCGACACCTACCGTGACGCGCGCTCGACGAGGTAGATGAACGACTGGTAGATCCGGCCAGTGGCAATCGACAGGCCGAGCTCGCAGGTGCGGCTGCTCGAGTAACACCGGTCGCAGCCGGAAGCCGTCACTTCGGCGGCCTCGGCACGTGTCGCCGCAGCCGGAAGCTCGGGAAACAGCAGACCACGATCGCCGGCGAATCCGCAGCATCCTGCGTGCACCGGCACGGACGACGATTCGGCACAGGCGTTGGCAATGGCGGTGAACTTGCCGTCCAGGCCCATCTTGGTGACGGAACAGACGGGATGCAGAACGACTTTGTCGGCGATCGGCTGCAGCTCGAGATTGGGCAGCAGATGGTCGTGCACGAATGCAACGCTGTCGAGGATTTCGAGCTTGTCGTAACGCTCCCGGTTGGCGGGCGTGAGGTCGTCGCGACAGGTCGTCATGGTATGGGTGCACGGGCTGGTGTCGAGGACGATCGGCAGCTTGCCGCCGTCCGACCAAATCCACATGCGGTCGACCAGTATGTTGACGGTTTGGACGTAGGCCTCGGTAAATCCCTTGGAAGAGAACGGGGTGCCGCAGCATTGTCCGGCACAGTTGTCGGGAATCCACAACGGCTTGCCGGCGCGTTCGGCGATCGACAACATGGCCGACCACAATGGCTCGCCGGCATCCTCCCCCGGCAACGAGCCCATGGTACGGGTCACGCAGGTCGGAAAGTAAACTGCGACAGCACCGTCTTTAGGATTGCCTGGAAAATTCACTGCGGCCGGCTTCGGCATGTGGGTCGACCACGTCGGCAGTTTCGTCCCGAGCACAGCGCCGACAAGGCGGGCGCCGAACCGGACGGCACCCGCACCGAGAATCTTTTGGGTCAAGTGCCCGAGACGCAGGCTGAGCCGGACCAAAGACTCGAGGCGCGCCAGACGATCGGCAAACCACACCGCCCTGGCATGTGCTTTCTGGTCGTGGCCGTCGCAGCGCAGGCGTTTGACGAGTTTTCCGGTGTCGATCGCGACCGGACAGGCAGTGGCGCACAAGCCGTCGGCGGCACAGGTGTCGAGGCCGTCGTAACGGTAGGAATCGCGCAGGCTGGCCAAGGTGGCTCCGTCGTTGTCAGCGGCCTGAAGCCTTGCCATTTCGCGGCGCACGACAATTCGCTGGCGCGGCGTCAGCGTGAGGTCGCGGCTCGGACATTTCGGTTCGCAGAAGCCACACTCGATACAGGTGTCCGACTCCGGATCGATCGTTGGCAGCGATTTGAGGTTCTTGATGTGGGCGTTCGGGTCGTCATTGATAATGACCCCCGGGTTGAGCAGGTTCTGCGGATCGATCAGCTGCTTGAGCTCGGCCATGACAGCATAGGCCTCACCGCCCCACTCGGCTTCAACGAAGGGCGCCATGTTACGGCCGGTACCGTGCTCCGCCTTGACGGCACCGCCGTATTTGTCCACGACCAGCGCAACGATGTCGCGTATGAAGCGGTCGTACTTGTCAATCGCCGGCTGGTCATTGAAGGATTGGGTGATGACGAAATGCAGGTTGCCGTCTTTGGCATGACCAAAAATGATACCGTCGGGATACTTGTGCTGCTGAAAGAGCGACTGCAGGTCGACAACGGCATCGGCGAGTCGGTCGACGGGAAATACGATGTCCTCGATAATCACCGATGTTCCGAGTTTGCGCACGGCGCCGACGGACGGAAACAAGCCTTTGCGGATCTTCCACAGCGCCGCCTGCCGGTCAGGATTATCAGTGAAATTCGGCGGATGCACGAGGCTCAGTCGTTCGCAGACGTCGGCTGCAGCCACGATGCGGTCGGCCAGCTCGCCGGTGGTGGCAGTCTGGTACTCGACAAGGATGGCGGCAGCTGTGTCCGGCAAGCCCTTCATCTCCGCCAAAGCGCCTTTCTGGTTTTCAACGGAGCGCAGCGATGCACGGTCCATCAATTCCAGCGCCACGGCGCCGGAGTCGCGAAGCGGCACGATGGCAGCGGAGGCGTCGCGGATGTTCGCGAAAAACAGGACGCCGGTGTATTTGCAGGGCAGGTCGGGCACGGTGTTGAGGACGGCTTCGGCAATGAAAGCGAGCGTCCCCTCGGAGCCGATCAGCAGGTGCCGCATGATTTCGACCGGCTTGCTGTAGTCGAGCAGGGCATTGAGGGCGTACCCGGTCGTGTTCTTGGTGCGGTACTTGTGGCGGATGGTAGCGACCAGCTCGGGATTGGCCTCAAGGCGCTTTTTAAGTGCAAGCAGGCCGTCGGCGATCTCCGGGCAGGTGTCGACAAACCGGGTGTTGCCATCGACGGCGGCAGTGTCGATGCACGTTCCATCGGGCAGCATAAAGGTGAGGGACTCGAGGGTGTGATAGGAATTCTGGGCAACACCGCAGCACATGCCGCTGGCATTGTTGGCAAGGATACCGCCCATCATGCAGGCGTTGATCGAGGCGGGGTCGGGGCCGATTTTAGTTCTGTACGGACGCAGTATGCGATTGACCGTGGCACCGATGATGCCGGGCTGCACGCGCACTCTGGCCCCTTCGTCTTCGACGCTGACACGACGCCAGAACTTCGAGAGATCAACGAGAATACCACTGGTGACGGCCTGGCCGGAGAGGCTGGTGCCGGCGGCACGGAAGGTGAGCGGGACGCGGCGCTGGCGGCTGAGCTCGAACAGCGCCCGGACTTCTTCGATACTGTCCGGCTGCACAACGGCCTGCGGGATAAGCCGGTAGACGCTGGCGTCGCTGGCATAGGCGATGAGGTCGATGGGACGTGTCAGCACCCGTTCCGGCGCAATGATGTCACTGAGTTCGACGCTGAGTTCCATGCAAAGCCTGGCCACGGCTGCCTGTGAATAAAAAAACTCCGGCAATCAAAGGGATTACCGGAGTCGGAATATGCGTCGGCGTTGCGGACTGGGCAACACACGCCTTACTTATAGTACACGTTCAGGGCCATCTGGACTTCGTTGAGGCATTTCTCTCCAAAGAATCGGATGCCCAGGAGCTCCTGTGGCGACTTGATGGCCAGTTCCGCGACGGTCTCGATACCAGCGGAGCGCAGGCTGTTGAGACTGCGCGTCGATATCTTGAGGGCATCGAGGC
>DPYP01000530.1:11147-11276 GCA_003545375.1 Lentisphaeria bacterium
GAGTTCGACGCTGAGTTCCATGCAGAGCCTGGCCACGGCTGCCTATGAATAAAAAAGCTCCGGCAATCAAAGGGATTGCCGGAGCTGGAATATGCGGCGGCGTTGCGGACTGGACAACACGCTTTACTT
>DPYP01000530.1:11462-17818 GCA_003545375.1 Lentisphaeria bacterium
CTTGCCGTTGTATTCGCGCTGCCGCTTGAAATCGACGATCGGATCGCCAGTGCCCAGGCCGCGGCGGTTTCGGGCAGCGCGCGCGACACCGGCCTTGGCGTCATTCAGCGGCGGCAGGATGGGCATCGGATCGACTTCTTCTTCCTGGCGTTTGCCATCGTTGTCGTAGGTCTCATCCTCGATCATCGCGCGCAGTTTCTTGAGAGACTGCATCTGGATCTGGCGGACGCGCTCACGGGTACGGCCGATAATACGGCTGACTTCCTCGAGAGTCTTGGGGCGGCTGCCATCAAGACCGTAACGCATGACCAGGATGGTCTTTTCGCGTTCGTCGAGGTTATGGATGAGGCCACGCAGCCTTTGGATGCTCTCACTGTCCTCGATGATCTCATCGGGGGTACAGGCGGAAGAGTCGGGAATGATGTCTTCGAAGCTGCCTTCTTCGCCTTTCTGAATCGGATCGTGCAGGGAGAAGGTCTTGAGGTCGGCGAGCTTGAGACCCTGGACGGTACGCTTGGTGAAGTCGAGGTGTTCGGCGATCTCAGTGTCGGTCGGCGCGCGGCCGAGCTTCTCGGTCAGCTGGATCTTGGCAGTGCGGATTTTGTTGATCTTACCGGCGGACGCGACGGGTACGCGAATGGTGCGGCTTTTCTGAGACAGGGCACGGCGCATGGATTGCTTGATCCACCAAGCCGAATAACTGCTGAACTTGGCTCCCTTCGCCGGATCGAACTTCTCGGCGGCTCGCATGAGCCCGATGTTCCCCTCAGATATGAGATCCAGAAGCGGTAGACCAAAGCCCTTGAAATCATGGGCGATTTTGACAACCAAGCGCAGATTCGCCTTGATCAGCTTCTGCCGTGCCATCTCATCCCCAGCCTTGATCTTGGCAGCCAGCTCGACTTCCTCTTCCTTGCTGATCAAAGGGATCTCGCCTATATCTTGCATATAGGCTTTCATTGGATCATTCTTGTGGTACATTTTAGTCCCTTTTAACGTTCCCTAATTTCTCTGTTGATTTGCCTGGAAAACTCTAACAACGCCGATCCCCGCGGCAGTTGTTCCAGAACGATTATTCGCGGTTGAAGCCCCCCGCTCCAACCTTGACAAACACCGGGCGCCGGTGATTGCCAAAAGAGCAGAAACGTCAAATCCAGAATATACCTTAACCCTGGTTGGCTGTCAACTATTTGGGTCCATTTTTTTTTGAAACGAGACCCCCTATGGCTGCATCTAAACGCCGTTCGATTTTTTTCACAGTGCTCCGCGCCGCCATCGGAATCGGCATCGCCACCTACGTAATTGTTCAGATTTTGCGACATGCAGAGGTCGATCTGGCCGTCGAATTCGGCCAGTGTAAGTGGGGCCTGATTGCCCTCGGCTTCCTGTTCTACGCCGTCCTCCTCGTCATGACCATCGTGCGCTGGCATATCCTGCTCATCGTCCAGGATATCCGCCTGCGCGCCATGAGCCTGGTGCAGCTCACCATGATCGGCATTTTCTGGAGTGGGGTCATCCCCGGCACCATTACCGGAGATTTCGTAAAAATGTACTACATCGCCCAGCACGCCGGCGAAAAAACCAGCGCTGCGGTATTGACGATCGTGCTGGACCGGCTCGTCGGACTGATGGGCCTGTTCGTCGTTGCCAGCATCTCGGTGCTGGCCGCGCTCGATTTCATTCGCACGGCACCAGACCACCTGCAAGTGGCTGTGGGCATCATCACCGGCGGCAGCATCTGCGGCCTCGCCAGTGTGATTGCCATCGCTTTTCGCGAGCAACTGCAGCGGTTGCCCGGGGTGCGGCACCTGATCGAATTCGGCGCCCGGGTTCTACCCGACAAGTTCACCGGCATCATCGAACGCATGTCGGAAGCGCTCGATCTGTACCGCACCAAACCCCGTGCCGTGGTGCTGGCGTTGCTGTTCTCGGTCATCGGCCATTCGGCGTTCGCCATGGCCGTTTACTGCATTGGCAAGGCATTCGGCGAGGAGATCATCTCGGTCGCGATGTATTTCGTGACAGTCCAAGTGGCAAACTGCGTTGCCTCGATTCCACTGACGCCGGCGGGCCTGGGCAGCCGCGACCTGGTGATCAGCCACTTTTTCACGGAACTGGGTGCCGATGGTGCAAAGGCGGCGATTGTCGCGCTGGGGCTTAGTCTGGTAATCGTCACGTGGACAGCGATTGCCTGCGTGTTCTGGATCCTCTCGCGTCGTCACGGTGAGGAAGGACCCGGTGGGTCGAAACCGAAGGCCGAGGGCGTCGCGTCGCCAAGTTAAGAGGCGCGAGTTGTAGGCGCCAGGCTTTTGCATGAGCCGCGGGCGGCCTTATATTGTGCGGCATGTGTTTTTTTTGGAGGAAGTTTCTAACCATGGCAAACTATGCATTTCTTGGCCCCCCGGGCGTTGGCAAGGGGACATTGGCGGCGGAGTTCTGTGAAGCGCGCGGTATGCAACACGTGTCGACAGGCGACCTGTTGCGGGCAGAGATCCAGGCGGGTTCCGAGCTTGGCTGCCGGGTCCAGGAGTTTGTCAGCAGCGGTGGGCTGGTGCCGGACGGGATCATTCTCGACCTGATGGAAAACTTTCTGACCAGCGGCAGTGATGCCAACTACATTCTCGATGGCTTCCCACGAACCATCGAGCAGGCTGAGCGGGTCGAGGCGATGGCGGACACGATCGGCTTCCACCTGATGGCAGCGATCCTTCTGGAAGCATCGGACGAAATTGTGGTGGAACGACTGACCGGCAGGCAGGTGTGCCGTGGCTGCAAGGCGACGTATCACCTGAGTTTTGGACCGCCGCAGCAGCCAGGCCTTTGTGACAAATGCAACGGTGAGTTGCATCAGCGCGTTGACGACCAGGAAGAAACAGTGCGACGGCGGCTGGAGGTTTACCGGAATCAAACGGCACCGCTGATCGATTTTTACGACAATCTCAACCGGATCATACGTATCGATGCGTCGTCAGACAAAGCGACAAATTTTGCAGCGCTCAGCGAAAAAGTCCCGTAGCGAGCGGGACGGCGGGAAGCCGCAGTGCATCATTCACACGGCTGAGGAGATCGAGGGTATTCGCCAAGCAGCAGCGACGACATCGGCGATTCTCGAGACCATCCTTGCAGGTATCGGGCCCGGAGTCGCACTGAACGACCTCGACTTGCTGGCTGGCGCCGTCATGCGCGACCACAGCGTGGACAGCGCCTTCAAAGGGTATTTGGGCTTCCCGGGCGAGATTTGCATCTCGGTCAACGACGAAGTAGTACATGGCATCAGCTGCCGGGACCGTATCATCCAGCTCGGCGACATCGTAAGTGTTGACTGCGGCACCCGTTGCGGGGGGTACATCGGTGATACCGCAAAAACTGTCAGCGTCGGGCCGGCTGTCGGGCAGGTCGCCAACCTGATGGCAGTTACCGAGAAAAGCCTGATGGCCGGTATCGATGTAGCCCGGGCCGGCAACACCGTCTGGGACATTGGCGTCGCCATCGAGAACGTCGTCAGCGCCTCGGGTTACAAGGTCGTGCGCGACTTTGTCGGCCATGGCTGCGGCGTCAAACTGCATGAAGCACCGGAAGTGCCGAACTATCCGACGGCAAAATCACGGGAACCGCTGTACGCCGGAATGGTGCTGGCACTGGAACCCATGGTCAACGTTGGTGACCATCGCGTCAAAATCGACGACGACGGTTGGACCGTGCGCACGATCGACGGTAGCTGGTCAGCGCATTTCGAACATATGATCCTGATAACTGAATCCAAACCGGAGATCCTCACGTGGCCGAAGAATGCATCAAATTAGAAGGAACAGTGAAAGAGCTACTGCCCAATACAATGTTTCGGGTCGTACTCGAGAACGGGCATGAAGTGCTTGCCCACATCAGTGGGAAAATGCGCCTGCATTTCATCCGTATCCTGCCTGGCGACCGAGTGACGCTCGAAATGTCGCCGTACGACCTGACGAAAGGTCGTATCACGTATCGCAAGAAGTAAGCCTGCCCGCCTGCCTGCAGAAAATGGAAGTCGACCGGCCCCGGCAAGGAATCGCTCCCGGAAAATTCCCCAAATGCCTCCCGGCTCGTGATTTACGTCACGTAAGCAGGGCCTCCCCGCGCACGATGTTCGCAGACGCCGTAAATGAAGAGCACAGAGACGTCTCCCGACTCGGAATCCGCTCAAAGGAAGTCGAATGACGGCTGAAACTTCTCCGCCTCAACCCACGCCACCGGAGCGAAGGAACGGCGGTGAATCGGGCTCGCGCCGAGTGCCGCGAGCGCCGTTAGATGCTCCAGCGTACCGTAGCCTTTGTGCTGCTCGAAGCCGTACCCGGGAAAACGTTCGCCGTATGCCGTCATGAGTCGATCGCGCAGAACTTTGGCAATGACACTGGCAGCAGCGATACAGGCACATTTGCGATCACCCTTGACGATGCTCCGGCAGGGCGCCGGCATGCCCGGCACCGGCAAGCCGTCGACGAGGATCAGATCGATCTCGTCAAACTGTACCGTAGCCCGCTGCATCGCGACGTCGTTGGCGCGCAGAACATTGAGCCGGTCAATCTCGGACGCCGAGATCACCGCCGCCGTCGCAACAATATCCGGGGCGGCCAGCAATGCCTCGAACACAACCTCCCGCTCGGGCGCGGTCATCACTTTGGAGTCGTTGAGGTCGTCGTGGCGGAAGGCAGGGGGCAAAGCAACAGCTGCCGCTACGATCGGTCCGGCCAACGGCCCGCGGCCAGCTTCGTCGACACCGACAATATGCTGCAGGCCGTAGCGGTGGGCCACCGTCTCGATCTCATACAGAGAAGCGGGTGACTCAGGCAATTCGAGAAAAGAAAAAAAGTCCAAGTCTTATTTGGCACCGCGCAGCTTTTCCCTGACGCGGGCATCCTTACCCTGGCGGTCGCGCAGATAATAGAGCTTGGCGCGAGACACATCACCGCGACGGATCACTTCGACATCGACGATGCGCGGTGAATGGACCGGGAATACGCGTTCGACGCCAAGGCCATAGGCCATGCGACGGACCGTAAACGTCTCGTTGATGTCGTGACCACTACGGGCAATTACGGTGCCGGTAAACATCTGTACCCGCTCCTTGTCGCCCTCGCGGATCGCCACGTGAACTTTGACGGTGTCGCCGATTGCGAATTCGGGCGCCTGCTCCTTGAGCTGCTCTTTGTTGATCTTATCGATGATGACGTTCATAGGGTAAGTCCTCTCGTCAGTATTGCGTACGATCAGGTTTCTAGGATTCCAAAATTGTGTCGGCTCTACACGAGCAGGTCGGGACGCCTTGTCCGGGTCCGCTCGGTCGCCATCTTCAAGCGCCACGTCTCGATTGCCGCATGATCGCCTGACAGCAGAATTTCCGGCACACGCATGCCACGATATTCCTCCGGGCGCGTGTACTGCGGATACTCCAGCAGTCCGTCGCTGAACGATTCTTTCACCGCCGACTCTTCGCACCCAAGAGCGCCGGGCAACAGCCGCACGATAGCATCAACGACGACCATGGCTGCAAGGTTGCCGTTGCTGAGAATGTAGTCTCCGATTGACAATTCCACGTCAGCCAGGTCGATGTGCACACGCTCATCGACCCCTTCGTAATGGCCGCAGATGAAAATTAAATGTGGCGCTTCCGCCAGCTCTTCGGCGTGCTGCTGCTGGAATTGCTGTCCTTGCGGCGACAGCAGCACGATTCGGCTCTGCGGCGTCCGCAACGTGTCGACTGCCTCGAAGATCGGCTCCGGCTTCATCAGCATGCCGGCACCGCCCCCATAAGGCCGATCATCCACGCTGCGATGTCGATCGTGGGTGAACTCCCGCAAATCGACAAGATTGATTTCTATACATCCCTTTTCGCGAGCCCGTTTGACGATCGACTCATCAAACGGTCCTTTGTACATGGCCGGAAAAATCGTAATAATATCCAGCCGGGTCATTGATTCGCAACTTCCACCGATGCTTGCTTGTTCGAGCGCATCGCGGCGCCTTGCACAAGGGAACGGATCGCGGCGATTGTCTTGCCGTTACGTCCGATGATCTTCCCAATGTCGTCCTTGTCGCAGTAAATGCTGATTTCGATCGTAGCATCGGACTCGTGCGAATCGACGCTTACTTCATCGGGGTTGTCGACGAGTCCACAGGTGACGTACTCGACGAAACCTGGAAGGTCCGAATCCCCAGGTGCGGGCAGGGCGGGCAGGGCGCCACTGTCTTCGCTGCCGAAAATCTTATTGAACAATTTGCCGATCATAGCGAACTCCCATTATTCCTTCGTTTCGTCCTCGACAGCTTCAGCTTCGGCAGGTGCTTCAGTTTCAGCGGCGGGTTCCTCAGCAGCGGGTTCC
>DPYP01000018.1:0-1143 GCA_003545375.1 Lentisphaeria bacterium
ACAGCGCCCAATCGATCTGCCTGACCCCGAGCTCGCTGATTGCCGAGCGCACAGCGCCGCCGCCGCAATCGATCAACAGTGCCCGATCTCCATCCGTCAGAACGTAGATGTTGCAGGTATCCTCGAACCGATACAGCTGCGATGTGATAGGATGCAGCATCCTTCCTCCGTGCGGCTGTGTCTGCACCAAGACAATATCTCGATTCCTGATCGTGCTATCAGCTGCGGTGTGCCGCAAAAATGACTACCACAGGAATATGCGCAATCTGGTCGAAACAGTGGCGCCAGACATCGCTGTAGTACGGAATCCGTGAGGTGATCTCGGCCGGACTCATCGTCGGCACCGGCAGCGGTTGCGGTTCGACAAGCCGGTCGAGCACCAGGCCTGCAGCCAACAGCCAGTCAAGCATTTCTCCGATTGGACGGGCGCGCGATCGTACGAAAGTAGTCCCGTCTTCTGTGAATCTCACATCTCCGGGCGGGTCAAAATAGCTCCTCAGAAACAATCCGCACCCTTCGTCCCCAAGCTCCAGCCACTCTCCGGCGAACGCCGGATGGGCGGTCGTCAGCAGCAGGTGCCCCCCGGGTTTCAGTAAATTTGCAGCGTCCGCAATCACCGTTTGCGGATCCGTAGCAAACGGCAGCGCGAAGGTGGAATGGACGAAGTCGAAGACACGCGGCTGCAGCTGGTCGAGGTCTTCCATGGCCAGGGCCTGAAGCTCAATCTCGACGCCGGCGTCGCGGGCCAGCTCGGCAGCATGGTCGAGCTGCACCGGTGACACGTCGATCGCCGTGCAGGCCGCCCCGCAGCCGGCCAGGTAAACGCTGTTCTGAGCGGCGCCACAACCGATTTCCAGGCTTTCGAGACCGTCCAGCGACTCGGGCAGCAGCCGCAGGTCGGCATTGCCGGGCAGCAGCGGCCCGAAGTGGAAGTCGTGCGTGCTGATGCTCGTCTGGTCCTGATAGCAGGGCGCCAGCTCGTCCCAGTATTTGCGGTTGTCGTCGGGTTCGGTCATGGAAAGTTGGGTGAATGGTGTCCAGGTATTAATGTAGCGTTTGGCGACTCAGGCTGTGGCGGCCTGCGTCAAGCCTTACCCGTTAACCTAATCGTCAACCAAGTGCGAACCAATGGCAGGAAGATTG
>DPYP01000018.1:1531-2979 GCA_003545375.1 Lentisphaeria bacterium
CAACGGGGTTTACGTGCTGATCATTGACGCACATCTCGATCTGGCTTGGAACGCCCTGCACAACAACCGCGACGTCACCCGCGCCGCCCGCGACATCCGGGCGCAGGAAAACGGCATTGAGGCGGCGGCCCCCGGCCTGGCGACAGTTGGGATTCCGGACCTGCAGCGCGGCTGGGTCGCGGTCGTCGCCGGCACTGTTTTCACCCGCTGCACGGGCAAGCCCGCAGCTGGGGTTGATTTTCATACGCCGCAGCACTGTCACGCTGCCGGCCGCGGCCAACTCGAATTCTACCGGGCCCTCGACGAAGCCGGTATCATCCGCCTGATCACGACCGCGGCGGGCCTGGCCGATCACCTGGCGCTGTGGCGCCGGCGGGAAGCCGGGGCGACGCGTGAAACGCCAGCGCCGGGCCTGATTGTCAGCCTTGAATGCGCCGATCCGCTCACCGAGCCCGAGGCCTTGAACGACTGGCATGCAGCGGGCGTACGGTTGCTCGGCCTGGCACACTACGGGCTGTGTCGCTACGCCGGCGGGACCAATTCGAAAAACGGCCTGACCGACCGCGGCCGCAAGTTGCTGAAAGTGATGGCACAGTTGAACATGCCGCTAGACCTAAGCCACACTTCCGATCGGTCTTTCGAAGAGGCCGTGCAGTCATTCGATGGTCCCATTTTCGCCAGCCACAGCAACTGCCGGACACTGGTGCCACAGCAGCGGCAGTTTGCGAATGATCAGCTGCAGACCATTATCGATCGGGACGGCGTCGTCGGGACGGCCTTCGACTGCTGGATGCTCAAGCCGGGCTGGACCCGGCAGGACGGGAACAACGGTGTAACGCTGACCACCGTAGCAGACCATATCGAACACGTCTGCCAGCTCGCGGGCAACAGCCGCCATGCCGCCATCGGCAGTGATCTCGACGGGGGCTTCGGCCAGGAACAGTCACCGGCCGACCTCGACACGATCGCAGATCTGCAAAAAATTGTCGGAATCCTTGAAGACCGCGGCTATGCCAGCGAAGACATTGCCAACATCATGCACGGCAACTGGGAGCGCTTGTTCCTGCGGGTCTTGCCGTAGGAACGCTGTCATGAAACTGATCGAGCTCACCCACACCATTACAGAAGCCGAGGCCGCAACCCAGCACGAGCTTGCCATCGGTGATAAGAATTTTTCCTACACGGGGGTGGTTTACGATTTCAGCCACAACTCGATGGTGGGCACCTATATAGATTTTCCCGGTCACATCAAGGAAGTGGACGACGGCCGGGACGCCGCCAGTTTCCCGGTCGAGCGGCTTTTTCGCATCGACGCCACCGTTGTCCATCTGGACCGAGAAAGCGGGTCCGGCAGCGTCAGCGCGGCCGAGTTACAGGATGCCTGCCCAGAAGAAATCAACGGTGGTGCCTTGATAATCAATGCTCTGGGCCATCGCCGTTTTGACGAA